>JBAUEX010000275.1:0-21645 GCA_049678845.1 Candidatus Acidiferrales bacterium
GTTAAGGACTTCATGCACCACAAAGACCAGGTGGTGGCGGAAGAGCGTAAGAGAATCGAACGCAACCTTGAGTCCCACGGAATCGAATTCGTACGCGGAGTCGCGACGTTTGCCGATGCTCACTCAATTATAGTCACGGCGAAAGGCGCACCACGCACGCTCTCCGCATCCGCGATTTTGATCGCGACAGGCTCGCGCCCGCATCGTACATCGGAAATTCCCTACGACGACAAGTTCATATTCGATTCGGATTCGATCCTGACCATGGATCGTATTCCGGAAAGCCTGATCGTTGTTGGCGGAGGCGTGATTGGCTGCGAATATGCTTCGATTTTCGCCGCGCTGGGTGTGAAGGTTGCTCTGGTCGACGGCCGAGATCGCCTGCTTCCCTTCCTCGACAAAGAAATCGCCGAGCGGCTGCGAGCGAAACTCGACAGCTTAAACGTCCAATTTTATTTTGGCGAGCGGATGGCGAAGGTGGAGCGCGCGAGCGGCGGAATTCAAATGATGCTCAGTGCCGGAAAATCGCTTAGCGCGGAAACGGCCCTCTTCGCGGCTGGACGGCGCGGAAATATCGACGGACTGGGCCTGGAGAAGGCGGCCGTCGAAGTGAATTCGCGCGGATTGATTGTGGTGAACGAAAATTATGAAACGAGTGCGGCACATGTCTACGCGGTGGGCGATGTGATTGGTTTTCCAGCGCTGGCGTCGACTTCGATGGAGCAGGGGCGGCTGGCCGTTTGCCATGCATTCGCATTTCAGTACAAACAGAAACTGGCGTCGATGATGCCCATGGGGATTTACACGATTCCGGAAATTTCCGCTGTCGGCGAGACCGAGGAATCATGCCAGGAGAAAAAGATTTCCTACGCCGTGGGACGAGCCAGCTACGCGAACAACGCGCGCGGAATGATCACGGGCGATGCGGCCGGGCTGCTGAAGCTGATTTTTCGCCGCGACGACAAGCGCATCCTCGGTGTGCACATGATCGGCGAAAACGCTACGGAGCTGATACACATCGGCTCCGTTGTCATGGAGATGGGCGGCAAGCTCGACACATTTATCGAATTGGTGTTCAATTATCCGACACTTTCGGAAACGTATAAATACGCCGCGTACGACGGGCTCGGAAATTTGGCGGGACATAAATTGCGCGAAGGATGACGACGAAATTGTTATCCGGCACTTGTGTGGAGTAGCGTGCCAGGCAATTTCGATTGCGAGGGGGGAATGCGATGAAGAAACTGATGAAGAGACTACTGATGTGCGCGGGCCTGATCACCCTGGGAGTTTTTGCGGGCGCGCCCCAGGTCTCGGAGCAGGAAAAGCCGGCGCAGATTTTGTACACGTATGTCGCTGAATGGACTGTGCCGCGAGCGCAATGGGGCGGCATGGATAAATTTTCGCAGAGCATGACGGCGACGCTCGATAAGCTCGTCGAAGACGGCACCTTGACGGGCTATGGTTCCGCCAATCCCGTGGTGCATACCGAAAACGGGCCGACGCATGAAGACTGGCTGCAGGCCACGAGCGTTGCGGGAATTTTGCGCGCGCTGGATGCCATACGAGAGGCAGATACCACAAGCCCGGTACTGGCCAATGCGCGGCATTTCGACATGTTTCTGCGTTCGACGATTCATGCCAACAAACCCGGAACGTACGAACACGCCTATCTGTGGGTGGGAACGTTCGCGATCAAGCCGGGCCACGTGGAGGATTGGAGCCGGAATTTCAAGACGTACATGGCCCCTGAACTGGACAAGCTGATCGAGGACGGGACGCTTGCCGGCTATCAGCTCGACACAGAACTGGTCCACCAGGGCGATCCGAACACGCTGGATTACGCGTTCGTGGCGACGCATCCCGACGGAATCGATAAGGTGCAGGCGATGATTCGTCAAATCGAAGGGAGGAATCCGGCGATCGGCGGCTCGTTCGATTCATGGGAACAAGACAAGGGACATTCCGATTCGATCGCCTTGGTCACCATGATGAAAACGAAGTAGCGGAGCACAAGTGCAGCGCGGGAGTTGCGCGCCCGCTAGTCGGTCGGGTTGCGCGGGAATTTCAGGTAAGGCAAGCGAACGCCGTTGATGACAATTTGGTCCGCGCGCATTGACGCGGGAGGCTCGAAGCCCGCGTCGCCCCCGCTGGTTACGAAATCATCCTGATCTACTCCGTCGCCGCTCACACCGAGTCCGCCGACGAGTTGCCCGCTGACGTAAATCCCTTCACTTCCCGGAAAAAAGACAATGCCGCTCTGATTCGGTCCAACAGGATGCGAGCCTTGCGTGCAGGGATTTGCAACGTCGTTCGTGTACAAGGCGAAAAACGGACCGGCTGCGGTACCCTCAATACCAGGCGGGAAAAACGGCTGCGTACCGAAGCTGATGGTGCGATTTGTCAGCGCCGTACCCACCGAAACTCCCGGAAGATCCGCGGGCACGCGCGCGACGCTGTTGAAGTAAACCATGTTACGCGCCTTTGTGGCGGCCACGTCCACGCTGAAAATTGTGGCGTCGCTCATGCGGTAGAGGGCAATGATCGTGCCGTCAAGATCAGCGACAGCGATGACCATTTTTGCCCGCACGCCATCGGGCAGACGAATCACCGCGCGCGTCTGATTCGCGGTCGTGACGGCGCTCATCACGATTTGATTGACTTGCACGGACGAAAGGCCGCCAAGCGGACCCGCCTTCGGACCGACGAGATAACCTTCAGGTGCAACCTGCGGGCTTGCGATTGGGCCAACCAAATATGTGCCGCCCGCGGGCGAGCCCGCAGACATTCCCGCGGGCAGCGTAGTTTGATTTACAAACGGCAACGCAATGCCGTCGATGAAAACCACGCCGGGCGGGGCCGGCGAAGGGCCCAACCCTCTGTTCGTCGCTCCGGAAAAAGCCGCGAATTCGGCAACGTCATTTGAAGCACCACCGACGCCGACTCCTCCGAGCAGCACTCCATTCTTGAAAATCGGCACGCCACCGGGATTGACGGCGTTCGGATTCGAATCGTTCACGTCGAATTTGCCCGTTGTCACGCCGAGGCCGGGATTTGCACCGTTAATCGAGCGCGCGGGCGGGATCGATTCGCCGGGATTGAAATTTGCGCTCAAGGTGCAGCCGCGATTCGTGTTTTCGATGCCATAGAGCGCGGCGTTCGCTGTGTCGGTGACGCCTGGCGGAAAGTGAATTCCACTGATGAAACGCACTGTCCGCGAGGAGAGCGGCGCTTGGTCGTTGCTGAAAAACGCACCCGTGCGGGCGAGAGAAACTGCGAGTTCGTTGGTGTCAACCGTTTGACTGAAATTTCCGATGCTGCCCGGCGAAAATCCGGGCTTCTGATATACGGCAAGAATGTCGCCTTCGCGATTCGTCACGGCGACGACGTAAGGCACATTCACGGCGGAGGCTGCTGCCTGCGCAATCGACTGAACGTCAGCAGCAGACAGCTCTGCGACCGGCGGCGATGGTGAACCGGGCGAATTCGAAGGGGAGCTTGTCCCGGCACAGGAAGCGAGCGCGATACAAAGGAAAATTCCGATGGACGGAGTCACCAGGCGTCTGGAATAGGAGATCATTTGTGGCCGCGCGGCATAACTCCTCGCAGCGAAGTTAGAAGTTGGTATCACATCCACCAAGCGGACTCAACATGCAATGCGAGGAATGCGCGAAGGTAGGTTCTTGTCCGACAACATCACGTCGAGAAACCAGGGGAAATATGCTTGCCGGGCCATTAGGGCTGTGATAGCTAGTAGCGCGTCCTATGGCTGCGGAAAGCGCGATGCGTTGCCGCAGGTTTCTCTTAAAATTGAGCGGTTTCTTCGGTGCGCGAATGCAGCGGACCTGCATAATCATGGTGACGGCAGCCGCATCGGCGATCTTCCTCGCTGATGCGCGCGCCGGAACGCGTTTCGTTGCTAACAACGCCGCACGCGCTCAGAGCGGTACGCAGAATCAGCGGCTGACACGGCCAAACCGGCAATTTTCCGCCGTGCTTGGGATCTTGCGGGATTCCGCGGGTCAACCCGTTGGTGGTGCTCAGATTTCGTTACGAGTTCGGCCGAGCGGCAAAACATTTCAAACCGCGTCAACGGGCGACGGCGTTTTCCGTTTCGCGGACCTACCGCCAGGAAAATACGAACTGACGATTACGAAGGACGGATTCCAAACGATTGCGCGAAATGATTTGACCGTGGCCGCCGCGGAAGTGGTGACGATGGAATTGCGAATGGAACCGCTGACGGCACCGCGGACGCTTCAACGCCCGCCGGAAGCACCGGGAGCCGCGCCTGTAGCTCCGGCGACTACGGCGCCCGCACCTCCAACCTACCACCAATTGCAAACCCCTGCAGTAACGACCGCAGCGACCGCAGCGCCGTTGCCGTCCTCCGACAAAGTATTTCAGGCGGAGCCGGACAGATGGGACATCGCCATGCCGGAGTACAAGCGCTACGGCCACGGCGGAGAATATCCCTACGTAAAAGGGCACTGGTGGGATCCGTTCAATCGCAACAGATGGAAGGGCGACTATCCCGTCTTCGGCAATTCCACGTTTTTCAGTTTCACGGGCACGAGCAATTCATTTTTTGACGAGCGGCGCGTGCCTGCGCCGAGCGGCGTGAGCCAGGCGCGTCCGGGGAGCGCGGAGTTTTTCGGAAAGGGCGAGCAGTCTTTCCTGAGCCAGAATTTCAGGCTTACGTTTGATTTATTTCACGGAGACACCAGTTTCAAGCCCGTGGATTGGCAGATCCGCTTCACGCCGGAATTCAATATCAACTATTTGAACGCGCAGGAACTGGGCTTGGTGAACATCGACGTGCGCGCGGGAACGAACCGCCTCGATACCCACGCCGGAATCCAGGAAGCGTTTGTCGAATACAAAATTGCCGATTTGAGTCCGAATTACGATTTTCTATCGGTGCGCGCGGGAATCCAGGAGTTCACCAGCGACTTCCGCGGATTCCTGTTCTCCGACGAGCAGCCGGGACTGCGATTGTTCGGGAATCTGAAATCGAATCGCTGGCAGTACAACGTCGCGTATTTTCAAATGCTCGAGAAAGACACAAACAGCGAGTTGAATACGTTTGAGCGGCGGCATCAGCAAGTCGGCGTCGCGAATCTGTACATGCAGGATTCCATCTGGAAGGGCTACACCACGGAGTTCAGCGTCGCGTACAACAAGGACGACCCGACGATTCATTTCGACAAGAACGGATTTTTGGTACGTCCCGCGCCGATTGGAAACGTGGTGAATCAAGGCGCGGGAATCCAGACGCACGGAATTCGCGTCGCGTATCTGGGATGGGCGAGCGACGGCCACATCGGTTCGATAAATGTGAGCCACGCATTTTATCAGGCGTTGGGATACGACACGTTCAATCCCCTTGCCGGGCGCAAAGTGACAATCAACGCGCAGATGGCGGCGCTCGAGCTTTCCGAAGACAAAGATTGGATGCGATTCCGCGGCTCGTTTTTTTATGCTTCGGGCGATGCGAACCCGCGCGACGGGCGCGCGCGCGGCTTTGACGCGATTGTCGACAATCCGGCGTTCGCGGGCGGAATTTTCAGCTTTTGGAACCGCGAAACAATCAAGCTGTCGGGTTCCGGCGTCGCACTGACTCCGCAGGACAGTCCGTTGCCGAGCTTGCGCTCAAATAAAACCGAAGGCCAGGCCAATTTCGTGAATCCGGGACTATGGCTCTACAACGCGGGAGCTGATTTCGATTTGACGCCAAAACTAACAGCGGTGACAAATTTCAATTTCATGCGCTTTGACCGCACGGAGCCGCTCGAACTGGTGCTGTTCGAATCGCCGATTCACCACAACATCGGCGAAGAGTTTGATCTTGGGGCGAAATACCGTCCGCCGCTGACCGAAAACATCGTGCTGACGTTTGGCGGCTCCGTGTTTGAGCCGGGTCGCGGTTTTCAGGATATTTATACGAAGCGGACACTTTTTTCGGCGTTTGCGAATTTAAGATTTCGATTTTGAGGACGCAAGGGACTTGAGAGGCGAAGAAACAATCGGCGTGACGACGGCGAGGCGCGGACGCGCGGCAGCTTTTTGCTTTTCAGGGGCTATGCTGCTTCTCGTGACTGCCTTGCTGGCGGGACGGCCAAGCGCGCGAGCGCAAGTCATCCAGAACGACAATTTGTTGATCAATCAAACGCAGGCGGACGCGGACAGAAAAAGCGCCGGGTGCGTTTCTTGCCACGTGGGCGTGGACGAGCCAACGATGCACACAACGGGCACCTTGCGGCTCGGATGTGTCGATTGCCATACAGGCGACGCGAACGTGGTCGTGACGGCAGGAGCAAAGCAGGGGTCTCCGGAGTATGAAAGCGCGAAGGCAAAGGCGCATCCGCGGCCAAAGCTGCCATGGCTCTGGAAAAGCTCGGCGAATCCCGTGCGAGCGTACACGGATTGGCTGCGAGAAAATCCGGAATACATTCAGTTCGTGAACCCGGGAGATTTGCGCGTCGCCGACAAAACGTGCGGACGCGCCGGATGTCACGCACAGGAAACGTATGCTGTGCGCACAAGCCTGATGGCCACAGGCGGGATTTTGTGGGGCGCCGCGCTCTATAACAACGGATCGTTTCCGCTGAAGGATGAGCATTTCGGGGAGAGCTATGCGGCCGACGGAACACCCCTCCGTATAAAAACATACCCACGACCAACACCGGTGGAAACGCTTGAGAAAGGCATCGTGCCTTTCGAGGAGCCACTCGAGCGCTGGGAGATTTCTCAACCGGGGAACGTGCTGCGTGTTTTCGAGCGCGGCGGCGAAGAAAAAAACGAGATAGGAAATCCGAATCGCCGGGAAGAGCCTGGGAAGCCGGATGACAAGCTCAGCTTTCGCGGATTCGGCACGCAATTGCGGACCGATCCCGTGTTTCTGGGCTTGCAGAAAACGAGGCTGCTCGATCCCACGCTGAATCTGCCGGGAACAAACGATCAGCCGGGCGATTATCGCGCGAGCGGATGCTCGGCGTGCCATGTGGTTTATGCGAACGATCGTTCAGCCGCGCATTCGATGCAGTACGCGAAATACGGGAACATGGGCGCGAGCGCGGAAGGCGATCCGGCAATTCCACGGGGCGAGCCCGGACACCCGATCAAACACGAATTCACGCTGTCGATGCCGTCCAGCCAATGCATGGTGTGCCATGTGCATCCGGGCACGAACATGATGACGACCTTTTACGGCGACACCTGGTGGGACAACGAAGTGGACGCGCAGGCGATGTATCCGCAGAAGCAGCACAACCCCACCGACGAAGAACGCTATCGCCTGGGACTGCGCAATCCCGAGGGAGCGGCGCCGCGCGGCCTGTGGGCCAGCGTGAAATTTCTGGCGCAAACTGGCACTGCCGCGTTCAACAAAGAGCTCAGTGATACGCAGTTCGATGATTTCCACGGACACGGATGGATTTTCCGCTGGGTGGAAAAACACGACCGCGAAGGCAATTTGCTGGACGCCAATAATCGCGTCGTGCCGTTCAACGATCCGGACAAATTCGGGAAGGCAGTGCATTTGCAGGACCTGCACCTCGAAAAAGGGATGCAGTGCGTCGACTGCCATTTCGCGCAGGACGCCCATGGAACGGGGCAGCTTTATAACGAACCGCGCGCGGCACTTGCGATTCACTGCACGGATTGCCACGGGACGATTCGCCAGAAAGCGACTCTCTTGACCAGCGGGCCCGCGTCTCCCGAGGGCGGAATTAATTTGGCAGCGTTGCGCACGCCGTGGGGAGAGCGCGAATTTTACTGGCAGGACAGAAAGTTATTTCAGCGGTCGATGATGCAGCGCGATTTGCAATGGGAAGTGACGCAAGTGCGGGACACCATCACGCCGGGAAATCCGCACTACAGCGAAAAATCGCGACTGGCAAAAACGATTCGCACCGATGGCACCACGTGGGGGGACGTCCCCGCCAATGACGCAAGCTTG
The DNA here is from genome assembly GCA_049678845.1 of Candidatus Acidiferrales bacterium. Taxonomy (GTDB): domain Bacteria; phylum Acidobacteriota; class Terriglobia; order Acidiferrales; family UBA7541; genus DAHUXN01. The sequence goes on from JBAUEX010000275.1 coordinate 7,961, forward strand.
GCGCATCCGAGAAGTTCGATGACTTGCTTCGCGTGCCATTCATCATGGACGCCGAATTGTTTTGGCTGCCATTTGCAAATGACGGCGAACAATCGCCGCAAAATGCTGCACAACGAAGGAACGGTAACGCGGAATTGGACAAGTTACAACTTTCAAGTATTGCGCGACGACGCCTACATGCTCGCCATCGACGGCACAGTCACGGGGCATCGCGTCGCGCCGGCGCGCTCGAGTTGCGCGATTCTGGTGAGTTCGCAAAATGCGAACCGCGACTGGCTTTACTACACGCAGCAGACTGTTTCCGCGCCGGGCTTCAGCGGGCAGGCGTTCAGCACATACGTGCCGCACACGGTGCGCGCGACGGAAACAAAACAGTGCACCGATTGCCACGTGTCGAACGCCCGCGACAACAACGCATGGATGGCGCAGGTGCTGCTGCTGGGCACGAATTTTCTGAACTACCAGGGGCGATACATCTACATCGCGGAAGGCAACAAGGGATTTTCCGCCGTCGCCGTGGCCGAGCATGACGACCCCGACACAATCTACGGAAGCGATTTTCAGAGCGTCGCATATCCGGAGGACTACAAGAAATTTGTGGCTGACGGAAGGCGGCTCAGCCGAGCGTACCCTCATGAAGGAAAGACGATTCTCAGCGTGCAGATGCGCGGGGAGTACGTCTATGCGGCGATGGGTGCGGGAGGTTTCCGCGCTTTCGATATCGCGAATGTCGATAACAAAGGATTCTCGGAGCGAATGGTCACAGCGCCCGTGTCTCCGCTCGGCCAGCGGCTGTACGTGAGAACAAAATACGCCACCGACGTTGCCACGCCGACGACTCTGGCCGTGGATCCGACGCGCACGGAGTTCGCGCAGAATCAGGAGCAGCCGATCAATTTGATGTACGGATTCCTCTACGTCACGGACAAGTACGAGGGACTGATCGTGATTGGTGATTCGAATTTGAAAAGCAGAGCTCCGGGCGTATCCACGCTGCTGAACGGCAACCCCGAGGATAATTTTCTCAAACGCGCGGTGACGTTCAATCCCGGCGGGATTTTGAAGGGCGCGCGGCGCATCGCGATTGCCGGAACGTACGCATATATTTTGTGTGACAAGGGCCTCGTCATCGTTGATGTGAATAATCCGCTCGCGCCGCGAGTGGTGGCGCAAGTCGGCGCGCCGGAGTTGAACCAGGCGCGCGGGATTGCGATTCAGTTTCGCTATGCGTTCGTGGTGGACCACGATGGAATGAAAGTTCTCGACGTCACGCAGCTCGACAAGCCGCGTCTCGTGACCGGCGCAGCAGTGCCGTTCGCGGATGCGCGGAACGTGTACGTCGCGCGAACGTACGCCTATGTGTCGGCGGGCAGTCAAGGGCTCGCGGTCGTGAATGTCGAACACCCTGAACATCCCGTGATGGACCAAGTATTCAACGCCGGCGGAGCGATGAACGATGTGAACGATGTGAAACTCGGCGCGACGGCCGCGAGCATTTTCGCATATGTCGCCGACGGCAAGAATGGCGTTCGCGTGGTGCAACTGATCGCGCCGGAAAATGATCCGCGCTTCGAAGGTTTCAGCCCACGGCCGACGCCGAAACTCGTCGCGACGTATCGCACGGCTGGGCCGGCGCTGGCCATCTCCAAAGGAATTGACCGCGACCGCGCTGTGGATGAGAGCGGAAACCAGATCGCGGTTTTTGGCAGGCGAGGCGCCCGACCGTTCGATCTGGAAGAAATGCGGCGAATGTATTTGCGCGACGGCAAACTGTATACAGTGACGAACGCACCGCCCGGGCCTCCCCACGACGCAGCGACGAGCGCCATGCAAAGCGCGGAGAAGTGGATTGGCGGCTGGCTGATGAGGAAAAGTGGAAAATAATTAGCCGGCGAGCGTCAGCTCCGAATCTCAGCGTTGAATAATCGTTGCAACTGGCGGATGCGGAACGAAATTGCGCGAACTCTTCAGCAGATCTGGAAGCGCGAATTTCCCAGGATAAACTTTTTCCTGCGACCAATCGTGATACGTGTGGCATTCAAAACAACCCGCAGGAGCTGCGGAAGCGCGGGCGGCGTGGCATTCCTGGCAGACGCGGACGCTCGGGAGATTCACGTCGGAAGTGAGCTGGCTCGATGCGACGCTCACATGGCAACTGATGCAGGTGACCGCGCGATGCGCGTCGTGGCTGAAAACGGCGTGCGGCAGCCAGCGCGTGGCGATGCGCGAAGGCGCGACCGCGAGCAGCGAATTCCCTTCCGACAAATTCAGCGTGTGGCATTCCGCGCATGCCTTGCGCCAGAGCAAGTCTTCGGCCGCAGTCACCTGCTCCGCGACCCACTGACCGCTTGTCGCAGCGCGCGGGCTAACGGGAATGGGTTTCCCGGGCAATCGAGGAGGAGCGAAAACTTCATGCAAAGCGGAAGGATGCGCGGCGATGTAGTCCTGATACTTTCGGACGAGGAACGCGTGCACAATTTCGGGTTTATCGTGCGGGACCGCGTCGGCCAATCGCGCGTCGAATTGCAATGGATGGCACGAGAAACACGTGTTCGCGTAAGTCGGCGGAGCCATGTAAGCGAGCTCCGCGCGCTTTAGCATCGCGGTTGTCGGATGGAAGCTGCCCGGCATCGCAGCCGGCTGGGAAGCGTATTGCCCACCTCCGGAGAAAGTGACGTTCTCGACGCCCGGCGCTCCGTAAGGCCACAAGCCGCGCGGCGTGCCAGGACGGTGGCAGTCACTGCACGCGAGATTGACGCGACGCCCTCCGGGGCCGATAAGGCTCCCCTGCAGATGGACCTGGTGATTGAACTTGATGCCACCCGGGTCGCTGAAATTATCACGCAAGGGCGCGAATTCGGGATGACCCGCGAATGAGAGAACCGTGCGAACGAAATGGGCAGCGCCAGCGCGCGTCGAAAGATCGCCGTGGCATTGCTTGCATGACGCGTCTCGCACAGCGATAAGCGAAACGCGCCCTTGATGTTCCGCGTGGCACGAAGAACAGGACGGCGTGAATTTTTGGTCTGGGTGATGAATGGGACCGTCATGACACGCCAGGCAGGCTTGATCGGTTACAGGATGGCGGAACGAAACCGTGTCCGCGACGTGGCACGCCGAGCACTTCTGCGCAAAAAAAGCGTGCGGTGCGGATAACGGGCCCATGCTATACGGCGCTCGGCTTTTCGAAAATCCGGCGACGACCAGCCAGAGAAGCGCGACCGCGGGAAACGCAATGGAAAGAATAAATCTCCAGCGGCGAAGCGGCTGCGCCTGCTTGAAGTACGACAGCTCGATGCGCTGCGCCAGTTTTTTTGCCGTTCGCGGACGACGTGGCAAATCTTCGCTCCCAATTCCCTTCTAATCAGAAACGCAACGCCATCCCCACATGCACGGCGGCCAGCGCGAGCAGGGCGTATGACAACGGAACATGAACGAGCAGCCACGCGTGCAGAATCCGGTGCAGATGCGCCTGATGCGTCAGTTGACGCTCTTCTTCGCAGATGCTCTCCAGATCTTTCAGCGTGGCGCAAAATTCCTGAGGCAGGCGGAGACGCAGCTCCTCGAAAATACCCGACGCCTGCGTTGAATCGGCGAGCGGTGAACGGCTGCGTCCCGGGTTTTCGACAAACGGACGCATGCGCCGAAGATAAAATTCGCGCAACTGGTCGCGAGCTTCCTCGCTGACCTCCACGCCGACTTCAACCGCGGAAGCGGAACTGTCTCCGCCAGGAGCCGTTCCTATCGTCGCAGTCCCGTCGAGCGACCCGCAGGCGGCCGTGACGAGTTGATCCGCTTCTTCGCGAAGCTGCGCGCGGATATGGTCAATTTGCTCGTAAATCGTTTCCATCGGAACTTCGGCGGTCATTTTGCGCGGAATGTAAATTTGGAGGGCCGCGCCAAAAATACCGCTGGCGATCACGATGAAAAACAAAATCATCAGCACCAACGTGAGCGTGCCGCGCATGTGAAATCCGGCGTGGAAGAGAATTATCGGCAGGCTCGCGAGGCCGAGCCAAAGGTGCCCGCGCATCCATGTTTGCGCGCGCCCCACGCGCCAAACGGGAAATTTCTTGCGCGCGCCGAGAAGGCCGGCAACAAGCATCAGCGCGAAGCCGGCAATGCCGAAGGAAAGCCCGATGGCGCTGCCGCCGCGAGGGCCTTGCGGCGAATTCAGGGCATACGGAATGTAGATCGCCGTCGCGACGGCCACCAAAAGCGCGGCTGCCGTCATCCATTTGCGCTGCCTGCGATCGAGTAGCATGCCGATTCTCAATCCCGCTTGGACTGCGCGAGTAACGCACCGAAAAATTTGCGCGGATCAACGCGATGCGCCGCGTCGTGAGGGCACGCGTAGACGCAGCTTGGTTCCGCATGCTCTGTGCAAAGATCGCACGAGGTAGCTTTTTGCTTCACGACCGCGCGCGTGCGCCCCGGCGCGTCTGGATCGGCGATCTGCACCGGAAACGGATGCATATTGATATTGCCGTAGGGGCAATTCTTCGCGCATAGGCCGCAACCGATGCACCAATCTTCGATAATGACTTCGAGCGAATTGCGGCGTCGAATCGAGCCGACCGGACAGCCCACCATGCACAGCGGGTCGCGGCATTGGCGGCACGACGTGGCCACAAGGTATTTATCGAAGCGCAGCCCTTCGCGGATGAGGCGCGTCACTCCCTCGTGCGCATCAGCGCAAGCGCGCACGCAAGCATCGCAGCGCGTGCACCGCTCCAGATCGAGAATCAGCAGACTCTGCGCCTCCATCAATCCCTGCGAGAGAAAATCCTGCAGCGGCGTCGACTCGACCAACGCGAGGCGCTCGCGATTTTCGCGTTGCCGCTCCAGCGCAACCGATTCGAGGCTGCCGCGAATCTCCGGAAACTGCTCAAGCATCAGCCGAAACTCTTCGGCCGCAATGCGCACCACTTCGACGTGATCGAGCGCGGTGCACGAGGCGCTACGAACGCCGCCTCCAAGTAGGCCTATCTCACCAAAATAACCGCCGCGGCCGAGGTAGGCGAGAATCATTTCCCCGCCGGGGTGCGCTTGCCACACCTTCACGAATCCGATGCGCACCAGATAAAAACTGTCAGCGGGTTCACCCTGGCGGCAGATGATCTGCCCCGGCGAGTAGCGAACGAGTTCAACTTTGTCGCGCAGGTGATCGATGAAGCCGGCGGTGAGTCCGGAAAAAACCGGAACGCTGCGGAGATGGGAGTCGAGCGCGCGGCGGCGATAGTTCTCTTCGATCTGGCCGCGGAAATTCTTGTTGCGCTGCAGAATGTCGAGGACATTGCGAAGCATTTCAAGGGCGGTCACATCCGTCGTGGCGCGCACGGTGGCGGAGCGCGGATAAAAGCTCATGCACGTCATTTCGCCGAACAGATCGCCGGGACCGAGTTCAGCGACGGGCTTTTCGAGCGGCAGGTCTGCCGGGCCATCGATGGGGATCGTGCGACGCACCGATTCTTCGTCGCGATGATCTTCCGCTCCGCGAGCGAGACGGCTCGACAGCTTGCTGAAAAGGCCGCGCGCGCCACCTTCGGTTTTCACGTGCCCCATTTGCGCATTGATGGAAACCTGCGCGCGACCTTCGAGCATGTAAAACGCAGTCGAGCCGTATTCGCCTTCGCGGCAGATGATTTCGGCGGGTCGAAAATGGCGCATGACAATCGCCCCGCGATTTAATTCCAGGAACGTGCCGGAAACTCCGGCGAAGACCGGCAATTCGTGGAGAACCTCCGGCGAAGCCGGCTCGCCTGCACGAAGTGAAGTGCCGGCGTGAAATTTGTTTGTGAGTGCGCCGGTGGGACACGAAATCATGCACTCGCCGCACGACACGCAGGAAGAATTGCCCATGGGCAGATTTTGATCGAAGGCGATACCGGTGCGGTAACCTTTGCCCATGCGGCCCAAAACGTCGTTGTGGCGAATGTCGTCGCAGCCGCGAATGCAGCGGTCGCAGAGGATGCACGCGTCGTGGTCAACTGCGATGGCGACCGACGAATCGTCACGTCCCCGGGAAGTAGCGCGACGCGCGAAGCGCGGATTTTCCACGCCTTCGGCCAGCGCCATAACTTCGAGCTCGCAATCGCCGGATTGCTGCTGCCGCGCGCACGGCGAGGGATGATCGGACATCAGAAGCTCGACGAGCGTGCGGCGCGCGCTGCGAACTTTCCCCGACGTTGTGGACACAACCATGCCGTTTTCTACCGGCCGCACACACGAAGCCGCCAGCACTCGTGCTCCGACATCAACCACGCAAACGCGGCAGACGCCGACGGGAATTTCATTTTGCTGGTGGCAGAGCGTCGGGATGCGAATGTGGTTCAAGCGCGCGGCGTCGAAAACCGTCGTGCCTTCGGGCACGGAGACTTTGCCGCCGTCGATCGTCAACTCCACAAGCGTTGGACTCATGACGACCTCGAACGGCTCACGGGACAAACGCCCACGGGGCAGCGGCGTTCGGTGTAATGGGCCGTAACTTCGTCAGAAAAATATTTCAGCACGGATGCGATCGGGACAGGAACCACCTGGCCCAAGCCGCAAATTGAAGTGAGCCTGAGGGCGTTGGCGAGTTCGTCGATCAGAGCCAGATCGGACGAGGTGCCTTCGCCGCGCGTCCAGCCAGTAAGGATGTCGACCAGCTTCTGCGAGCCTATACGGCAAGGAACGCATTTGCCGCAGGACTCGTTGCGAAAAAACTTGCTGGAGTTGAGCGCCATGTCGAGCATGCATGAGGAGTCATCGCAAACGACAAGCGCACCCGAGCCGAGCATCGAGCCGGCGTCGGCCAACGACTTGAAATCCATGTGAACGTCGGCCATGGAAGCGGGAAGATACCCCGAGGAGGGGCCCGAAGGCGCGAACGATTTCAATTCCCGCCCATCCCGAGGGCCACCGGCACAGCGAAAAATCAGGTCGGATGCCGGCGCGCCCATCGCGACTTCATAAACGCCGGGACGCTTGACCGCGCCGCTGACGCCGATGAATTTAAGCCCTGCAGCGCCGCCTTGCCCTTGCGATTTGTACCAATCGACGCCGCGCACCAAAATGAGCGGCACGTTCAAAAACGTTTCGACATTGTTAATCACCGTGGGCTTTTGCCACAGACCCTGCACGCCGGGAAATGGCGGCTTGTTACGAGGCTCGGCGCGCTTTCCTTCGATGGCTTCGAGCAAAGCGCTTTCTTCGCCGCAAATGTAGCCGCCCGGGCTGGTGAAAATCTCAAGGTCGAAGATGAAATTCGATCCCAGAATATTTTGACCGAGGATGCCGTCGCGATAGCAGGCCTGAATCTCCGCGGCGACCATTTTCTTGGGCAGCTCATATTCATGGCGAATGTAGAGAATACCTTTTCGCGCGCCGGTGAAAAGGCCGGCAAGAATCATGCCCTCGACGACCAGATGGGAAAGGTTTTCCAGAATGAACCGATCCTTAAAGGTTCCAGGCTCGCTTTCGTCGGCATTGCACACAATGAATTTCTCGTCGCCGGCCGCGGCTTTCACGATTTCCCATTTCGTCCCCGTGGGAAAACCAGCGCCGCCAAGGCCGCGTAGGCCGCTGGCTTTCAATGCCGCAATAAACGCAGCCCAATCGCGCGAAGCGACGTAGTTGCGAAGAGCGCCATAATGCTGGGAGCTTCGATAAGGGTCAGAAAGAATTTCCTGCTTCGCGGGTTCATGCTCCCATTCCGGCAAAGGTTCACCGGCGAGCGCGTCGCGAATCAAAAGATCCGCGGACGCCGAATTCATGCGCGTGCAAATATGGCCGTTCACGGCGATGGCGGGAGCGCCGTCGCATTGGCCGAGACACGAAACCTCTTGGAGAGAAAAATCCGCCGGCGAAGCGTTTGGATAGCGTCGCTGCATGCTCGCGCGAAGATCGTCGGCGCCGCGAAGATGGCAGGCCATATCGCAGCAGACGCGGACGTCGGCCTTCGGCGCGGGGGCGAGTCGGAAATGCGGATAAAAGCTGGCTACGCCGTGCAATCGATATAGAGGAATGCTCGAACGGGACGACAACGCGGCCAATTGATCGGCAGGAAGATAGCCGAACTGACCTTGAATGGCCTGCAGCTCGTCGTAGATCAACGGAATCGAAGACAATCTCGGGAGCCTCAGTTGCCGTTTCAATGTGCCAGCCGGCGAGCACGATTGCGGAAATTCTTCCCGGCGGCTTCGGGAGTATATAGCAGACCGGTGATGGCGTGTCCATGAAGACGGCGGCTCCGATGGTAATTGTTTGGCCAACTTTCCAAGAACGCGACGAGGCAAGCGTTGACTTGGCGCGCGGGCGCGGAGTATAAGCAGCGCGGTCTTCGACTATGACGAACATGACAAGAGCGCGCGTTTTACGCGGCCTCACCGGCGCAGCGCTAATGCTCTCCGTCGCGAGCTTGGCCCCTGCCAGGGCACAAAACCGCCCCGATAAAACGTCCGCGCGTTCCGCAGCGCCGGTTCAATACGTGGGCGCGGGCGGCTGCAGCGCGCCTGCGTGCCACGGCAGCGTTCGGCCGATGACGCAAACGCGCATTTGGCAGAACGAATACAGCACATGGGTAACGCAGGATAAACATTCGCGCGCCTACACGATGTTGAGCGGTCCGGTGGCGACGCGCATGGCAAAGATTCTCGGTTTGCCCGCGGCGACCACCGCGCCGAAATGCCTGGCTTGCCACGCGATCGATGCCGCCGCATCGCAACGAGCACGGACATTCGATAGTAGCGACGGCGTGAGCTGCGAAAGCTGCCACGGCCCGGCGTCGGCGTGGCTCGGTCCGCATACCACGGTCGGGTGGACGCATGAGCAATCGGTGAAGCTGGGCATGTACGACACGCGGAATCTGGTCCTGCGAACCCAACGATGCCTGGAATGCCATCTCGGAACAAAAAATAAATATGTGGACCACGAGATGCTCGCCGCGGGTCACCCGGATTTATATTTCGAGCTGGATTCGTTTGAGGCGACCATGCCTCGTCATTGGAAGCAGCCGCTCGAACAAGAAGCTTGGCGGGATGTGCGCGACTGGGGAACCGGCCAGGCCGTGCAATTTAGCGCGGAGATGAAATACTTACAGGACTTGACGCAGCGCGAGGCCTGGCCGGAATACTCCCAGCTTGATTGCTTCGCGTGCCATCACGATTTGGTAAAAACGGAGAATAGTTGGCGGCAGCAACGCGGCTATGCTGACCGCATACCCGGAAGCCCTCCGTGGAATCCGTCGCGCTATATCGTGTTTCGCCAGATGGCCCGCGCGGTGGACGCGACTTTGGCAACAACGCTTGACGCCTCGCTTGCAAACGTCAGTGCAGAGATGAGCCGCGTGGCTCCGGATCGAGCAAAAGTCGCGGCATCCGCTACAGACACCGCAGGCGCGCTCGACGATCTCGCCCAGCGAATCTCGACCATGCCCTATGATCAGGTGACGACCATAAAACTGATGCGCGATATCTCCGGCGACAGCGACAGAATCGCGATGGCCGGAGAGCGCAGCGCCGAACAAGCCGCCATGGCGCTCAATTCGCTGTTTCTTGCATATTCGCGAAACATAAAGATGCCGAACGACGCCGAATTGCGCGGCGCGATTGCAAGCCTTTATCAGCAATTGCAGAATCCGTCGGAGTACGATGGATTTCAGTTCGCCGCGCAGATGCGTAAAGTGAATGCGCTTTTGCGCTGACGCGCGAAGACGCGGCATTCGGTATCCTTACTCCTAGGCATTCCGTTACCGAATACTCGCCATGACCATGCCCACTGACCCACTCGCCGAACAAAGCAAATCTCCCAACAAGTGGCAGTCCGGCTTCTGGGCCCTGATCGCCACACAATTTCAAGGCGCCTTCAGCGAAAACGCTCTGAAGAATCTCGTCATTCTCCTGATTCTGGGAATGGGACTGACGGAAGTTGAGAAGAACCATCTGGTTCCGATTGTGCTGGTGCTCTTCGCGCTGCCCTTCATTTTATTTTCGATGACCGGAGGCTATTTCGCCGACCGCTTCAGCAAACGCTCGGTAACGATCGGCACGAAAATATTCGAAATCAGCTCGACCTTCTTCGCGCTCGCGGGTCTTGCGCGCCAGAATCTGATTCTCGAATTCATCGCGATTTTTCTGTTGAGCACGCAAGCGGCGCTGTTTGGGCCTTCGAAATACGGACTCCTGCCCGAAATCCTGCCGGAAGAAAAACTCTCGTGGGGCAACGGAATTATCGAACTGGGGACGTTTGCCGCCATTATCACCGGGACAATGGCCGCCGGATATCTCTCCGACGGTTTCCGCGGACGCCAGCAGTGGTCCGGGGCAGTTTTCATCGCACTTGCGGTTGTCGGGACATTCATGAGCGTCGGAATTTCGCGTGTTCCCGCCGCGAATCCGGTCCGGCAATACCATGCCAATTTCGTCACGGAAATCTGGCAAGAGATGCGCGAAATCAGGAAGGACCGCGTGCTGTGGCTCGCCGTGCTGGGCAATACGTATTTCTGGTTTCTCGGAGGCCTGCTGCAACCTGTCATCCTTCTCTACGGCAAGGAAGTGCTGCGCCTGAGCGATACGCACAATACGTATTTGCAGGCGGCACTCGCGATCGGGATCGGCCTGGGGAGCGTCGCCGCGGGCTACCTTTCAGGCGGAAAAATTGAATATGGGCTGATTCCGCTCGGCTCGTTGGGCCTGACCGTCTTCGCCGTGTCGCTCTCTTCGAGTCACCTGACGTTCTTTGGCGTCGGTGCCCGCCTTGCGTTGCTCGGTTTCTTCGGCGGCTTTTTTGCTGTTCCAGTCAACGCGCTGATTCAGCACCGGCCGGAGAGGGGCCACAGGGGAGCCGTCCTCGCCACAGCGGGCGTCGTGTCATTTCTCGGCGTCGCCGCCGCGGGAGGTGCTTACTACCTGCTGGAAGGCGTTTTGCATTTGGCTCCTGCCACTGTTTTTCTCGTCGGCTCCGGCCTGACGCTTGTGGCGACCGTGTACGCCGTTGTGTTGCTTCCTGATTCGCTGTTGCGATTCGTGCTGTGGATGGCGACGCATTCGATTTACCGGATCCGGGTGGAGGGGCGCGAGAACATTCCGGAACGCGGTGGCGCGTTATTCGTGGCGAACCACGTGTCATTGGTGGACGCGCTGTTGCTGATCGCGTCCACGGACCGGCACATCCGATTCCTGATCGACAAAGACATCTACGAAAAGCCGGCAATAAAGCCGTTTGCGCGAATGCTCAAGGCGATTCCCATCTCTTCGCTCCAACGTCCGCGAGAGCTGCTGCGGTCGCTGCGGGAAGCGACGGCCGCGATTGAAGCCGGCGAAGTGGTTTGTATTTTCGCGGAAGGGCAAATCACAAGAATCGGGCAGATGCTGCCGTTCCGGCGAGGCTTCGAGCGAATCATGAAGGACGTACAGGCACCCGTTGTGCCCGTCGCCCTCGACGGCGTGTGGGGAAGCATTTTCAGCTTCGAGCGCGAACGCTTCCTCTGGAAACTTCCCCGCCGTCTTCCCTACCCGGTCACCGTGAGTTTCGGAAAATCAATGCCGCGGACGGCGAGCGCGCCCGAAGTGCGCCAGGCAGTGCAGGAATTGCAAAGCGAAGCATTTCAGTTTCGCAAGAAACGGATGCGGCCGCTCGTAAAGTCATTTATCGCTTCGGCGCACCGGCACCCGTTCCGATTTGCAATGGCGGATGCGCGGACGCCGCGGCTGCGATTTGGCGGAGCGCTTGCACGCTCGCTCTTTCTGGCGCGGCGGCTTGCGAAAGCATGGGAAGGACAATCGAAAATCGGAATCCTGCTCCCTCCCTCCGTCGCCGGGGCGCTGGTGAATTTTGCCGCCACGCTGTGCGGCAAAGTGTCGGTAAATCTGAATTACACGGCGTCGCGAGAAGCTCTGCAGTCGAGCGTGCAGCAATGCGGGATTGAAACCGTGATCACCTCCGGCGCGCTGCTCGAACGCCTGAAAATCGAAATCCCGGCAAAAACAATTCTGATCGAGGAGGTGTCGGCCAATCCTCGCACAGGCGAAAAGCTCCTGGCGTTCTGCCTCTGGTGGCTGCCCGCAACATGGCTCGTTCGCGTCTTCGCGAAGCGCGCAGTCCCGACCATTGACGACCTCGCCACGATAATTTTCTCGAGCGGAAGCACGGGCGAACCGAAAGGCGTGATGCTAAGTCATTACAATATCGCCGCCAATATCGAACAACTCGGGCAGACGTTTATGCTCGACGAGCGCGATTGTCTGCTTGGCGTGCTTCCTTTTTTCCATTCCTTCGGATTTACGGTGACGCTGTGGCTTCCCGCAGCGTTGGGCGTGGGTGTTGTCTACCATTCCAGCCCGCTCGATTTCTCGGCGATCAGCGAACTGGTGCGGAGATACAAAGTGACATTCCTGCTGGCAACGCCCACGTTTTTGCAAGGCTACCTGCGGCGCTGCTCACCGGAGGATTTTGGCAGCATTCAGTTTGTGCTCGTGGGAGCGGAGAAGCTGTCTGAGCGAGTGGCGCTGGCATTTGAAGACCGTTTCGGCATCCGACCGCTCGAAGGATACGGCTGCACGGAATGTTCTCCCGCGGTCGCTGTGAACACGCGAGATTACCGCGCTCCCGGTTTTAGGCAGGCCGGCGCGAAGCGAGGAAAGATTGGGCACCCGCTCCCGGGAGTGAGCGTGCGCATTGTGGAGCCGGAAACTGGCGCGCCACTGGAAACCGACCAGCCGGGACTGTTGCTGGTTCGCGGACCGAACATCATGCAAGGTTACCTGGGGCGCTCCGACAAGACTTCCGAAGTGCTGCGCGATGGGTGGTACGTCACCGGCGACATTGCATCCCTCGACGAGGATGGCTTTCTAACGATTACGGACCGCCTCTCACGCTTCAGCAAGATCGGCGGAGAAATGGTCCCGCACATTAAAATCGAAGAAACGCTTCATGAGCTCTCCGGCACAAGCGAACAGACGTTCGTCGTAACCGCAGTTCCCGATAAGCAGAAGGGCGAGCGATTGGTCGTGCTTCACCGCCTGCGAGAAGAGCAATTGAAGGAAGTTCTCGAGAAACTGGGCCAAGCGGGCCTGCCGAATCTTTGGACACCGCGAGCAAATCAATTTTTTGTTGTCGAGGAATTTCCCCACCTCGGCACCGGGAAATTGGATCTGCGAGCCATTCGCCAACTCGCGTTGGAATATTGCTCTAACGATAAAGGCGAGCCGAACGTCAACGTGTGATGAAATCCGCCAATCAATCTCGCCCTAAACATCGTGAAGAAGTTGATAGGTTCAACTCTTCTTCGTCAGTCTCAGAAGATTGACAGCTTGATATGCAGGAATTTCTTCGGGTCGCGGCGGAAATCGCCGATCATCAGGCGCATATCGCCGGTGAGCCCGGTCATGTTGTTGTAAAGCTGCGGATCGGTGAAGAATTTGCCCATGGTGCCCTGGCCGTTGTTCAGTTTTCCGGTGACGTCGCGAACGTTCGCGGATGCATCGCGCAAGTTCGTGAAAACGGAATCGTCGGTGACCAGTTTCCCCAGCGTGCCCTTTCCCTCGCGCACGCCTGCGAGCAGCGCGTTTGAATTCGCCAGGAATTGTTTCGTCTGATCATAAACGGCGGGATCGTAGACGAGTTTGCCGAGAGCACCCTTCTGCGCCTGGATATCGCTAAAAATCGTCTCCGCGTGGCCCATGGTGGCGTCAACTTTGTTATAC
>JBAUEX010000276.1:0-2741 GCA_049678845.1 Candidatus Acidiferrales bacterium
GTGATGCCCATGACCACTACGAACACAATCGCAGCCTCCACCGAAAAATTCCTGCATTACCTTCGCTATGTGCGCAACGCCTCTCCGAAAACCATGATTAGCTACAAAATTGACCTCGATCAGTTCATCGCTTACGTTACCCCGCCGGGAGAAGACCCCCTGGCGCTCAAGGCCGTGGACCATCTCGTCATCCGCGAATTCATCAGCCATCTTTACGACCAGCGCCTGCAAAAAAGTTCTGTCGCGCGAAAACTCGCGGCGCTGCGCTCCTTTTTCCGTTTCTGCGTTCGCGAACATTTCACTGAACAAAATCCCGCGCGCCTCGTGGCCCGCCCCAAATTGCCGCAGCGCCTCCCCAACGTGATGTCCGCGGAAGAAATGAACCGCCTGCTTGACGATATGACCCCGGCACGAACCGCGCAGGCGCGTCCCAAAAGATCCACGAGCAAATCCGCTCCGCCCCGGAAGGCCCATCACGCAAATAAAAAAGATGACCTGCTGGTTCTTGCGCGCGACCGTGCCATCCTCGAACTCCTCTACGCCTCCGGCCTGCGCGTCAGCGAACTCACCGGCCTCGACTTGACCAGCATCAATGCCAGCGAACAGATGCTGCAGGTGCTCGGCAAAAGACGCAAAGAGCGCGTCGTTCCCTACGGTGCCAAGGCGCAGCAGGCTCTTGAAAAGTATTGGCCCTTTCGCGATGAAATTCTGCGCCGCGCCAAACCGCCGGCCCCGGTAACCGCCGTTTTCATTAATTTCAAGGGCGGCCGCCTCACCCAGCGCACCATTTCAAATGTGGTGAAAAAATACGCCCGGCTGCTGACCAACAATCCCGATCTCCATCCGCATTCTCTGCGCCACGCTTTCGCCACGCACTTGCTCGCCGATGGCGCCGATCTCCGCACCATTCAGGAACTGCTGGGCCATTCTTCTCTTTCCACCACGCAACGCTACACCAGCGTCACCATCGATCAGCTCATGGCCACGTACGATAAATCCCATCCGCATGCCTGACCGCTTCGCTTTTCGCGTCCGCAACTTTCGCCAAAGAATCCTGCAACGATTGTCGGCTCCCTGCGTCTTAGCTTAGGATAGCCGCGTATTCACCGAAAGAGGTTCTGGGGAGCGTCGTTGAAGGAGTCCGTACTCAAACCGTCTGGACCTAAGCAATGGTTGCGTCTCGTCCTGATGTGTCTCGCGCTCTCAGCCGCTCTCTTTGCGCTCCCCGCCTGGGCCTTTGCTCAAACCGACGAAATCCAAGTCTACGATGGCGCCATTGCCGCGCCCGGCGTTATCAATCTCACGGTGCACAACAACTTCACCCCCGACGGACAAAAGACGCCGGCCTTCCCCGGCGGCCTCATCCCAGACAAGTCCTGGAACGGCGCAGCCGAATGGGCCTACGGTGTCACCGACTGGCTCGAAGCCGGTCTCTATCTGCCTCTTTACACGGTCTACTCCCAGAACCGCAGCCCCTCCATCAATGGCGGCAAGCTGCGCCTGCTCATTGCCGAGCCGCATGCCGACGACCGCACCTTCGTTTACGCCGTGAATTTCGAATTCAGTTACAACGCCAAGCATTGGGATCCGCGCCGTTACACCTCTGAGATTCGGCCCATCTTCGGCCTGCACCTGCATCCATGGGACATCATCGTCAACCCCATTCTCGATAATTCCTATGTCGGTGGCTTCCAGAATCTCGACTTCGCCCCGTGCGCGCGCATCGCCTACAATCTGTCTCCCAAATGGGCCGTGGCCGTCGAGGAGTATTCCGATGCCGGCCCCCTCAAGGATTTCTTGCCCACCGACGAAGAGTCGCATGAGCTTTGGGGAGTCTTCGATCACGCCGCCAAGTTTGCAAGTATCGAAGCGGGCATCGGCTTCGGTTTGACCAGTGCTTCCGATAAAGTGACTCTCAAGCTCATGCTCTCCCGCGACCTCCACACTCCCGCCAAACACGCATCGAATTAGGAGTTGGGTCTCATCTCCCTGACCGAGCTCTTCAGCCATTGTGATACCCTCTCTGAATTATGATCTTAGGAGTCCTTATCTTATCGACGGCGGAGCGATTCGGGGGTTTGCGCAGATGAGCTACGTAGAAAGAAATCTAGTCCCCGGTGAAACGGTGATTTACCAGACCCGCCTCCATTGGATCGTGATGCTTGGGCACATACTGGTGGGATGCTTGCTCCTGGCTCTGCCCGGCGCAGTCCTGCTCTATTACGCGCTTACCCAGAGCGGAACGGAGAGCGCAAATCCGCACGTCTTTGAGATCGGCGGCGTTGCGTTGCTCGTTTGCGGCATCGTGGTGATCCTCGTCGGCATGGTGCGCCGTAACGCCACCGAAATGGCGGTGACGAATCGCCGCGTGGTGATCAAGACCGGATTGGCCAGTCGCAAGACCATCGAAATGCTGTTGAGCAAAGTCGAGAGCATTGAAGTGAGCGAAACGGCGTTCGGCAGGATGCTGGGTTACGGCGCCATTGTCGTGATCGGGACGGGCGGAACTCCCGAGCCATTTCAGAAAGTCGCGCATCCGCTGGAATTTCGCAGCCAAGTGCAACAGCAGATCGAGAAGCTGCACTGAGGCCTTGCCGCGCCCTGCCGGCGGAGCTACTCCCGCCTTCGAAATCTAGCATGGTACTTTCGCTCTAGTACTTTACGCCCAATCCAATGGACCTCCCCGCCTATCCCCAAGCACAGACATTCCGCCTATCGTAGCCAGGAACCAAGGGGTGGAG
>JBAUEX010000277.1:0-3744 GCA_049678845.1 Candidatus Acidiferrales bacterium
AAGAGAGAACACATGAAACAAAAAATGGACGTTCTGCAGGGTACGCTGGCGCTGATGATCCTCAAGACTCTCGATGTCCTGGGGCCGCTGCACGGCTACGGAATCGCCCGGCGCATCGAGCAGATCAGCCGCGATGTGCTCGCCGTAAATCAGGGCACTCTCTATCCCGTGCTGTTGAAGCTGGAGCAGGAAGGCGCGATTGCATCGGAATGGGGTGCCTCAGAGAATAACCGCAGGGCGCGCTTCTATCGGCTGACACGGGCGGGACGCAAACAGTTGCAGGCGGAGACCCGGGATTGGGAGCAAACGGCGGCGGTCATCGGGCGGTTCTTCGAAGTGAAAGCGGAGGATTTATCATGAGATTCCTGAGGCGGTTCCTCACGCGTTTAGCAAACTTCGTGACGAGGCGGCGAAATGACGAACGATTGAAGGAAGAGATTGAGGAACATCTCGCTCAGCAAACTGCCGAAAATCTTCGCGCCGGGTTATCGCCCGCTGAGGCGCGCCGCCAAGCGATGCTGAAGTTCGGAGGGGTGGAGGCAATCAAGGAAGATTATCGGGCTGAACGAGGAATGCTGTTCGTCGAAACTTTGCTTCAAGATATTCGCTATGGCCTGCGCATGCTGCGCAAATCCCCCGGCTTCACCGCCGTCGCCGTCCTGACGCTGGCCCTCGGCATCGGCGCCAACACCGCGATTTTCAGCCTGATCGATGCGGTGATGCTGCGGTCGCTTCCGGTGCGCAATCCTCAACAGCTATATCTCTTCGAATGGCGAGCGCAAGGATGGCCGCAAGGCGATTACTCGTCTCACGATGATTGCCCATACGACCTATTCGGCTCGAAGCCAGCCATTGGCTGCTCGTTTCCCTTGTTGACTGTCAATGCGTTCAGAGCGAAAACTAACGCATTTTCCGGCTTAGCCGCTTTTTCCACGCCCAAATTGCAGGCCACAGTCGATGGCCGGGTTGTTGCTTCTAGGGCAGCGGTTGTTTCGGGCGATTATTTTTCGACGCTGGGCGTGAAGGCAGCGCTGGGCAGAACAATCGAGCCAAGCGATGACCAGCCGGGTGCGGCGCCGGTGGCGGTGCTGAGCTACGCGTTTTGGGAGAGTACATTTGGAGGCAAGCGATCTGAGATTGGGCGAACGATTTTTCTCAATCAGGTCGCGTGCACCATCGTCGGCGTGGCCGAGGCGAGCTTCACGAATCTGAGCCCAGGCAAGACGCAAGATTTGTGGGTGCCGATCGCCATGATGCCGCAGCTGCAAGCAGTTTCAGGAAGCAGCATTTACGACGGAATGGGGAACTGGTGGCTGGCAGCTCTGACCCGGCTGAAACCGGGCGTTTCGCCCCAGCAAGCTCAAGCAGCGGCGAGCGTGATTTTCGAGAACGAGTTACGGGGATCGGGCAATCCGCAGGCGCGGATGACGAATCCGGGGATATTGCTCACGCCAGCGGCGGAAGGGCTCACAGGAATGAGCGGGCACTATTCCCAGCCGTTGTACATCTTAATGTTTGCGGCGGGCATGATTCTGCTGATTGCCTGTGCGAACGTGGCGGGGCTGCTCGTTTCCCGCGGGGAAGCGCGGCAAAAAGAAATCGCGTTACGCCTGGCGATTGGGGCAGGGCGCGGGCGGATTATGCGGCAACTGCTGACGGAGAGCCTTCTCCTTTCGGGCGCGGGCGGAGTGGCCGGAACAGCGTTTGCCTATGAGATCGTGAGGGCGGTTACGCCGCTCGTTTCGCTTAATTCTGGCGGGCGGTTTCCGTTCGTGGTGGGGCCCGATTGGCGAGTCTTGGGTTTTGCGCTCGGCGTAACGATTGCTTCTGGGATTTTCTTCGGCTTTGTGCCCGCCCTGGCGGGAAGGCGACTGGATTTAATTTCGGCGCTCAAAGAGAATGCTCCGACTCATCCGGGCGGGGCACCCAGGCTCGGATGGCTTTCGCTGGGGAACCTGCTCGTTGTGGCGCAAGTGGCACTGGGAGCGGTGGTGCTCTGCGGAGCGGGACTGCTGGTGCACACGCTCGAGAATTTACGCGCAATCAATCCCGGCTTCGACCCCCAGAACGTCTTGCTCTTTCGTCTGGATCCTTCGGGCCTGAATTACACGTCGGCGCACCTCGAAACCGTGTACGAGCGACTGCGGGAGCGGCTAGCCAGTTTGCCCGGCGTCCAATCCGTCAGCTACTCGTACGTGCCGCTGCTCACCGGCGACTATAACGGAACCTCAGCTGACATCAAAGGAGAGGCCAAGGAGTCGCAGGTGCGAGTAGATGAATTGCCCATCGGTCCCGAATTCTTGCGCACCATGCGAATTTCATTGCTTGAAGGCCGAGGGTTCGATTCCGAAGACTTCCGACTTGCGCTCGAGAAGCACCAGGCGGGCCAGCCTGACGAGCCAGCTGCAAAAGGGGAATCTAAAGCTGGCACTGCCCAGATTCGGGATCTAGCTCGGATTCGAATGCCGGTGCTCGTGAATGAAGCGTTCGTCCACCAGTATGTGCGAGGCGTAGACCCAGTCGATGAGCAGATTGGCGTGGGCTGCTGCGATGCGCAACTAGCTCAGATAGTCGGCGTCGTTGGCGACACGAAGTACGGCAGCTTGCGTCTGTCGATCCACCCGACGATCTATCTCCCCTACACGGGCGGCGCAGGAAGTTTTGAAGTGCGCACCATGCGAGATCCTCTGACGCTGGCTTCGACGCTACGGCAAATAATCAAGTCGATCGCCCCGGACCTTCCGATCAGCGATATCCGCACGCAGGCGGAGGCTATCGATCAGATCCTGTGGCAAGAGCGGTTGCTGGCGCGATTTTCGAGCTATTCCGCGGCGCTAGCGATGCTACTTGCGAGCATCGGGCTCTACGGCTTGCTGGCCTACGAAGTGGCGCGGCGCAGGCGGGAAATTGGGATTCGGATG
Organism: Candidatus Acidiferrales bacterium; assembly: GCA_049678845.1. Classification (GTDB taxonomy): domain Bacteria; phylum Acidobacteriota; class Terriglobia; order Acidiferrales; family UBA7541; genus DAHUXN01. Next base: position 2,922 of record JBAUEX010000277.1, read on the forward strand.
GCGCTGGGGGCGCAGAAGAACGATGTGTTAAAGATGGTCGGGAGGCAAGGGCTGCGGCTGGCCATGATTGGAGTAGCGGTCGGCCTCGTGGGCGCGCTCGCGTTGACGCGCTTTCTGTCAAGCTTGCTCTATGGCGTCAAACCAAACGACCCGGGGACGTTCATTGCGGTCACTCTATTGCTGGTCGGCGTGGCGCTCATCGCGTGTTACATCCCCGCCCACCGCGCCATGCGAGTCGATCCCATGGTCGCGCTGCGTTATGAATAGGTCATGCTTCTTCGAAGCACAACGAACGATGAAAATATGGGAGAGACAGAGGTACTGTTAAGGCTCCGCCAAGCGGACGAAGGCCGATTCATTCTGGCGCGATCCGAGCCCGAGTATGAATATGACCTGGACGTCGATGGGCACAACGAACTGTTGCCTCCGCAGGAGTCGCGGAGAGCACGCTGAGGAATCTCGGTAATCTGCTGACGTCCTCCGCACGGCGGAAGGAGGATGGCAATGCAAGTGATGCACCAAGTGTGTTGCGGACTGGATGTGCATAAGAAGAGCGTGACCGCCTGTGTGGTGTGGGCCACGGGCCGACGGCACCAGACGCGGGAGTTCGGGACGTTCACGAAAGACTTGTTGGCTTTGAGTGACTGGTTGCGAAGCTGTGGAGTCACCCATGTGGCCATGGAGTCCACGGGTGTCTATTGGAAGCCGGTGTGGAATCTTCTGGAAGGGCAGTTTGAGGTGCTGCTGGTGAACGCTCAGCACATCAAAGCGGTGCCGGGACGGAAGACGGATCAGAAAGACAGCGAGTGGATCGCCGATCTGC
>JBAUEX010000278.1:0-5294 GCA_049678845.1 Candidatus Acidiferrales bacterium
CCATAGAGCGTGTCAGATGCTGAATGCGAGTGTCGATCAATGGCCGTAAACACCTGCAGGCAGAAAGCCACGGTCAAGATCAGCGCCAGCCAACCCGGCCAAGCCACCGGCCTGTAGAACCATCCCCATTCATGGAACCATTTGGTTTTCATCTGACCATCTCCTCATCTCCGGCTGAGATTATCCCATTTGATTTTCGACGGTGATGGCATCAATGCACGAAGGAATAGATTTCGTCCGCAATCCAGTAGTTCGTGAAAACGATGGCGAAAAGTGTTCCCATGACCCAAAGACTCCAGCGCCAGCGCCGCCAGTCAGCGCGAAAAGGTGAGTACTGCATGGGAAGATCGGCGAGATAAGCGGCGCAGTAACAAAGATTGGCCAGCGCCGCGAGACCCAGAAGCGCCCCGAGCGAGGACCACGTGAATGCGGGGCGAAAATGCGGCCATGTCCCAACAATCCAAATCAGCACGACTGCAACGAGGAGAAAATTGTAAATCATGCGGCGCCTCTCCCAGTAGCCCATGGCGTCGCTCACGATCCTGCGCCGCTCGACTGACTGTGAAGACGGAAGCGAATCGTGTCTGCTCATATCCAACGTTCGCACCAGAATGGAACGAATTGCTTCCTAGTTGATCTGGCTGATGATCCACACATTTGCCAACGCAACAGCCAAGAGCATCCCCGCGAGCCATAGCATCCAGCGCCGACGACGCCACAAATCCCGGAACGAAGAATACTGGACGAAAACGTCGAGGCAATACGCGACGGAATACAGGACGTTGGCAAGCGCCGCCATCACGAAAAGCGCGAAAATCGCCGGCCATAGCAGTGCTTCGTGAAGATGCGCCCGGTTGGCAACCAGCCAGACGATCACCACGGCGGCAAGAATCAGGTTATAGGGGATGCGGCGAAGTTCCCAAAAGCGCAGGGCATCGTCAAGGATTCCGCGCAACTCGTCAGCCTGCAGATACTGAACTGGTCCTGGTGTGTTCATGCACCACGCTCCCCAGAGAGGTGAACTACGAAACCGAGCCCCTGAATTATCGTGTAAGACAAACGATTGCAAGCCAACCGCCGCTTCCGGGCATCAACTCGCTGTGACGTCGGCGACGTCCGCGGGAATGCGTCCAAATCTCCGGTCTCTCGCGTGAAACTCGCGTATGGCACTTTCCAAATCTTCCGCGCCGAACTCCGGCCACATGCGCTCGGTGAAGTGCAGCTCCGCATAAGCGCATTCCCACAGCAGAAAATCGCTCAGTCGCTGCTCTCCGCCCGTGCGGATCAGTAAATCCACGTCGGGAGACGCATCCGGCGCATGCGTCACTTGCCCGACGCGCCGCGAAAATTCCTCTTGCGTCACTTCCGTGCTCGACATCATCCAGCATGCCGCCCGCAACATCGCCTCCCGCGCCGAATAATCCACCGCGATTCGCAGGTCCAGTCCGCGATGCTTCGCAGTTGCTGTCTCCACGGCCTCAATCGCCTCCACCAGCGCGCTCGGCAAACGGTCGCGTCTGCCAATCACGGTGAGGTGCACGTCGTGCTCGGCCGCGCGCAGCGCCTGCGCAAAAAAATAAGTTTCGAGTAAACCAAAAAGCGCGCCCACTTCGTCGGGATGCCTCTGCCAATTATTTGCCGAGAAGGCAAACAGCGTCAGCGTGTCGATACCCATCGCTGGCGCGGCTTCCACCACGCGTCGAACCGCCTCCACTCCGGCGCGGTGTCCGGCCGACCGCGGCAAGCCCCGCGCTTCCGCCCACCGCCCGTTCCCATCCATTAAAATCGCCACATGCAATCCTTGCGGCGGAACGATGTACAAAGTACTTTTGATCATAAAGTCACCAGGCAAAATTTTTTTGCCTCTCCTATCCTTCCCGCGTTGCGCGGATCAACGCTTCCATATGGTCCAAGTAATGCTCCAAAGCCCGCCGCCCCAGCGCAGTCAAACGAAACTCCGTCTTCGGCAGCCGCCCCGCAAAAGATTTTGTGCACGCAATGTAACCTGCGTCTTCCAGCTTGCGCGCGTGCACGCTCAAATTCCCGTCGCTCGCGCCCACCAGCTTCTTCAATTCGTTGAAGCTCAGCGTCGCGTTCACCGCCAAAGCGCTGATGATTCCCAATCGCGTCCGCTCGTGGATAATCCGGTCCAACGAACGCGCGGATTCCTCCGCTGGCCGGCTCCGGACCGCTTCCAGTTCCGATTTCCCTTCGCGCGATGCGCGCACTGCCGCCGATTTACCCACCGTAACTCCTCGCAATCACTGTCCCAAACACGATGTGAAACCCTCCGAAACCAATTGCCAGCAGGGCGTCGCTCCATCCCGGGGGACAGAAAAACGCCACCGTCCCCAGCACCATGAAGCACAATCCCATGAACGGCACCACGCGGATCGAAAAAGCCCCGCCGGTCACCACGCCTGTCCCATAAAGCAGCAGCCACGTCGCCGGAATCGCCGCCGCAAATCCAGCATGAAATAAAACGTACGTCAGAATCGCTCCAACGAAAATCGGCGGCACAAAGCTGAGCGCGAACTTGCGCCCCGGCCCGGTGAGCAGCGAATCGTGCGCCCGCCTTGCCTTGCTCAGCGTGCTCCAACCCGCAATCGCGACGGCAATCGCCGCTTCAATCAGCCACACGGTCAGCCACGCTTCGGAGCCCGCTTGCCGCGAGGCAACCACCGCCGCGCCCAGCGCCGTGATTCCCAGCGCCACTCCGCCCCACCCCGGAACGGCCGTAAACGACCCGGCCCGCTCCATCGTTTCCCGAATGAACCGCAGATTCTCTCGCGCGCGGTCGTCAATCGCGACCGGTGCATCACTGCGGCGCAGCGGATCTGTCGAACGCATGGCCAAATCCTAACACAAATCCATATTCTGTCAAGTACTTTGTAAAACAAAGTATATCCGCTCCGGCCCTTCGAAAATCGCTTGTTGCTCCTGCATCCGGGGGACTATCCTTCCCCGGTTATTTCAAAAAGGAGGAGTTGCCATGAAACGTTTCCTGCTGTGCGCTATGATTGCTGCCTGTTTGCCCCTAGCCGCTGGCGCGCAATCGTCATCCAATCCCGTCTCCGACACGGTGAAAAAAATCGTGGCCCAGCGCACGAAAATCATCGTCGGCGCCGCCGAAGAAATGCCGGCCGACAAATACAGCTTTCGTCCTACACCGCAGCAAATGACCTTCGGCCACTTGATCATGCACTTGGCCCAATCCAACAACTTCCTCTGCTCAGCCATCGCCGGGACCAAGCCGCCGGAGCAGGCAAAACTCGCCGACACGGATCCAAAAGACACGCTCGTCGCCGCCCTGAAGTCCTCATTCGAATATTGCAACGGAGTGCTGGATAAGACGGACGATTCGAAACTTGCAGAAATGGTCCCGATGTTCCGCGGACCTTCGCCCCGCGCGGCGGTCATGATCACGTTGACGGATGATCTTTACGACCACTACAGCGCGGAGGCGATGTACCTGCGCCTCAGCGGTTTGCTTCCCCCAACCGCGCAGCGCCAGCCGATGAAATAACTCAGCTGTTCCAGACCGATTGCGTGAATCTTCGGCGTCCGCTATCGTGTCCGTCGCGGATAGCGTCCCGTCGCTGCATTCCACCGGATGCGCAGCAGGTCCGCGAACATTCGCGCGCTGTCGCGCAGCACGTGTACCTTCGTCGACGGATCATGCGCCCAGCGCACCGGCACTTCCACGGCTCGCAATCCGTGCCGCTGCGCCAGGAACAATATCTCCGGGTCGAATCCGAAATCCTCGATCCGCTGCTGCTCGAAAATAATTCGCGCTTCGGGCATCGCGAACGCTTTGAATCCGCACTGCGTATCTTGAAATCGCAAACCCGTAAACAAACGTACCATCCAATTGAACAAAATGCCCGCCAGCTCCCGCGCTTTCGACTGATGCACTTCGATCAAACGGCGGTCCACGGCCCGCGAACCGATCGCCACGTCCGCCGCTCCGAGCGCTTCCAGCAATTTCCCGGCCTCCGCAATCGGCGCGGACATGTCCGCATCGGTGAACAGCGCCACGCGCCCGCGCGCTTCCAGCATTCCGTGCCGCACGCTGTAGCCTTTCCCGCGATTTTGCCCGTTCGAAATGAATCGCAGCTCCGGCATCTCCGCGCGCATCTGCTCCACCACTTCCGCCGTCCCGTCGCTCGACCCGTCATCGACCACGATCACTTCCGCTCCGGCCTGCTCGTCGCGCAAATATCCCCGAACGCACTCGAGCGTCCGAGGCAACCGCCGTTCTTCGTTGTACGCGGGAATAATTATGGAAAGCCCGAGGCGCGCGTTCATTCGGCGGGACTGGCGGGCCAGCCATACCGGCCCTGCAGAGGGACGAATTGGCAGGCGAAGAGTTCTTCTTGCACGGCGTTGTCGCTCGATTTGCGGATGCGCATCAGCATCTGGCGGTCGCTTCTACCGACGGGAATCACCAGCCGCCCGCCCTCGGCCAGTTGCTCGATCAGCGGAGGAGGAATCTCCGGCGCCGCCGCCGCAACGAGAATCGCATCAAACGGCGCCGCTTCTGCCCATCCCAGCGTGCCGTCTCCTGTTACCACACGAACATTGCCGTAGCCCAACAGGGCTAGCCGCTCTCGCGCTGCCTCGGCGAGTGCTTCCCGCGCTTCGATCGTAATCACTTCGCGCGCCAGTTGCGCCAGAATCGCCGCTTGATACCCGGATCCCCCGCCGACTTCGAGCACTCGCTCCTGTCCTTCCAGTTCCAGCGCCTCCGTCATCGCCGCCACCATGTACGGCTGCGAAATCGTTTGCCGTTCGCCAATCGGCACTGGCTCGTCATGGTACGAACGCGCTACCAGTTTCTCCGGCACGAATAAATGTCGCGGCACGCGCTCCATCGCCGCCAGCACTTTCGGCGAACGAATCCCTCTCTTGCGAATCTGCTCGGCGACCATCTGCATCCGCAGCGATTCCCAATCCGGATTGGCTCCCGCGTTCGTTTGCTCGCCCCCCTGGCCGCCCGGCTCGTCCACGCTCTTCCGCAAAAAAATCCGCCGATCACATTTGCGGCCGCGCGCTGTTTGGAATCTCCTTCAACAATTCCCGCACCGCCGTGTCCAGCTGCACATCGTGCTCCGTGTAGCTCTCTCCCATCGGCCGCTTCGCCAAAAAATCCACCGGCCGCGGATGCAATTCCATCGGCGTTCCATCCGCGGCGGTAATCCGGATAAATGGCAACCGCAGAAACGAGCCATCAATCAACTGCGTTCCCGAAGTGTAAATAATCCAGCCCGCCGTCGGCTCGCCCACCACTTTTC
>JBAUEX010000279.1:0-18574 GCA_049678845.1 Candidatus Acidiferrales bacterium
GTTCATGACCGGAGTGACTCTCGCCATAGGGACAATACATACCACAGGCCGTCAATACGTCCACTTATAAGTGAGACGATGTGTCTAATTTATTACGAGACTATACACTAGCTTCCCTCTCAGAGAGGCAGGTGGGAACGTCACCCACCACTCCGTGACCGAGCCCCTTCCTCCTCTGCCACAGTGGGATGAGCCACGTTGTGGAAGGCGACCCGCCTTCCCCAACGGCACGATTGCTGCCACTGGTTCGGCAGGATCCGCGCTGCCGTCGCTCTTGAGAGCAATCGGGTTACGTTCATGACGAGGCGCAATTTCAAGTTTTTCCTTGAACCAATTCGGAATGTGAATCCCTGTTTGGAACTCGGCGCTGTCCTTGCCGCTTTTTCGACGACTTCCTTCTCTTCTCATCACCTCAGATTTGCCGCTTGCGCGCGCCTAGCTCTTTCCAGCACTCTTAATTGACCGCTATGCAGACTCTTATTGGCTTTCTCGTGGCCCATGGCTACGTGGTTCTGTTCGTCTGGGTATTGTTCGAGCAGGCCGGGCTTCCGATTCCTTCGATACCCCTGTTGCTCGCGGCAGGCGCGCTGGCAGGATCCGGAAATTTGAATCTGGCTTTGTGTCTGGCGCTGCCCGTGGTCGCCTCAGCGATCAGCGATTTTTGTTGGTACGAAATCGGCAGGCGGCGCGGTGGAAGCGTGCTCAATTGGATTTGCCGGATTTCGATCGAGCCCGACTCATGCGCGCGCCGGACGGAGGATCTATATGTGCGGCTGGGCGCAAAATCACTGCTGGTTGCCAAATTCATTCCCGGACTTTCAAGCGTGGCGCCGCCGCTCGCGGGCATATTTCATATGCGCCTCCCGCGTTTCGTTATTTATGACCTGTGCGGGGGATTGCTGTGGGCAGGAACGTTCGTAGGGTTGGGTTTCGCGTTTTCGCACGAACTCGAACGGGTGGCGCAATACGCCATGAGATTAGGTGAGATGTTGATCTTTCTGCTCGTGAGCGCGCTCGCCGCCTACATTCTCTACAAGTACATGCAACGCCGGAAATTTCTGCGGGACTTGCGTGTAGCGCGCATTGCACCCGACGAGCTGAAGCGCATGCTCGACGCGGGGGAGAATATTCAGATCGTGGATTTGCGGCACTCGCTGGAGTTTGAAGCCGATCCGCTGACGATTCCCGGAGCGCTGCGGCTGGACCCCCAGGAGATCGAACAACGCCAACAGGAGATTCCCCGGGATCGGGACGTGGTGCTCTACTGCACTTGACCCAATGAGGCCACCAGCGCCCGTGTGGCGCTGCTGCTCAGGAGGCAAGGCATAACGCGCGTGCGTCCGCTGGCGGGCGGATTCGCAGCCTGGCAGAAGAGCGGCTTTCCGATTCAGGACCGCTCCGCGGAACGAGAATCGCTGGACTCCAGCGCCATTCGGAAAGCATCGGCATAGAAGCCCAGCCCAGGAACGTGCGAATCGGACGCATCCAAGAAATCCAAACGGACTGTTCGGCTTGTACTCATAATAGTTCGGCCCCATAATAAGGCAGGACAAAGATCGTATGCGCATGACGCGGATAAGCATTGTTGCTTCGATCGTGCTGATAGCGCTGGCGGCTGGAACGGCCCTTTTTGTCTTCCACGCTTTGGCGGTCGCGCGGCCAGGCGCTCGGCAGGGTCGCCCCGCAAGTCGTCCGGTGGTGGTGGCAAAAAATCCAACCGCCGAAGCTCAGAATGTGCCCGTTCTCTATTTTGCAAAGGATCCTGAAGCGGCTCCGCCGTTCCTGGTGCGCGATCTTTCCGGCAAGGTTGTCTCAACTGCTGCGCTGAAAGGCAAAGTGGTCCTGTTGAATTTCTGGGCCACGTGGTGCGGCCCTTGTCGCGAGGAAATCCCGGAGATGATCAAGCTGCAAGCCCAGTACCAAGACACGCTGCAGATTATCGGCGCCTCCGAAGACGAAGCGCCACCCGAACAGGTTGCGAAATTCGCGCAGAAGGCCGGCATCAATTATCCGGTGATTATGTCGAGCGGGCCGCTCGAACGCGAATATGGCGGAGTGGACGCGTTGCCGACAACGTTCGTGATCAACGCGGACGGCCGCGTGGTGCAGAAAAACGTGGGGGTGTATCCGCTCGATTTTTACGATATGGAAGTGCGCTCGGTGATGGGCATGCCGGTTACGGCGCGCATTGAAACGTTCAAGGACACCGGCCAAATCTTCTTGAAAAACGCCGCCCACGCGAGTGAGCTGCCTGGCGTGAGTTTCGCTGGATTGACGCCAGCGCAGAAGAAAATGGCGTTGCACCGCTTGAATGCCCAGGACTGCACTTGCGGTTGCAAATTAACGCTGGCCGAGTGCCGGATCAACGACACAACTTGCCCCATCAGCAGTGGCATCGCGAATAAAATCGTTCGAGCGATTGCATCCGGCAAGTCTGGTTCAAGCGCACCTGCCGCCAAAGCGAGCCCAGCAAGCCTGAAGTAAGTCTTCCCTGTTTGGATTGCTTCCATCCTGAAAAACAAAAAGAGCGGTGCTCTGTTTTGTTTGGCGATCGTCGCCAGCAACTTGCACAAGCGCCGCTCTTTCTTTTGTGCCGCGCGTTTCCCGCCAGAGATTCCGGATTTAGCGTCTGTCGGAACGGAGCGCGAGGTTAAGCTCTTCCAAGGCCGCGCTGATGTGCCTCATGGCCTTTGTGCGATGGCCGCGGAAGTCAGTGTCGGCATGCCGCAGGTGATCCTGGGCTTGGTTCAACAGGTTCATCGCGTCGCGAATTTCCGGATGGCGCTCTCGGTCGTCGCGATCCTGCGTGTTGGTGTGCAGCCCTGTCACCGTGGGCGTCTTGGACGGAACGGGTCCGGGATCCGCGGAGGTCGCCATCGGGAGTGACAGCGCCAGCGCGAATGTGGACGCAACCAGAATGCTCATGACTTTCTTTTTCATCGAAAATCCTCCTCGCCCGATTTTTTCGGCTCGGACAGCCGGAATTATGCAAGTCTGTGGGGATTGTGCCTCTGGGCCGTGTCAAACATGCGCGCCAATGGGAACGCATCCTCCAAGGCGAACAGTAGGCATTTTAATGCGCGCTCATCCAAAGCGGCGTCGCGTCAGAGAAGAGTGCGAACAAACAGTTATTGGCATCCAGAGCCAGATCGGCGAGCGGTGTTCGGCCGCGAATTTGGGTTCATTTTTGAAGCGCCGCTAAATTCTGGAAAAACATTTCACGTACCGTTTGACGGCGTTGCATCCCCGGTTTATTCTTGGGCGTTCGCTAATTAAACAAGAAACAGAAGAGATCGAGGCGCCTTTGCTACATCTCCTCTATGCCGCTATTGCTGTCGTTGTCGCCGTTCAACTGTCTTCATTTGCCACCAGCATTTATTTGCACCGAACGCTCGCGCATCGCGGCGTGTATCTCAGCCCCATCGTTGCCTTTCCCATGCGCTTGCAGCTTTGGCTGTGGACCGGAATCAACGCCAAAGAATGGGTTGCGGTGCATCGCAAGCATCACCGTCACACGGATGTGGAAGGCGATCCGCACAGTCCCGTGCTCGAGGGCCTCTGGCGCATTTTGCTCGGCAACGTCTATTATTACGTGCGCGAGGCAAAGCAGCCTGAGACGCTCGCGACGTTCGCACCGGATGTTGGCAACGGCTGGCTGGATCGCCATATTTTTGGCTTTGGGCTCGCCGGGGTAATCACGGGCGTCGCGATTTTCATGTTGTTGCTCGGACCGGTCTGGGGAGGGCTTGCCTACCTCGTGCAGGCCGCCACCTACATTTTCCTGAATGCCGTAATCAACGGCGCAAATCACGCCTTCGGCAAACGCAATTTCGACAACACCGCCACAAATCTTGGCTTCATCGCGCTGATAACCGCCGGAGAAGGCTGGCACAACAACCATCATGCGTATCCGACCTCGGCGCGCTTCAGCGTGTTTCGCGGCGAATTCGATCCATCGTGGCCGGTGTTAAAATTATTGACCTGGATGCATCTCGCGCGCCCCCTCAAACTCGCGCCGAGAATGGAGTAGGCGGGTCGTCCTTAAATGGCAGGGTGGAATCCCGAGCAGTACTTGAAATTCTCCGAAGAGCGCACACAGCCTTGCCGTGACCTTGCTGCTCGCGTTACCCTCCCCAATATTCACCATGTGATTGACCTCGGATGCGGTCCCGGCAACAGCACGCAAGTGCTCGCAGAACGATGGCCGGACGCGGAGATCACCGGAGTCGACAGCGCGGCCGAGATGATTAACGCCGCCATCCAGACGCATTCCCGCGGGCGATGGATCGTTGGCGACATTGTCAAATGGGCGGCCGAGGAACAGCAGCAGTTCGACGTCGTCTTCTCGAATGCGGCGCTTCAGTGGCTTCCTGATCACGCCGGCCTATATCCCAAACTTTTCGCGCGCGTCGCAGCGGGCGGCGCTCTTGCGATACAGATTCCCAGCAGCTTCGATCGCCCCGCGCACCGATTGTTGCGCGAAATGGCGGCATCGCTTGGCTGGCGGAAATGGTTCCCCACGGGACGCGTGAAGAACTGGCACTCGCATGATTCTGGCTTTTACTACGATCTCGTTGCACCACTGGCTTCGCGCGTCGAGCTGTGGGAGACCGAGTACATCCACGTGATGCCCAACGCGGAGGCGGTGGTCGAATGGTATAAAGGCACCGGCATGCGTGCGTATCTTCAGGCCATCGAGGAAGAGCCCGAGCGCGAGCGATTCATCGCCGAGTATCTTGAAAAAATCCGTGTCGCTTATCCGCCGCGCCCAGACGGACGCATCCTATTTCCCTTCCTGCGACTTTTTGTAATTGCATACCGCTGAGACTGCGTTCTTATGCCTGCAGCTTGGGGCGCTGCAAATGGAACTTGGTCGCGTCCTGATACGCACGGCCGAATGCCAGCATCTTCTCTTCTCCATAAAGCGGCGCAAGGAACGTTAAACTCACCGGAGTGCCGGGACCGCCATAATTTCCGACCATTCCGTCTTTGTCTTTAACGGCGGGCGGCGCGTCATCTCCCCGAAAACCATTGGGTAAAATCAACGCGGGATGTCCGGTGAGATTCGTCACTGTCAGCTGCTCGCCATTCGTGGGCGCAACGATCACGTCGTAACCCTCAAAGGCCTTGGCGACCGCCTGCATGGCGAGGAACTTTGCGCGATTCGCCTGCACGTATTCGACCGCCGGAACGAAACGAGCCACGCGGAACGTGTTCGCCCAGCCTCCGGGCGTTCGATCGACAAGAAGTTTGTCGCGCCCGGTGCGTGTCAGCTCATCAAAGGCCGCCGCAGCTTCCACATCGAGGATCGTGACCATCGGCTGATAAGGAAGCTTCGGCAACTCGATTGCCGTCATCTTCACGCCCATGTCGCGCAATTTCTGCAACGCGGCATCGTTGAATTTTTGGTCGTATTCGGCGGACTTGATGATCTGCTGTTTCTCCACGTCCGTGACACCGCGAAAATTCTTTATGCGCCCTTCCAGCGCGGCGCGGTCAAACTTGAATTCGGATTCGAGGAATCCGACTCGGAATTTCCGCCAGTCCTGATGAGCGTTCCAACTGAACGCGGCCGGCTGGACGGAGCGGTCCTCGCCATCCGGTCCGTAAATCGCGTCGAGCGCCAGCGCGCAATCTTCCACGGCGCGACAGATGGGGCCAAGCTTGTCCTGGCTCCAGGAGAGAGCCATGGCGCCCGTGCGCGGCACGTGCCCAAACGTGGGTCGCAAGCCCGTGCAGCCGCAGCGCGTGCTAGGCGACGAAATCGAGCCCAACGTCTCCGAACCGATCGCGAATCCGACGCAGCCTGCGGCCGTCGCCGACGATGGTCCGGCGGAAGACCCGCTTGAGCCCTGATCCGGATTCCACGGGTTGCGCGTGATTCCTCCGAACCAGTGATCGCCGTTCGCAAGGGCACCGAGTGTGAGTTTTGCCAGCAGCACCGCGCCGGCGGCGTCGAGGCGCTTCACTACGGTCGCATCCTCGTCGATTTTCTGATCCTTATAAGGCGCGGCGCCCCACGTGGTGGGATAGCCTTTGACGGCCAGCAAATCCTTCGCGCCCCATGGAATCCCATGCAGCGGCCCGCGATATTTCCCAGCGGCGATGTCGCGATCCGCTTCTTTGGCCTGCGCGAGCGCGCGGTCTTCGGTCAGGGTAATTACGAAGTGAAGCAGAGGGTCATATCGTTTCAGGCGCGCTAAATACATTTGCGTCAGCGCCGTCGACGACACTTTTTTCGTGCGTATCATTTCCGCGAACTCGCGCACGGTCGCGAACGCAATCTCCTCCAAATCTTTGGGCACGTGGCGCGCGGCGATGGCGGGCGCAGCCGACATTTGCAATGGGCGTTTGGCTTCTTCGAAATGCGCGTTCGTGCTCGTCAACGGATCGAAGATCATCGCGGGCTGAACGCCATTCGCCATGTGCAGCGCGTAAATCTCGTCGTAACCCTTGGTCGCATTCTGCAGATTGCGCAGCATCATTTCGCGATCTTCGGCGGGAATCGGCACGTCCGCAATCGCAGCCGCATCGCTGATCATCTCCACGGTGATTTTCTTCGGCTCGCCTTCAGCCATGGCCCACAGGACTCCGGGAAAAAGCGTGCCTGCGATTCCGAATTTGGAACATGCGGCGAGAAAACCGCGGCGATCGATTGCTGATTTTGTCTCTGTGATGGGCATGCTTCGTGGCCTCGTGTGATCGAGTTAATTTAAAACCGGTGTGATTCGAGTCGCTGACTCCGGCGGCGCATTGTCCAACCGCGCGCGCCCCGAGTCAAGCCCCCGCGCGTTGCATGCTCATGGACAATCTTCGGAAAGGTCTTAGCTTAGAACCTACTGCACTGTGAGGGTGAGCGTGGCGGATCTTTTGTGCCCGGCGGCATCAGTTGCCGTCAACGTATAGGTGGTAGTTTTCTTAGGGGAAACTTCCAGGCACCGGTTCAGCGACGGCCAAACGTCCTCGGACGCTTTTGGCTCCAACGTGACGGCTTTTGCGTTCGACACGCCGTAGCACAGCGCGGCCTCGTCGCCGCGACGAATAGCCCCCGGAGCGGCGTAAAAATTCAGGATCTTGAAATCATTCCCGCCAAAATCGTCGACAAGCTCCTGAGCCTTTGCGCGCTTCGCCGCCGCGGCCTTTTCCTCGATGTCACGATTTTCCTGCCAGCGCGAATAGAAGATCCCCGCGATAATCAGCGCGGTCATAGCGACGATAATCCACGAGAATTTAAAAATCGTGCGGGCGGCTGATCTCGCTTCGCTTGCATCGGGCGGCATGTGCTTTCCTCTCCGCTAGAATAGCGCAACATCAATACCGGACGTTCGTCGCGCGGCCCTCGGTTTGGTCGCTGAGCCAAATGTAAAGCATGGCATGCGGAGAAGGCGGCGGCCAAGACATGGTGATCTTCAGTGTCTGCCGCTGAGGCTCGCCCGGAACCGGAGTCGGAATGTTCTGCACGGGTATTCCATGCTGGGCGTCCCATCCGGTCATTGTGATCGCCTGAAGATCGTCGCCCGTCAATAAGCCCGCGTAAAGCGATGCGCCCAGGCTTTCGTCTGTTACGGTGAATTTGTCGATTCGCGGAAGGCGTACAATGCGGCCGAGCGCATATGGATCCGATGTGCCGGTCACTTCATCGGTGACCGTCGCCATCAATAAGCATCCGGACTGGCCCACATCGCCTGGGTTCAGCGACAGAAACAGAGAGTGTTCGCCGGCAAGATCCAACTGGTTCGCGCCGTCGCGTTCGCCCGGCGTCATCGTCAAATCGCGTTTCGTGTCGTCGGGTGCGCCGCATGCGAGGTGCAGCTTGGAACGAGAGGCGATGTTTTGCGCGTCAATCGCAAAGCTGACGGCGGAGTTGGCGGGAATTTCACCGTCACGAAGCGCCACGCTCGTTTCCGAGGCAAAAGACTTCCTCACGCTGACGATTTTTGGACGAGGGCCCACAACTTCCAATACATCCGGCACGTCGAGCGGTTCCTGAATCCCGGCGACGAATATCTTCGCGCTGATACGCGCGCCCTTCGGAGTCTTTGGTTTGATCTTCAGTGTCGCCTGGCGCTCGCTCATGCCCGTCGTTTGCGGCGCGGCGGGCCCGAGAGTCCACGACGCATCCGGGCTCGTGATTTTCTCGATCCGGTCCAGGCCCGTTCCCCGCAGATTCACGATTTGCTCCGGCTGTCCCAGATTGATGCGCAGCGGCAAATGATCGAGCGTCGGATTCGGCGGATGCACAGTAACAGGGACATCGTGCGTTTGGCCATTGATCTGCCTCAACCGCAGGAAATACGAGCCGCATTGCAGATGGCTGGCGTCGATATTCGCGGTCAGCGCTTTGAGCGAGCTGGCCTGACCCTCATCGGAAAGATTGTAGGAAACACGTGTCAGGGTCGCCCGATTTTTCGAGTTGATCAGTGTCACATTGTTCAGAAATTCGAAGTCCGCGCCGGTAAGCTCCAGCGGAACCAAACCATTTCCCGCGACCAAATGATCCTCGGTATACGGAGAAAGTCTTACACGGGAATAATCGGCGAAGTTCAGCACATCGATCGCGCCTCGCACCACCAACGGAGTCCAATCCCACTTCGCCTCTAAATGATATTGGCCCGGGGGGAGCTCGACGTGCGTAAGATCGAGCACCAGTGAATCGACTTCCGGCCCAACATTGACTTTCAAAGAAATCGCAATATCCTTCGTTGGCGAAACCAAATGCCAATCCCGTGCGCGCGTCAAAAGTCTCATTTCGGAAACGCTGGCGCAGGAAACGTCAATCGTTGAAATCCATCTAGTCGGTATATGCGCGGGCTTGGGTAACGAGACGGACGGCGGCGGCGCGTCCGGAATCGGCAGCATCCATAGGTATGCAATTCGCACGTGACTCGTTGATTGCGCCGGCTGCTTGCCCGTGCAAAGGTTCATGCCATTCGAGGGAACGGGCTCGGCAAATGCCGATCGGAATTCCGCGCGCGGGAAAAACGTGGCATGCAATTCCGCAAAAAGCCCTGCACTGCCCGCTGCCAGCAGCGCTTGAGGCCCAAAGAAAAACGTCGCGACCGAAGCGGCTAAACTCGCCGACTGTTGCGAGATTGTCGGCCTGGCAGGCGGATCTGTGGCGGAAAACGCCGGCAGCATGGCGCGGAGAAGCTGCGCAGCTTGCTGGTCCGCCGGCATGTTCGCGCTGAGCGTCGGCAACGCCACGCCATATTGCGAGGAAAAATGGTTCAGCATGGATTGCAGATTCGTGCTGCCGGGGGCGGATTGCTCGTATTTCGAAAGAGTTTGAACCAGGGCCTCGACTTTCGACGTCTGCTCAACGTAATCGCTCAACTTGAAAACAAGGTCTGGATTTTTTTTAACGAAGGAATCGATTTTGTGAACGTCCAGTCCATGCGGGCCAAAAACGAGCCCGACCTCGGCGGCATTCATCGGCACCCGCCATTCGGCGGCGGCATTCGCCGGTTTGACCTCGAGAACATCGATGTGCCCGGAAGTGTCCGTGGCCAGCGGCGCAAGCAGGACCGCAACTCGCGCTTTGCCTTTCATGTTCGCGGGCAGATTGACCGGCTCGTATTTCAATTTGTCGCCCAGTGCAATCAAATTCACAGAACTCAACGGAAGCGCCAGGCCGCCTCCGCGCGGCTCGACCAACAGCTTGAAACTGCTGACGGGCATGCTCCCCGGGCAGGATTGCGCGACATTTGCGCGACAGGGCAAAATCCCCATCGTCGCGACGAAAACGCCTAGAATTATTCCACGCATCTCGAAGTTCCCTCGCTCGAACGTTTACGTTGCCTGAAGAAAATTGCACATACGAAGCTCACAGCGATTCGATTCGCGCACTTGCAGGTGAGTTGTCCCTTATTCAGAGCGATGTGTCGCTGCGCAACAGCGCGAAAATGAGGCGAAAACAGTATGCGAAACGCGAAACTCTTCACGGAGTTTTTGGCTCGGGCGCTTTGGGCGTGTGAATCGAAGCCTTCACTTCTATGCTTTTCCACAGGCGGAAACCGCCGCGAAACGCATTGCGATTGTCTCCCGCTTCCGCGCCGGGAGGCAGCTTCTTCAATTTTTTCAAATTTCCGCCGCCGATCACGATGTAATCGGGTTCGAGCGCGGTCTTGAGACGCTCAACCACATCAGCGACGTGCCGCCGCCATTTCTTCTTTCCGAGATGTTTGAGCCCGCGCAGCCCAAGGTAATCTTCGTACGTGCGGCCTTTCTTGTACGGCAAATGCGCCAATTCCAATGGCTGAAGCGTTCCATCAACAATCATCGCCGAACCGAGGCCCGTGCCCAGCCCCAAAAAGAGCATGCGGCCTCCGCGGTAGCTCCCCAGCGCCTGCATCGCCGCATCATTCACCAGTTTTACGGGACGCCCAAAAGCGTGGCTGAAATGAAATCCCACCCAGCCTTTGCCCAAATTGCACGGCTCGTGCAACGGCCGCCCTTGCACCACCGGCCCCGGATAGCCAATTGAAATCACGTCGTACTTCCAGCCGCTCGCCGATTGCTTCACGTCATGCACCATTTGCGCCGCCGTCATCTTCGGGCCAGAGTCGATTTTTCGCTCCTCACGCTCCCCCGTCGCGAGCGCCTTGACGTGCGTTCCCCCAACGTCAATTACCAGAACCCGTAATCCGTGTTTGCCTTTAGCTGCCTTCATCACATGTTCCTTCCTTTCTCACTCCGCCACGAGGCGAGGGATCTGCTTCTCTTTTATGTTGTCATCCCAAAACGCATAGTCATCTCGCGTTCTCCTGTCAATCAGTCACTTTACCAGAAGGATTGCCCGTTTCGGAGGCGTCCGTTCCCGCCCCCCCACGCGCTGCACTTTCCGACCCTCGGCGATTCCTCGAACAACTTTTCGCCATTTGCCAGAGCTCTGGCCGAAGAGTAGAATCGGTCTCCCCGGTGCCCCTGATAGCTTCCCAGCGGAGATAGGAGAAACGCGGATCGTGAAAGGCGAAACACAAAATAATCCGTCGGTGGAACTCGGCTTGGCGCGTTGGATGGCGCGCGCGCGGAAGATTTGCAAAAGGGCAGGCAAAGAACCAAACGCCGACAATGTCCACGACGTGCGAACCGCGCTGCGCCGATGCCTGGCCATCGAGGGTGCGCTGAGCGAGTGCGATCCGCATCCCGACTGGAAAAAGATGAAGCGAGCGGGCAAAAAGCTCCTCAAGAATTTGGGCGAACTGCGCGACTCGCAAGTGCGGCTCGACTGGCTGGGAAAACTGGCAGTCGCCAAGGATGGATTGGGCGAGGCGCTCAAGATGTCGGTTGAGCAGGAGCAAAAGGATTTGAAAGCGGCGGCATTGAAGGCGCTCGGCGATTTCGACCAGCAAAAATGGAAAACGTGGGAGGAGACGCTGGCTCCGCGTGCCGCGCTGATCGCGCCCGACAGCCCGGTAACGCAATACATCGCCCTGGAGAGATGGGAAGAGGGCCACCGGCGGCATCAGTTCGCATTGCACAGCCAGTCCAGAATTGGATATCACCGGTTGCGAGTGGGCCTCAAGAATTTCCGCTACACCGTGGAGAATTTCCTTCCCGGATTAGACCGACAGTGGGGCAAAGACCTAAAGCAGCTCCAGAATCTCCTGGGCGACGTGCACGATTTGGACGTGCTGTGGTCGAATGTGATTCGCGTGCGTCCCGAGAGCGACCGCGCAACACTGGCAACTTGGAAAGCGGCAATCGAACACGAAAAAAAGGAGCGCCTCGCGCAATACCGGTCAAGCGCGGCGGGCAAGAATTCTGTGTGGCAAGTGTGGCGAGCGGCGTTGCCTCAAAATGAGAAACTGGAAGAGGCCGCCGTCGCAAAGCTGGGCGCCTGGGCATCTTTCCGAACGCCGGAGTTCGCGCCCGTGCAGCGCATCGCGGCAAGGGCTGTGGAGTTGTACGACGTGCTGGCTGCGCGGGGATTTGCAGTTGGGCTGCCGACCGAACGCGCGCGCTGGATTGTGCAGGCCGCGGCAGTGATGCAAGACGTCGGCCTGAGCGAAGGCAGCAAAGGACACCACAAGGAATCCTACCGGTTGATTCGCCAGCAGCCCGTCCCGATTGGATGGAAACAAGCGGAATTGCAATTGACTGCGCTCGTAGCCCGTTACCACCGGAAGGCGCTGCCACAGCTGAAGCACAAAGAATTCAGCAGGTTGCCGGCAACGATGCAGCACGCCACGCTTTTTCTTGCCGGCATTCTGCGGCTGGTAAATTGTTTCGAGCACGCGGCAAAACCGATACGAAAACTGGAGCTGGATGTGACCCTCGAAGGATTGACGCTTCGGGCCTATGGCTATGATGGCGAGGAACCGCTGCTGTCAAAACTGGCCAACGCCAAGCACTTGCTTGAAATCGCGTGCCGCAAGCCGATCGTCATTTTGCCGGGAGCGGCGGGCGCGGCAGTTCGACCAGTGGAGCTCAAGGCGAAGACGCATGCCGCATAAGGAATCGCTTTGGCGATTCGGCTGTTATTTGCGATGAATTTTACGCATTACTCGGCGAGAAATCTGAGAGCCCTTGGCGTATAAATAGCAACGATCGAGCCCTGCGGCGGCGAAAAAGATTCCACTTCCAGTGACGCGAAGCCTGCTTTCTTCAGCGACGTAACCGCGGAGCGGCTGCCGATCGCGTACGCGATTACCTCATCCAAGTTCGGCGCGTGTCCCACGCAGATTACTTCGTCGAGCTTTATTGCCGCCAACTCCTTGAACAAATCCGCAGGCTTCGCTTCTGACTTCAGCGCATCCGTGTAGCGCAGTTTTTTTACCGGATAACCCAACGCATTGCAGGCAATCTCGGCAGTTTGCACCGCGCGCAGAAGAGGGCTCGTCAAAATAACGCCGGGCTTGATTCCGAGCGCATGCAGGCCGCGAGCGGCGGCTTCTGTTTTAGCGATTCCCTTGGGCGTCAGGAAACGGTCCGCTTCCGGCGGTGAAGCGGGATCTTCGCGATCGATCGCAATACCGTGGCGAAAGAGATGAACGATCATGTGCGATTCCTTTTCTACTTTCCACTGAACTGGTATTTAGGCCCAAACCAATTTCGCCGCGGCAAAACAGCTGTGACCGCCGAACACCAATAGAAGATTCCGTTTGTCATGTCGAAGTCACGCTGCGCGATGCGTCCGCACCTGCGGCCTTTGTAGGCCGGACGCGGTTCGCGCGTTGCGAGCGCGGCCAAAACGGATTTTCCTTCCGAATACTTCCTCGAATAATTTCGCAGCGCGATGATACTGGCGAACGGGCAGCGATTTGGGATCGCTCGAATGCAAGCGAAAAAGAATTCCCTTCTTGCCTATGATTACGTCCACATTCTGGATCGCGCGGCGGCGCTGTCTGTCGAGAGCAATCGCAATGCGGAGTATGGCAGTGAGGGCGCGGACTTGCGCGCGACGACGCGGGCCAAGCGACGAATAAAGTTTGTGCTGCGGATCAGGGTTCGCCTTGCCGTGATAGCGGATTAAACACGCGACGAGGAGACGATCCGCCTCCGCGAGTCCGGGGATGTGCGCATGGCGAACGATATACTCGCCATGCTTGTGATGCGAGTTCGAATCGATTGCGTAGCCCACATCGTGCAATATGGTCGCGAGTTCGAGAGGCAACCGGAGCTCGTAGGGAAGACGGTGAACGGGAGCGAGCTGGTCAAAAAGGTAACCAGCGAGGCGGCGCACCTGTTCGGCGTGCGACGGCTCATAATGAAAACGCGCGGCGACGCGGCGCGCTTCGCGGAGCAGCGGCTGAAAACGGGCGGCGTAGGCGCTGACGACTGCTCCGGAAAACTGCGAGGATGCAAGATCCCAAAGGATTCCCTCTTTGACGCCAACTCCGGGCACCAATAGGGAGCGCAAATGAAGCCACTGCGCGAGCGAGGCGAAAACCACAGCAGCGACGCCGATGACTTCGGCGCGATCGCGGCGCAGATGGAGCACGTCCATGCGCTCGGCAACATCGAGTCCCAAAATTCCCCACAGACGCTCGCGAAGGAGGCGGAGATTGATGGTCGCGATTCCAGTGACGCGCGGACCAGGAGCAATGCGCGCCAGGGCTTCGGCATTGCCTCCCGACGCCACGGCGATGGTGCCCGAGAGATTAGGCGGAGCGGGCCAAACGCTTCGGAACAAGGAAAAAACGCGATGCTGTACGCGCTCGAATTCGTCTTCGCTGAGGGCACCGTAGATTCCCAGCGTTTCCATCAGGCGCACGCTGCCCAACGGCAACGCGAAAATTTTCTCCGGCGTGCGTTTGCGAAGCAGGCTGATTTCGAGACTGCCGCCGCCAAGATCAACAATGAGCCGCGGATTCAATTTGTGGCTCAGCGCGCCGAGAATCGCGGAGCGCACGAGGCGCGCTTCCTCGGACGAATCGATCACTTCGAGTTCGATGCCCGTTGTGCGGCGAATGCGGCGAATCAAATCGTCGCGATTGCGCGCTTCGCGGGCGGCGCTAGTGGCCACGGCGCGGCAATGCTGCACGCCATAGCGGTCGAGCAATTGTTTGAAGCGACGAAAGGCGTGCACCGCGTTGTCGATGGTCAAACGGCTGAAGCGGCGTTTGGTGAAGGCGCGATGGCCCAAGCGAACCGGCGCACGCTCGACATCGAGAATTTGAATTTCAGCGGAGGATTTTGCCTCGGCAATGACAAGCCGAATGGCATTGGAGCCCGCATCGATGGCCGCGATTCGGACAGGGGCGGCCAAGGTTATTGCCAGAGATGGACTAGGGCGTGCGAGGGCCGGTAACGGATATTCCGGATGCCCAAGTAGGATGCGATTCGTTTGCGGAGGTCCGCGTTGACCGTGCGAATCGGATTCTCGCCGTTCAAGGCGGCGAAGCCGTGATGCTTGGCGAGGTTCACGAATTCCTTGCGAAGCATCGTCTGATAACTGATGAAAGAATCGTAGAGATCGTCGGAAAGATGGAGGTCGCGGCCGGCCTCCCAGAAGCTGATCGCCGGAGATTTTTGAAACTCGCGCTCGAAGGCGATTTGCGGGCGGACATTCAGGAAGAAGGTGAGGTCCGGAGGCAGCGCCAGTTCGTAGATGCGGTGGAGATATTCATGCTCGAGACCGCGAACCACGGCACGCGCGATCAACGTGTAGTAATAACGGTCCGCGAGAACAATCATGCCCGAGCGCAGCGCAGGGAGAATGCGATTTTCGAGCTGATCGAAAAAATCGGTGGCGTACATCAGCGCAAGCGTGTAGCGAGTGACGGAATTTCTGGCGAGCAGGCTGTCGATATCTTTCGCGATCAGAAAAGAACGGCGAAGGCCCATCGTCTGGACGGCGAAACCCTGCGACTCGAGCCATTCGGTGAGCAGCGCGATCTGCGTGGAACGCCCCGAGCCGTCCGTGCCTTCAAGAACAATCAGATGGCCGCTGAGTTCGCTGCGATTCTTCGTGGGCAAACCAGCAGAAGGGCGCAGCGGCACACTTTCGCCAAACCACGTCTGCATGCCGGAGGCCGCGGTAGTGACAAACTCCTGCATCACGTCCGGATTGCCGTCGGATTTTACGGGATCGGTCACAAATTTTTGTAGCGCTTCAATTCAATTTGCCCAGCCACGACGTCGCGCATTTTCTGCTGCAACTGGTGCACAGGCAGGGTACCGTCCATCAGAACGAAATTGTCCGTGGGGAGCATCTGGTCGTAACGCGCGAGAGTGAGGCCTTGAAATTTTGCAAAACTCTCAATCGGATCGAGCGAGAGACCCAGATCCATTCCCGCTTCGTAATACTTTATTCGCGGGCGGCCGCTGAGGATGCGGCGAATGGCAATTTCCAGCGGAGCGCGAAAATAAAATGTGACATCGGGAATGACGGCGAATCGATAGAGATTTCTGAGCCACTCGATGGGACAACCGCGTGCGCCGTCGCGCGCGAAAGCGGTGTAAATATAGCGATCGGCGAGCACCAGATGGCCGCTCCGAAGCAACGGGAGAATTTGGCGTTCGTAGCGATCCGCAAAATCGGCTGCGTGAATGAGCGAGAACGTCATCGGCGTCAGAAGGCGGCGCTTCTTGCCGCGCCGAGTTGCTGATTTCACCAGCGGCGAGGAATTCCACTCCGTGAAATAGGTGCGGTAGCCGCCGACCTCGAGCCAGCGTTTGAGAAGATGGAGCTGGGTGCTCTTCCCGGAGCCGTCAATGCCTTCCACTACGACCAGGGCGCCCGAATAGGGGCGCGCCGGCGGCTTGGGGCGCTTTTCCTCGGGGCGCGCGACAGATTCAAGAGTGGTGCTTGACGTTGCCATTTGTGAGGACAAACTCTACTAGTGTGGGCGATTCGTGTAAATACAGGATGACCGCTCCGTTAAAAGTATATCAAGTTTGTGCGAAATTTCTTGCGTACGAAATATAAGCAACTTATGGGCAGCGGGAGGGCTGCGATTTTATCGCTGTCGAGCGCTTATTGCCGGCCGGCGACCTGCTCGGTTGTGTCGTAAAGCGGCTGTGCCGGATGCGTCCGAGCCGGCTCGCTGGACACGGTGATCGCCAAGATGCGAATTTTGTCATTGTCCGGCAGCGTGAGGGTCCTGGCGCCCGCCGGCAAATCAAGCGCGTAGGCGAACAGGTAAGAATAGGCATATGGGACGTTGGCGCCGTCGGGCGTATGGTGATGCGAGGCAAACCAGGCGATGGGCGCGCGTTTGATGAAGCCCGGAGTGATGCTCGCGAAATGCGGCAGTGTTTCCGGGTTTTTCTGCAAGTACGCGATCCGCCGTCGAATTCTTTGCGCGCGCGCGCTGGTATCGCTCGCATCGGGCTCCGGCGGAATTGGTCTCGGCTCCATGGTGAATGAGCGGTCGTACGACTGGCCGGCATAGCCGCCCCAATTCTGGATGGTGAGATCGGCGCTGTGGTCGCCGAGTCTGAATGTTGCCTGCTGGTCGCCGTCGGCGGATGCGGCGAGGAAGTAAACGCGATTGAATTCTCCAGCGGGCAGTTGAATGGTTTGGCCGCGCGCGATGACGGCGTCGAGTTTTCCGGTTGCCGCCTGAGCAAGCTTAAAATGAATGCCGGAGTAAGCGATTTCCGACGGCAACAATTCAGCGGGCAGAGCGTTGCCCGCGGCATCAAAGCCACCCACTGACTTCTCGCCATCGTCGCTGGCAGCGGCGAGGTCGTAGTGGAGCGGAATTGCCAGCGAGCGCGGAGGAATTGACCGAACGCGCGACGGCGCTAATTTCACTTCGTAGCTCTTGATTTCGTACGGCGAGAAATTTGCGAGCAAGTCGCCTTTGGCGATCGAGGCTGGGCCAACCGGCAATTCCTGCCCGTTGATTTCGTGCGCCGCAAGCACCGGAGCGGCAAACGAAATGCGAACGCCTCGCTGCGGCTTGCCGTTCATTTCGACGAGGCGCACAACTTCGTCGTTGCCGTCTTCGGCTTTTTTGAAAGCCATGACGCGAACACCGTTGCCGCTGACTTTCAGCAAAGAGAAAGTTTTGCCGAGGGCTCCGCGATGCTTCGCGCTCTGGAATGCGATGAGCGGCGCGTCAAGACGGTACGCTTGCCAAGCTGTATCGCCGTCGCGCCAGCCACCGGCATGGCTCGCGAGGCCGTAGACGAATTCGTGGTGGCCAAAGTCCTGCGAAGCCTGATCGCGATAGGACTGCCCCGCGTCGCTGATTCCCGGAGTGTAGAGGAGCGTGAGGCGCAACGTGTTGTCGCTGGGTCTGTCGGAGCCAGTCTTCGCGCCGGAAAAGATTGTGACGCCGAAACTGCCGCTTTGATCGGTGAGATCGAACCAGCGATGCGAGGGCATCTCGAACATTTTTTCGTTGTCGGCGGGACGCTCGAGAGTGCCGGCACCCCAATTGTAAGTTGCGGTTTGATTCGAGGCGATGAGCGGAAAGGTGGCCTTGAGGGCGGCTTCGCGAGTTTTCCAGTCAATCGAATCGGCGAATTCGACGCGATTGCCCGCATCGCCGGCGGAGAGGCGAATCGTTTGCACGAATTGTGAGCCTTCGGCCTCGCGCTCCACGCGGAGAGCGACGCGTACCGGACCGTTTTCAACGATGCTGATTTTTGCGGGGCCGCCAACGTAGCCGCGCGGCGGTTTGCTCTGATCCGACCAGTCCATGTTCCACGCCGGCCATTGCGAAGGCTTTTCGCTTTGGAATGCGAGGCGCACCGGAGCGGAGAGAAGTTCCCGATTGAGCTTCTTGTCGAAGATGCTCGAAATGTCGCCGTCGTGATTCACCTGGATGCGATAGCGGGCGTTTTCGAGCGAGGAATCTGTAACTTTTAGATCGGAAGAGTTTGTGGCAGGGGAGGTGTCCGCAGGTTGCACATCGTAGACGGCGAAGCCGGTCGAAGGAACTTTGGCGAGGAACAAGACTCTCGCCGCACCACTTTCGTCACCGTCAATCTGCGCGGGGACTTCCCTGCCGTCGGGACCGATGACGCGAACCGCTTGCGGAGCGCCGCCCGAAAAATCGATGTGCGCAGCAACGACGTCTTCGCGCGCGATGGAGAGCGGATTGTAAACGACGATCCCTGTGCCCTTCGCTTCAGTGTTCAAATCCGAGGCAATCGCTTCGGTAGCGCTGGAGAGCAC
>JBAUEX010000280.1:0-10249 GCA_049678845.1 Candidatus Acidiferrales bacterium
GCGAAGGATGTAAACCGCGCGCGGGTATGTTATGGTTCGAGGCTCGTGCCTCCCTCGAGTCTCCGGCGCGATTCAAACTATGGCTGAAAAACTGGTGCTCGTCGGGGTTGTACCGGAAGTTGTGCTCATCGAAGCTACCGATCAGGTCGTTTGGGTGGCGGAAAGCGGGAATCTCCGCATTGAGTTTGATCCCCAAAGATGCCCATTTTCCTCGAATGTCTTTCAGGCACCCCCGGGTGTGCGCTTAATGAGCGGGACACCGCGCGCCGGCCTGGGTCCCGGGTCGTTCAAATATCGATTGTTGATTAATGACCACGTGATCGCGCACGGCGAAGTGATTATCCGCGGCAAGTAGAACGACGGAAGAATCTGGCTCCGTCGTTTCACCTTCGCGCCAATCAAGGGGTTAAAAAGACCGGACCTCGGGATTACCCGCTAGTCGCTCGCCAGGGCCGTCCGGCCGGAGCTGATCGAATCGGCGAGTGCGCGGCGCGCTTGCGCTAACCGAAAGGCAGACACGGCGCGGCCGGCCGGAACGGTGAGTTCCGCGGCACGCCGGGGAAAGTCCTTGCGCTGGTCATAATGAAGGCCAAATTGACTGAGCATTTCCACGGCAACTTTCGGATCATCACTCCGCTCGACGCCCCAGAACCACAAATGTTCCTCGTGCCGCTGCAAGAGCTGAAGAGCCTCTTCCAGCCTCTTCATGGCAGTGTCGAAAGACGAGACAAGGAAAAATACCGGTAGCGACCAGTCCTTCCCGCCGAACTTGGCTTGGACCCGGACCGAATACTTGCCATTCTGATTGATTTCAATGCAGCAGCGATACTCGTTGCGCTGGGCGATCGATTTTTGATTCATGGCTGTCTCTCTCTATGGTGAAGCTGGGCCTCGGCCGAAGTTGCCTTTTTTACCCGTTGAAGCTTCAAAGTCCCGCGACCCTGACGGAGCTCGTGGAAATGTTCGCTTGCCGGTATCTGCTCTCGAGCGAATCAAGGCGTTTCAAACGGGGGAGGAAGTCCCGTCGATTCGGTGGCACCCCGCTGGCGACGGGGCAGGCGCTGCTAGAGGAAATATGCTAGACGAATGCTAGGGGGGGCGCAACTGGAAAAAATACTTCGTTCCTAGAAGCGTAAGCCATTTATTTACAATTATTTAGCTCGACGACTGGCTGATTAGGCTCTTCAGATTATCTTGGTTGAAAGCGAGTTTGCCTTCTTGCTCGTAACGCTTTTGCAGAGCATCATGGAACGCCTCGAACGCCACCGATTGCTTCTCTTGCAAGATTTGTTGTCGCAAATCGTTCGCCGCTTTTGCGAAATCCGCCGGGTTGACTCCCTGTTTCGACTTCACCTGATAAACCACCCAGTTCCCGCCGACAAGAGCCGGCGCACTGGCTTGACCCACGTTCATGTTGAACGCTGCCTGCAGATCCTTGGCCGGGCCTAGATCGGCGATTTGGCTGGTGCGCGTGATCGGGTCGGTAGACTTGGCGGCCAGACCAAGCGATTTTGCTGCCTTTTCGAGCGAATCGCCTGCTTTCACGCGCTTGGCTAGCTCCTGCGCTTTTTGCTCTGCAAGGTCCTGAGCCATCTGTTTGCGGTAATCGGAAACAACGCGGTCGCGGACTTCGGCCAGGGTGCCTGGATGTCCTGCGACGATCTTGTCGACGGAAATGATCACGTAGCCGTGATCGATCGAGATCGGCTGGCTCAATTCACCCTCACGAAGCGAAAAAAGCGCCTCTTGGAGCTGCGGCGCGCTACCCAGAACGCCCACCGGCTCGGTGACGCTAACCAGGGGCGTCTCGCCTGTTTGCAAATCAAATTGCTTGGCAATGGCATCGATCGATTGGCGATTCGACTGCCGGACCGCGGCGGCTATTTTGTCGGATAGCCCGCCTTGTTCGTCGTTCACTTTTTCCTGCGTCAGCGTCGTGACAATCGAATCGCGAACTTCCGCGAGGCTCTTCGTGTGCGCGTCTTCCTTATCCACTACCTTGATGATATCGAAGCTATACGGCGTCTGCACCACGTCGGAAACGCCGCCCTTCGGCAAGCTGAAGGCGGCTTTCTCGAACGAAGGAGCCGTCTGACCGGCGACAATCCAACCGATGTCACCACCCTTCGCTTTGGTATTCGCGTCTTCGGAATACTTCTTGGCCAAATCCTCGAATTTTGCACCGTGTTTGGCTTGGTCATCGACCTTCTGGGCCTGCTGCTTGATCAGAGTCACTTCCGCATCGGTCTTGCCCAGCGTGTTGAAGACGATCTGCTCAGCGTGAACGCGATTTTCGACCTTGTAGTCGCTCAAATGCTGCTGGTAATACGCTTGGACGTCGGCATCACTGATTTTCGTGTTCTTCTTGAGCTCATCGAGATCCAGAAGAGCGTATTTGGCGGAGCGCCGTTCAGGCACTTGGTATTTCGACTCGTTCTTCGAAAAATACGCGGACAGCTCCGCATCAGACGGATTGATGGTCGATTCTAGGTCGGAAGGTTTGATCGCCACGTAATCGAGCTGAACCTTTTCATTTTGCCAACGATAGCGTTGCTCGATTTCTTGCGGGGTGACGCTGATGCCGTCGGTGACTAGGTCCTTGAACTTTTCCTCCAGCACGCTCGTGCGTACCTCATCTTCGAACTGCGGCACCGACATGCCCGTCCGCACTTGCACCTCTTGCGCATAGCGTTCAGCGCCAATCCAATTACCGCCGACAAATGCCGTCGGAATCAGCTGCTTGATGCGCGCCGTGGTCTCTTCGGGCGTAACCTGGATGCCCAGGCGATCGGCTTCCATACCCAGAAGGCGCTTGAAAACCATCTGGTCAAGAATCTGACGCATGTACAGGCCCTGCAGTACGGGCGGGATGGTTTGCCCTTGCGTCTGCTGATCGTACTGCTGGCGGACGTCAACGGCGGTTATGTTCTCCCCACCGACCGTGGCGATCGCATCGGCGCTGCCCGTGGTGGAGTTGCCCAGCGGTGAAATGGGCGCCATGGTCAAAACCATTGCGCCACTGATCAGCACAAGGATGCCGCCTAGAAAAATCCTTACAGCCGTTTTGCTTTGGCTCAGATTCTTTAGCACTGTTTTTTGCGCCTCGTTATCCGGAAAGACGATTATAGAAGAGCGCAGCGAATCACTCAACTTGAATCGAAGGCAGAACAGCCAATCGGCTCTCGGAGCGGCCCAGGGGCCGGGCATATGCTTGACAGCCAGCAGACCTTCACTTATGGTCTTGTTCAAGGACGGCGTCGCTTGGTCTCAGCCAACCCGCGTGCTTAACGGGACGAACGTGAAATCAAACCTAGTCAAGCTCTTGGCCACTGCGTCTTTATTCCTCAGTGTCGCGCCATACGTGGCGGCCCAGGGTGGTCCCCCGTTACCCAGCACGCTTGGCAAGACGCAGGGAACTGGGTGGATCATGGTGTACATTCGCGGCGAGCACGGGTCGATCGTTCCCGCCTCGGCGCTACCGCAGATGACTCTTACCTCCTCGGATAATTCGCCGGTGACGCAAACCCCCCGCATGGTGGGAAATGCCTGGGCGTTCTCGGGTCTGGTAACAGGAGTCACCTACGACCTGGAGGTGAAGGTCGACGGTTACCAGCCCGCCCGGGAACTGGTCACCGTTCCCGCCATGGACTTTGGCTCCGCGTCCGTCACTGTTTTCTTGAAACCCATTGATGAGCGTTTGCTCCTTCATCCCCCGACCGGCGCATTTGTACTCGCGCCTCGCGCCCAGAAGGAAGTGGAAAGGGGCCTGCGCGACATGAATTCGGGCAAAATTCCCTCGGCGCAGAAGCATTTCCTGAACGCAATTCACATGGCACCCGGCAATCCCTACGTGAATTACGTTACGGGAATGAGCTACCTTCTCGCGAGGCAGTTGCCCCTGGCGCAGCCTTATCTGGAAGAATCCGTTTCGGTGGATCCCAATCAAGTGCCCTCCCTGATGGCCCTGGGCACTTTACGCTTCGATGAGGGAAACTATTCCGGTGCGATTGACGTTTTGAATAAAGCCGTGCAATTAGATCCGTCTTCCTGGAAATCTCAATGGATGCTTTCCGGATCTTATCTCCACCAGCGCGATTACCAGCAAGCGCGAGAACACGCGGAAAAGGCGCTCGCGACCGGCAAAGAAGCGGCTAGCCGAGTCGAGCTGATTCTTGGGGAAGCGCTGGCCGGTTTAGGGGAGCGCCAGCGCGCGATCGCCGCGTTCGAACTATTTCTGAAGGACTACCCCGCCGACCCGAGCGCCCCGAAAATTCGAGGCTGGGTCGAAAATCTGCGAAAGAGCCCGCCCAAGTAGAAAAACGGGCAGCCAAAGAAAGCAGCACCATCTCAATAGATGCTTCCGAGAGTTTCCCTGTGTCTGGCTCTGAATTCAGGTGCCCGTCCCTATTGAAATGGCCTGTACTCGAGTACAGTGCAAATTGCGGTGCGCGACGCTATCTAGATGAACAAGGCGGCTTGCGCAGCGTCAGCGCGAGTGCTACGGTGAAGATTACCTTTTTCTCCGCGTGAAATTGACGAAAACAGCGCACATCTTTGCAGGGCGCCGCGGAAACTAAGGACAGGTACGCGCGGGTTTACAAAGGACCCGCCGCGCGGGAGTTTGCGTGGCGAATTGGATCGGCGGCGATCAGAAAGTACCCCAGGGGCGTTTAATCCTCGTTTCCTACGGCATTGTCCTCGGAATCATCCTGCTGTTGCTTGGATTCTGGAAACTGCAAATCGTGCAATCGGGGCATTATTCCGACTTGGCGGAAAAGAACCGCGTGCGCTCGATACCGATCATCGCCCCGCGAGGAAAAATACTCGACCGCAATGGGCGCGTCATCGTTGACAACTATCCTTCGTTCAGCATCCTTCTGTTGCGCGATGATCCCGCTCAAATCCAGAAGGATCTGCCGCAAATTACGGCCGGGCTCAATATCACGCCGGAGGACCTGAAGCAGCAACTCGAGGAAGCAAAAATCGAGCCGAAATTCCAGCCGGTCATCGTCAAGCCCGAGGCCACCGACGCGGACCTCGCGTTCGTCGAATCGCATCGCTTGGATTTGCCCGAGCTTGAATTGATGATGGTGCAGCGCCGCAAATATCCTTCGAATGATTTCCTCGCGCACGTGATCGGATATGTGGGCGAAGTGTCGCCCGAGCAGCTCGATCAGCAATCCGGCGACCGCTACAAGCCGGGCGACATCGTGGGCAAGGCGGGACTTGAGCGCGAATACAACGACACGCTAACGGGAACCGACGGCATGCGCCGCGTCATTGTGAACAGTGTCGGAAAACCGGTACGCACGCTTGACGACACGGAACCGATTCCCGGCAAGCCAATTCAATTAACCATTGACTACAACCTGCAAGCGGTGGCCGAGCAGGAACTGGCGGGCAAAGTCGGCGCGATGATCGCGCTCGACCCACGCACGGGCGAGATCCTGGCCATGACCAGCCAACCTTCTTTCAATCCGAACGATTTTGCGGTGCGCATTCCGAGCAAAGAGTGGCGAGTGCTAAACGACGATCCGAATAAGCCTATGCTCGACCGCGCGATTCAGGCGCAACTGGCCCCCGGTTCGGTGTTCAAGATTCTGGAAGCCGCGGCGATGCTGGAATCAGGCGTCCCTCCGCCGGACTTCCACGTTTTCTGCCCTGGTTATGCGGTGTTTTACGGTACCGTGCGTCACGACTGGGACCCGAAAGGTCACGGTGAAGTCGATCTGCACAAGGCCATTGTGCACTCCTGCGACGTCTTTTTTTACAATGTGGGCCAGCGGTTGGGCATTGACAGAATTGCCTACTACGCAACCGCCCTCGGTCTGGGCAAGCGAACAGGAATTGACCTTCCGGGCGAAGAACCGGGCCTCGTGCCGTCGCCGGAATGGGTTGAACGCGTCTATCACCACAAGTGGTATCCCGGCTCGACGATTTCGGTAGCCATTGGGCAGGGTGCGACAGAAGTAACGCCCGTCCAACTGCTGCGCACGGTCAGCGGGATCGCCATGGGCGGGGTCTTCTACCAGCCGCATTTGCTCAAGGATTTGAGCCCGATCAACGTCATGCGGTTTCCGCTATCGGAAAACACCGTCGAGCAGGTGACCGACGGCATGTACGGCGTCGTGAACGAGGGCGGCACCGGCATTTTTGCCTATAACATCCTGAAGCAAGCGAAATTGCAGGACGTCCAGTTCTGCGGCAAGACGGGCACGGCGCAGACCATAAGCGCCAAAGGCCTTCTGAGGCTGTCAGCCGCCGAACGGCATCATTTTGGTTACAACACCTGGTTTGTAGGCTTCGCGCCGAAACGCAATCCGGAAATTGCCGTTGCCGTCCTGGTGCAGGACACCGCTCTCGAGGCGGGCGGCGCGGCCGCGCCGCTGGCCGCACGTTTTATCAAGGCTTACTACGAACAGAAGCAGGGCCAGCCGATTCAGGAGCTCGAGGCTGCAAAATCGGCACCGAAAGTTCGGGCGGCGACAACCCAGGTTGCCAAAACAGTACCGCAGGGACAATGAGCGAACGTTCCCACGCATTCGAATTCGACTGGTGGCTCCTGACCATCGTCATGGCCATCTGCCTGGTGGGCTTGCTGGAGATTTACTCCTCGACGCATGGCTCGGCACTCCACGGGATGCAGTGGAAACAGTTGACGTGGATCGCCATAGGCCTGGCCGGAATGTTGATCCTTTCGCGGATTGACTACAACGCGACGCTCGATCAGTCCCCTCTGCTTTACTTGATTGGCCTGGCAGCTCTTCTGTTGGTACTTGCCGTGGGGCACACGCGATTTGGCGCGCGCCGGTGGATCGTTGTGGGAGGCGTTGTTTTACAGGTGTCAGAGCTGGTGAAGTTGATTATAATCATTGTGCTGGCCCGCTACTTCAGTGAAGTGCGGACCGAGCGATTGACGCTTGCAGATTTAGCCAAGATTGGCTTGCTGGTTGGCATTCCCGCCGGATTGATATTGCTTCAGCCGGACTTGGGAACCGCCCTGGTGCTCGTTCCGGTGGCAATCATTGGGGCCTTTCTGGCAGGCATCAATTGGAAGCATGCCGTGGCGGTGTTCGCGCTTGGCGCTTTGGTGGCCGTGGTTGGCTGGAACGGACACTTCCTAAAGCCATATCAGAAGCAACGCCTGGCGACGTTCGTACACCCGGAAGAAAGCCCGCGCGGCGCCGGCTACCAAATACTGCAATCGGAAATCGCGGTAGGTTCCGGCGGCTTTTGGGGTAAGGGGTTCGGCAAGGGCAGCCAAAATCAGTTGGGTTTTGTGCCCGTGCGGTACTCGGACTTCATTCTGGCAGCGCTGGCAGAGGAGCAGGGTTTTTTCGGCGTGCTGATCTGTATGCTCCTGTATTTGGGGCTGCTATTGCGACTGGTCGACAACGCGCAAAAAGCGAAAGACCGGGCGGGAATGTACCTGGTGATGGGGGTGGCAGCGATTCTTGCATTTCACGTAGTCGTAAATGCCGGGATGGTGATAGGGTACATGCCAGTGACCGGTATACCTCTGCCATTCATGAGCTATGGAGGTTCGGTAACGATATTCGGATTTTTGGCTCTGGGCCTGGTGATGAATGTGCGAACGAAACGCTTCGTCAACTGAGCGTGGAGAAAATTGGTACTCCGGCAGCGCGCTGCGCGCCGGACATTATATGGGGGAGTGAGGAACTCATCGGATGAGGGAACATTTAGAAAAAATGCAAGTATCCCTCCGGACCGCCCCGGCTGAGCCGGGACACTCGCGTGCCTTCCGGCACCGTGCGACCGAGCGCCGATGCTCCCTGAGGAGTTTTTATGGCGAAGGAGATGGTGGTTTCCGCGAACCCGCACGAGACGCGGGTCGCGATACTCGAAGACGGGCAACTGTGTGAGATTTATGTCGAGAGGGAAAAAGAATTTGCGTTAGTTGGCAGCATCTATAAAGGTCGTGTCACACGCGTGCTTCCCGGCATGCAATCCTCGTTTGTGGACATTGGCCTCGATAGCGACGCTTTCCTCTACGTCACCGACTTTCTCCAAGAGCTCGAGGAATTCGACCATATCGTCCACACGGTCGAAGAAAAAGTCCAAAAAATGGAGGATCAGGGCGGACAGGTGTACACGCCTGCCAGCGCGGATCAGGGAGCCATTGAGCCCGCGGACGTGGCCCTGTTGCCCGGCGAAACGATCGGCATGGGAAACGCACTCTCCGAGCCAGCCCCGGGCCAGGGCCATGGCGCAGCTCCACGTCGCGAGGATTTCCACCGACGGCCCTCGCACGAAGGGAGGCCGCGCGACGATCGCGGCGGATATGGACGCGGCGGCGGTGCGGGAAGAGACCGCGGTCGCGGTGGGCGCGGACGCCCCGGCGGCGGTGGGCGCGATCACGGACGCGGCGGTCCGGGACGTCATGGCCGCGAATTGCCTGCTTCCAAATACGCTTCGCATCGCCCCTACGAGCCAGCCGAACCGCAAGGACCTGCGGAACCGTTTGAGCCTGTACTGTTGCCCGGCGAGTCGTTGTCCGCATTAAGAGCCACGCCCGCCAGTGCGGAGCCGCGCGCGGAACAACACCCGCCATTTGAGCCGGGAAACTCCTTCGCCGATACGGCGAGCCCTCCGGAAACGGGTGATCACGGAGAACCCGGCAACACGCTTGGCGTTACCAGTTCCGCACCGACGCACGCTCCCGAAGTCCAATCCACCGGGGAAACATCGTCGGAAGCACACGGCGAACAAACTCGTCCGGCAACCGCGCCCAGATTTCCGCGCGGTGGTGGCCGGGATCGCGGACGCGGATTTGGCCGCGATCGCGGACACTCGCGACATGATCGACCGGAACACGGACACGAACGTGAGGAATCTGGCGATTCACAGCGAACGGGATGGGCGACTACGCTCGAGCCACTCCCCGGAGAATCTCTCTCCAAAGTGAAATCGCACGAGACGCCGAGCCCGGAAGAGTCGCGCACCGTATTCTCGGCAGGGCCCGAAGAAATGCAGTCTCAAGAGGAGTCTCAGGAATTCTTCAATCGGGAAGCTCCCGAAGAGAGGAGCGATCCCGCCGCGCTGCCGCCGCGCGAGGCGGTTCCCACGTTCCGCGAGTCGTCGGAAGCTCATCACGCGGAACTGACGGAAGAGGAAGCGACGGCGCTGGCCGAACAAGTTGCCGAGGCACAACAGGAGGAAGCCGAACGCCACGCGGAAGAGGCCCGCGCTGCCGAATCGACCGGCCTGGAATATCACGGCGAAAATCAGAACGGCTCGGTGGAAGAATCCACCGAGCAAGGCCATGCCGAAGCACATGAGGATGCCGACGAGCCGGAAGAGAACGATGGCGCGAGCGAAACTGCCGATGACGATGAAGCGGACGCGCGCGGCATTCCCGCGGAAGTCAGTGAAGCGGACGCGGAAGCTGCCGCCGAAGCCATTGAAATGGGCAGCAGCGAAGAAGCTCCGCACGATGCCATGGCGGCGGAAGCAAACGACACGCAACCACAGCCCATGCAAGCTCGCGTCAGCGGCGATTTTCGCGCTCGCATGCAGCGGCCCATGCGGCGTGGTGGCAGGGATCGTGATCGCGGCCGTGGGCGCAAGCCGTTCCGTGGCGGACACGGCGGCCATCACCGCGGCCAACCCAAGCGGACCCAACTCATTTCCGATCTTTTGAAAGCCGGACAGGAAATCATCGTTCAAATCGCCAAGGAGCCTCTCGGCAAGAAAGGAGCGCGCATCACCAGCCACGTCGCGCTGCCGGGACGCTTTCTGGTTTACATGCCCACGCTCGATCACACAGGCGTTTCGCGGAAGATTGCTTCGGCGGAAGAGCGCTCGCGCCTCCGCCACCTCGTTACGGAAGCCAAGGGTGCCGCGGGCGGCGGATTTATCGTGCGTACCGCGGCCGCGGCCGCGTCCCCGGACGAAGTTCGCGCCGACGTTCACTTTTTAACGAAAACATGGGCTGAAATTAAGGAGCGCGGAGAACAAAGAAAGGCGCCGTCTCTGTTGCATCGCGACTTGAATCTCGTCGAGCGAATTCTGCGCGACTACTTGAGCTCCGACTACACGGCAATCTGGGTGGATTCCGAGGAGGAGTACACGAAAGTCCTGGAATTCGTCAGCCGCTTCCAGCCGCAGCTCGCGAATCGCGTCAAGCTCTTCACAAAATCCTCGCCGATTTTCGAGGAATTCGGCATTCAGCAGGAAATCGACAAAGGCT
Organism: Candidatus Acidiferrales bacterium; assembly: GCA_049678845.1. Classification (GTDB taxonomy): domain Bacteria; phylum Acidobacteriota; class Terriglobia; order Acidiferrales; family UBA7541; genus DAHUXN01. The sequence goes on from JBAUEX010000280.1 coordinate 10,211, forward strand.
TGCGCCCGAAAGTGTGGCTTAAGTCGGGCGGATACATCG
>JBAUEX010000281.1:0-2691 GCA_049678845.1 Candidatus Acidiferrales bacterium
CAGGGCGGCGGACTGTGCGAGCACACTCGCGTGTCTGCGCGGGCTGGGAGTGAAAATCGAGGAGAAGGCAGGAAGCGTTGTCATCGAAGGAAAGGGACTGGGAGGGTGGAAGGCGCCGAGGAAGGCGCTCGACGCGGGAAATAGCGGAACGACGATGCGATTGTTGGCGGGGGCGCTGGCGGGGCAAGGTTTTAGTTCGGAGCTGACAGGAGACAAGTCGCTGCGGCGGAGGCCGATGCGGCGCGTGATGGAGCCGCTGCGGCAAATGGGCGCGGAGATTCGCGCGCGCGACGATGAATTTGCGCCGCTCGAAATTCAAGGGGCGAAACTGCACGCCATCGAATATGCGCCGAAGGTGGCGAGCGCGCAGTTGAAGTCGGCGGTGCTGCTCGCGGGATTGTTTGCGGACGGCGAGACGGTGGTTCACGAGCCCGTGCGCACGCGCGACCACACGGAGATTGCGTTGCGCGAACTGGGGGCAACGGTTGAGCCGGTGGCGACCCGAACAGGGGATCGAAATGGCAACGCGATTCGGTTGCAAGGGCGACCGAAAATACTGGGGCGGCCGCTGGGCGTACCCGGAGATTTATCGGCGGCAGTATTTTTCTTGGGAGCGGCACTGGTGGTGCCCGGTACGGAACTGACCATCCAAAGTGTGGGATTGAATCCGACGCGAACGGCGATATTGGATTTACTGGTGTCGATGGGCGCGGCGATTTCGGTGGTTGCCGTGGCGATGCGGAACGGTGAACTGGTCGGAGATATCAACGTTCGTCATGCGCCGCTGAGGGGCGGGAAGATTTCAGGAGCGATGGTGGCGCGCGTGATTGATGAGTTGCCAATGCTGGCGGCGCTGGGGCCTTACACCGAAGAGGGAATTGAGATTCGCGATGCGCAGGAGTTGCGCGTGAAGGAAAGCGACCGGATTGCGGCGATGGCGGAGAATCTTCGCTTGATGGGCGCGCAAGTGGAGGAATTCCCGGACGGGTTGCGGGTGGCGGGGCGGTCTGCGGGACGACTGCACGGAGCGACGATTGAGCCGCACGATGACCATCGAATTGCGATGGCATTTTCGATTGCGGCGTTGGGTGCAGAAGGCGAGACAGTGATTCGCGACGCGGAGTGCGTGGGCATTTCGTTTCCGAGTTTTTATGAATTGCTCGATGGACTGGTGAAATTGCGAACGGACGCGTAAATCGCAACGCAGGCAGTGCAATTCCTCGACTGACCCCGGGAAAACTTGGCCGGAATACACAAAGTGCAGCGGAGCGCTTTTACTTTTGGTTGGACTTGTGAATGGAGATCGTCCCGTAGGTGGTGCTGAGGGTGATGCGCGGGCCGCGCGCGCCGTATATGCCTTGCACAACCGTGGTGTCACCGCTGTTTGAGGATTTTAGGCCAGCCGATTCGAAATCATTTTCAATATCACCCTTGCGGGAGACGGCGGAAATCTCGAAGTTCGATTGTGAGGGAAGTGTGATGCTGATGCTGCCGGATTCGTCGGCAATGAGAACATCGTCGTGAGGCGGGTGAGGCAAGGTTAGCTGAATATCGCCGCGCTTGTCGGTGAGATCGATTCTGCCGATGACGCCGTCGAGCGTGACGTCCTTGTTTGCAGTGGAAAGCTGGACGCTGCCCGGAACATTGGAAATTGACAGGTCGCCGGAATCCATTTCCAACTGACCAGAGAGATGAGCGATGGTTAGATTCGTGCGAGAAGAAGTATAGCGCGTGGTCTTTGAAACGTTGCCAGCGCGAATCGGGCCGAAGAAATCGCCCTCCATGGTGGCATCTCCGGTGATGCCGGAGAAATTAATTTCGCCGCCGTGACCGGTGAGCCGAACATTGCCCTTGATGTTGTTGAAGCGAGCATCACCATGGGAGAGATTGGCATCGACGTCGCCGGAAATGTCGTGCACGTTGAGGTCGCCGCTTTTCGAATTGATCGTCACCGGGCCAGTCATCTGGGCAATGGCAATGTCGCCGTGGCTGGTTTGCGCGTTGATGGTTGCATGATTGGGCAATTCGATGTCGAGGTCGACTCTTACTTCAGGACCTTCGTCGCCGGAGATTTGCGGCTGAATCTGGTAGCCGTTGTCGGTGGGAGTCACTTTGACCTGCACTTTGTCGGCGGCTTGGCGGGCGTCCTTCTCGTCCGAGGCGCTTGCGGTTTTGTGCACGGAGACGTGAAGTTGGGAGTCATTGCCGGGATGCACGGAAATATCTCCGCGGACCGTGGAGATCGAGATGACTTCGTTGGGCTTCGCGGGAACGACGGGCAAAGAACTGTTCCAGTCGTAGGAATGCTCGAACGGGTTGCCCATGCCGAAGTCGATGCCAGGATTATTTTTGCGCGCCCAGTCGAATCCAGCGATGCTGGCCACGACAAGCAGAAGCAAGACAATGAGAGCGATTTCGCCTCCCGAGATGCCGGGGGGCCTGGCTTCGCCTGTGCGAGTGGCGAGTAAATGGTCGAAGAGACGGGCGATGCCCCAAAGGATCAAGAGAAGCGGCCAGTAATGGGTGAACAGGCGACCGATCTCCATCTCCGGGTGATACTCATAAAGGAGACAGATCACGCCGATCAGGATGAGAATCAGGCCGCCGAAAATCGAGCGCCGTTGACGGTAGTAATGAGTCATCGAGGTTGCGGCGGGGACGGTGGATTTTGCGGCGGCACGTAACCAGGCG
>JBAUEX010000282.1:0-14233 GCA_049678845.1 Candidatus Acidiferrales bacterium
TGGGCCAAGCGGAAATACAAGAAGCTGCGACCTCATCTTCGCAGAGCGACACACTGGATCGCCCGCATCTCGCGTCGCGCTCCGGACTTGTTTGCACACTGGCAGATGGGAGAGCGGCGTGGCTCCATGATGGGAGCTGTATGAGTCGAGAGGCTCACGTACAGTTCTGCGAGCGCCTCGGGGTGAGACTCCCCGGGGCGACTCACCGCAACATCTATGTGGGCAGCGAACGAGCGGGACAGCGAGTGATGGAGAGCATTACACACTTCATCACCCATCGTCTCAAGCTCAAGGTAAATCAGAAGAAAAGCGCCGTGGCCCAACCCGAGCAAAGGAAGTTTCTCGGATTCAGCTTCACCAGTGAACGAGAACCGAGGCGGCGCATCGCCCCCAAGGCTATCGCTCGCTTCAAGGAGCGCATTCGGGAACAGACCCGGAGAACCCGCGGTATCAGCCTCGCGCAGATGGTCCAGGAGATCGCGACCTACCTGCGGGGATGGCTCGGGTACTTCGGCGACTGTCAAACGCCCTCGGTGCTGCAAGACCTTGAATCGTGGGTACGCCGCCGACTGCGGTCGGTGGTGTGGAAGCAATGGAAGCGCGGACGGACGCGGTTCCGCCAGCTTCGTAAGCGCGGTGTCCGTAGGGATCTGGCGGCGCGAACCGCCGGCAGTTCTCACGGCCCGTGGCGGATCGCGCACTCCCCCGCGCTGGACATTGCTTTGCCCACTGCCTACTTCGCGTGGCTCGGACTTCCACCCATGGTCGTGCGATCCTAGCTGAACCCGCCGAACCGCCGTATGCGGACCCGCATGTACGGTGGTGTAGCAGGGGAGAGTGGGCGACCACTCCCCCTATGCTGATTTCAGATGGTGTTGCTGAAATGCTAGAAGCGGAGAATCAGGCCCAGGTTCGCCTCGCCCTGATTGGCATGGCCGGTTTGCACGGCCTGATAGCAGCCGAACGGACCACACGCCTGCACGGCTTGAGGCAAGGTGCGAGTGGGCGCGTAGCGCAAGTCAAAGCGCAGACCCGCGTACTTGCTGAAATAGTATTTAAAGCCGCCGCCAATGTTATAAGCAAAGCGGTTGTGGAAACCGAGGAACACATTGTTCGGGTCATCCGTATTCGTAAAGTTGGTGAAACCCAATCCACCGGCGATGAAAGGCTTGAACTTCGCCTCGACGGGCTTGAATGAGTAGGCTGCTCCGAAGGTAAACGAATCCAAATCGCTGCTGGTGAGCGTGGTGAGGGAGTCGTTGGTGAAATCGTGCGCGCGCAGGGCCGTCGGCTGGCGAACCCACATTACTTCCGCCTGAAAGTTGTCCCAGATGGAATAGTCGAAGATGGCGCCGTAGTCGATGCTGCTCTTAATCGCCAGATAGTCCACGTTGGGATTGTTCGGGTCGTTTACGGCGATTTTGCCGCCAAACCTGGTGCCTGCGAAGGGCGTCAACTCGATCTTCTGAACGATGGATCCCTGCGCCAGTGCGCATGACGCGCCGCAGCTCAGAATAAAAACGAGAGCCAATATTTTCCGCATGAGCATTCTGTTCTCCTCTATTGGGGATCGACTCACTCCCCAGGGAACGCGTTTTTACCGGCTCTTCCTGAGCCCGGCACTGCCACAATAAAAAGTCTACAGCACGTCCCGTGGGCGCGGAACTTGTGAACCTGACGAAGTGCTCAGAATTAGACGGTCTTTACCGCTTGAAAGTTGCCCCGTGGCCTGTGCCTTGTTAGGCCCGGCCCGGGTGGGTCTGGTGCCGGAGCTCATTGGAGGGAAACTTTGATGGAATCTGTGCGTAACAATGAAGCAGGCGTAACGGGTTAGAATGGCGGTTAGCGCGATGCTTATGAAGCGGTCAACTCGAAGTTCGGGCGAGATTCGCGAAGCGGTGGCGTTGGCGTTTGACGCGCTGCGGCGGAATCCTATGCGGTCGTTTCTGACGATACTGGGAATCGTGATTGGAGTAAGCTCGATTATCGCGATCGGCTCGGTGATCAACGGGCTGAACTCCAACGTGATTGGCTCGATCGAGGACTTGGGATCGAACATCATCATCGTGTACCGGTTTTCCTGGGCGACGCTTGGGCGCTTGCCCGGAAGCGTGCTGCAACGCAAGGAAATGAAGCCGGAATGGGCCGATGAAATGAACACGCTGCCGCACGTCGAAGCGGCGGCTGCGTCATTGAGAATCTTCAACCCGCAGTTTGGAGTGGGCAGTTCCAACGTGCAGCGCGGGAAAATTCGCGTTTCGAATGCGATTTTGCAGGGGAACCCTCCGCCGATTCAGCAGATTTTCAATATCGATCTGCAGGAAGGCCGCTGGTTCAATCAAGTTGACGAAGATCACCACTCGCCGGTCTGCATTCTGGGGCACGACACGGCGGCGTCTTTGTTTCCCAACCCGGGCGAGGATCCGATTGGGCAGGAAATTTTAGTGGAAGGGAAGGTGTTGACGGTGATTGGCGTGGCCAAGCACCGGCGGCAAGCGTTCGGCAACGGCGCAAATCCGGAAGACAACCAAGTGATCACGCCGCTTTCGACGATGGAGAAGATGCATCCGGAGTTTCATGATTTCGTGCTCTTCGTCAAGGCAGATGACGCGAAGTATGTTCCGATTGTGGTGGATGAACTGGATGAGTTCATGCGGCGCAAGAGGCGGCTGGCGATGGGAAAGGCCGACGACTTCGATATTTTCACGCCGGATTCGTTTATCGACTTGTGGCGGGAGATTTCCAGCGGGATATTCCTGCTGATGTTCGGGGTGGGCTCGGTGGCGCTGCTGGTGGGAGGAATCGGCGTAATGAACATCATGCTCGTGAGCGTGACGGAGCGAACGCGGGAAATTGGGGTGCGCAAAGCGATTGGGGCGAAGCGTAAAAATATTTTGTGGCAATTCCTGTTTGAAGCAGTGGCTCTGACAGGAATTGGCGGCGCGATTGGCGTGGCGATTGGCGCTTCGCTGGGGCTGGCGGTGCGGCTGATTTTCCCGTCGCTGCCCGCGACGATTACGCTGCTGTGGGTGATTCTGGGCATTGGGTCTGCGGCCATGGTGGGAATTGGGTTCGGCATTTACCCGGCGTGGAAAGCGGCGCGGCTGGATCCGGTGGAAGCGCTGCGGTACGAATAGGTCATGCCGCCTTCGGCGTCACAAGCGAACCATGAGAATGGCCGCAACGCGGCCACTGAAACGATTTCAGGCTATTTTCTGAGGAATAGTGAATGCGGATTTGCGTCGGCCTGCTTATTGCCCGGCGGGAATTTGCGCGCCGGCGGCGAGGCGGCTGAGCGAATCTTCGTAAGGGGCACGAGCGACGCCTCGCTCGGTGATGATGGCGGCGATGAATCGTGACGGAGTGACGTCGAACGCGGGATTCGCGACGGTCACTTCCGGGGCGACGCGGACTCCGTACACGTGCGTGACTTCGGCGGCCGCACGCTGCTCGATGGGAATTTGCTCGCCGGACGCGAGCGAAAGATCGAGCGTGGAAATGGGCGCAGCGACGAAAAACGGAATTTGATGTTCGCGGGCGAGCACGGCCATGGGGTACGTGCCGATCTTATTTGCCGTGTCGCCATTCGCCGCGATGCGGTCCGCGCCGACGACAATCGCGCCGACGCCGCCGGTCTTCAAGAAATGCCCCACCATGTTGTCGGTGATTAAAGTCAGCGGAATATTATCCTGCTGCAATTCCCAGGCAGTGAGGCGCGCGCCCTGAAGATAGGGGCGCGTTTCCGGGACAAGAATTTCGAGTGTGTGGCCTGTCTCGACGGCAATGCGGATCACGCCAAGTGCGGTGCCGATGCCGCCGGTGGCTAGCGCGCCGGCGTTGCATTGCGTCATCACGCGACCTGCGGCGGGCATTAATTCCGCGCCGAAATGGCCGATGGCCTCATCGGCAGCGCGGCGTTCGCGATGGACTTGCCGCGCTTCCTCAACCAGAGATTCCTTGACGGCGTCGAAATTATTTTGCGCGGCGTTGCGCGTGAGGGATTCGAATTTGCGCGTGAATCGGTCGATGGCCCAGAAGAGATCGACGGCCGTGGGTCGCGTGCGCGCAAAGGTATCGCAGATGGCCTTGAATTCGGCACGCAATTCCGGGAGCGTCCTGGCGCGCGAATGGGAAACGCCGAGCGCGATTCCCATGGCGGCGGCAACGCCGATCGCAGGCGCGCCGCGAATCACCATGTCTTTTATGGCCGTGGCGAGTTCGCGATAATCGGTGTAGGTGAGATAGATTACTTCGCCGGGAAGGCGGCGCTGATCAAGGAGCACAACGCCCTGAGCGGTCCAGCGAATTGGTTCGACATTGCGCAATACGATTCCCCCGTTGTCCACCGTGAACAGCGATTGTACCTGATTTGCGCGCGAGAAATTCAGCGCGCGGGCTTAGTGCATGGTTGGCAGGTGTTTCAGGCCATGCGTGCCGATGAAGAAGCCTAGAAATAAAAACGAATTGTAGCTGAGATGCACGAGATAGGACGCCAGAACGGAGCGCGCGCGCGCGCGGATAAACGTGAGGACGATGCCGACAAAAATCAGCATGGCGATTTCGAGCCAGCCGCCCCAGAGTTGCAGGGCGTGCATGATTCCAAAAAGCACGCCGGTTACAACCACGCCAGCCGGAATTCCCCATTTGCGCGCGAAGACGGGATACAAATAACCGCGGAAAAGCGTTTCTTCAAAGAAGGGCGCGAAGCCAATACCGAAAACCATCAGCCAAATGACGTTTGCGCGGGAGTGAAAATACTCCTGAATGGGGAGATTCGTCTTCGGGCCGGCGAAATGAGAAACGAAAGCGACGAACATCGCGAGAGTGATGCCGCCGAAAATGCAAATCAGATAGATTGTGGACGCGGGAACGGTGCGAAAGCGCAACTTTCGCCAGCCGAGCGAAGTCCAGAAACGCGCGCCGTGATACTTGCGAATCATTACGAATAAAAAAAGGAGAAGGACGCAGGACCAAATGGCCTGAAAACCGACGGCGTAGGCCGCATCGGTGGTGAGGAAGCGCAAGATTTGCGCGCTGTCCATGTGGAGACCGATGAGCAGGTAAATCTGGAGAAGCACTTCGAGAACGACGAGGCTGAAGAAGGCGAAGCCGACAAAAATGAGCAGTTCCGTTCCGCCCCAGGGAGTGCGGAGATCCTGGGGAACGTTCAAGTTTTCCAGATGATGCGGCGAGAGATAAATATCCGGCGGGACGGGTTGCGGAATTTGCGAGGCGGTGTTTTGCGAATCGCTTGTAAGCGAATCGTTGGGAGGGAGTGGATTTTCGGGATCGGAGAAGGTCATCGGGTTTGAGGCCGGCGTTGGCGGTGAGAAGGTTTGGACGCGCGGGCGTTCTTGTCATTCGCGGCAGGCTCGTCGGCTTCGACGAGAGCGGCGGAAAGGAGCGGCAAGAGAATTTCGTGATGGCCGGTGATGGCGTAACCGCGGGATTTTTCAGCTTCGGTTTCGTCATTTTCGCCGGGAGCACCGGCAGTGGGGCGCTTGACGACATTCTGCAGCGGGCGATAGTGCTGGAGGAAATCGAAATTCGCGGTGGTGATGGGGCGAAGCGGCGTTCCGAGGTTGCGGACCACGGTGACGGCTTTAAGAAAAACCTCGGGCAAAATGACGGCGGAGCCCCAGTTGAGATACACGCCGCCGGGATGCATTTCGCGAACGAGGGCGCAGAACAATTTGAAATCGCGATGCGTGGCGGCTCCCAGATTTTCGCCTGAGGCGGTGCGATGGAGGTGCGAAATGTCGGCGCCGATGGCGAGATGAACGGTGACGGGAATTTTTGCGCGATAGGCTGCGGCGAGAACGCTGTGGTCGAGATGCTTCGCGTGGGTATTCTTGTGCGTGAGGAATTGCCCGGCGGCTTCGCCGAGACCAATACTCGTGCGTTTTGCGAGGGCGGCCATTTCGTTAAGCGAGCGGCCGGTTTCCTCGGCCATGCCGAATTTGCCTTCGCCGAGAACGGCTTCGACGTCTTCGGAAGTGCCGCCGACCATGGCGATTTCGAAATCGTGGACGAGCGCAGCGCCGTTCATGGCGATTCCACAGATAAAGCTGCGACGGAGAAGATCAACGAGCAGAGGGCCGAGGCCGACTTTGATGACGTGTCCGCCGATGCCCCAGAGAATCGCGCGGGATTGCGAACGTGCGTCTAGGATGGCGCGCACGACGAGGCGAAGATCTTCGGCGGCAAGGATGCGCGGCAGCGAGTCGAGAAATTCAGCGAAGGATGCGCCTTGACGATGCGGTTTGGCGAATTGGCCGATGTTGACCTTGCTGGGGCGCGAGGCGAGCGGATAGGTGCGGAGACCCTGAAAAGTGAGCGGCTGAGTTTTGTAGAGGCTTGGAGATTTGCGAGGCAAGATTTAGGCCTTCCGTGGTGCGAGGTTATGCGCTTCGATCAGGCAGACTGACTTTAATGGAGTCGGGGTTGAGGTGCAAGCCCGGCCCGGCTCTGGGAAAATCAGCGCAAGTGTGGCGGGTCCGCCACGAACTGCAGTTCGGCGCACCGCCCGCCTCTAACAGTAAACCTCGTGGGCGGATCATGGCTGAGATCAGACGCAACTGCCTGATATGCAGGAATCGAATTTGCTTCGGCAGAATAGACACCCGGCGGCACGCGAATATGGAACCAGCCTCTACCGTCGGTAATGACGGAGTATGTCTTGTCTTCCCCATGGACGAAAATCTGGACACCCGGTAGGCCGCGAGCTCCCGGAATCCGACGCTCATTCTCCAAAGCGACCTGTGCTTCTACAATCCCGTCCTTGGGGAGCGAAATCTTTTCGATTTGACGGATTGCCTCTTTTGCCTCGGAAAGAGGTTGGGAATCGCCGCAGTCGTCGATTTCGAGCCTCTTCTCGCAGATGTAAGCAAAAATCAAATACTGTCGCCCCAATTTCAGCGGGTATCGTCCCCTGTCGTTACCTGTGTAGACTTCGATTCTCGCGCCTCGCGGGCCTCGAAAGCGTTGCTCGACACGCAGACGGTAATACCAGCCATCCGGCGGTTGCCCGTCTGGCACTGCCCGAATAGAAATAACTTTCCCGACAAATACAGCGTCACTGTCCAGGAATCCGCAATGAAATGAACGGACGGGTTCGGTTGAAAGCAGAAACCGAAAGCCGGGGTCGCGAAAAGCAAAGTGGCGGCGCAGCAGAATAAAGGGCAAGCGCAGATAGCTCTGTACGCACAAACGCAGATTCCTCGTCGCGATGCTCCTCGGAATGACAGCGCAATTTTATTTGGTTAATGCGATGGCGTGGTTGTTGCCGTTGGAGGCGTTGAGCGACGGGGCGAGGGCTTGGCCGGTGTAGGATTTTTTGTTGCGGGCGACTTGTTCGGGAGTGCCTTGGGCGACGATGTGGCCGCCGCCGGCGCCTCCTTCGGGGCCGAGATCGATGAGCCAATCGGCTTGTTTGATGACGTCGAGATTGTGCTCGATGATGATGACGGTGTTGCCCAAATCGACGAGGCGATTTAGAACGTCGAGAAGTTTTTTCACGTCGTCGAAATGCAGGCCGGTGGTGGGTTCGTCGAGAATGTAAAGCGTGCGGCCGGTCTGGCGGCGGGAGAGTTCGCGGGCGAGTTTGGTGCGCTGGGCTTCGCCGCCGGAAAGAGTGGTGGCGGACTGGCCGAGTTGCACGTAACCCAAGCCGACGTCGACCATGGTGCCGAGCTTCTGCTTGATCTGCGGAATGTTTTCGAGGATGGGCAGAGCGTCTTCGATGGGCATTTCGAGGAGATCGGAAACGGAATAGCCTTTGTAGCGCACGGAAAGTGTTTCAGCATTGTAACGGTGGCCGCGACAAACCTCGCACATGACGTAAACATCCGGCAGGAAATTCATTTCGATGCGGCGCAAACCGTCGCCCTGGCAGGCTTCGCAGCGGCCGCCCTTCACATTGAAGCTGAAGCGGCCGGGGCGATAGCCGCGTTCGCGCGATTCGGGCAGCATGGCGAAAAGCTCGCGAATGGGCGTGAAGACTCCGGTGTAGGTGGCGGGATTCGAGCGCGGCGTGCGGCCGATGGGCGCCTGGTCGATTTCGATGACTTTGTCGAGATGTTCGAGGCCGAGGATGGCGCGATGCGCGCCGGGAGTTTCGGTGGAGCGGTAAAGTTTTTGCGCGAGGGCGCGATAAAGAATGTCGTTGACGAGCGTGGATTTGCCGGAGCCGGAGACTCCGGTGATGACGGTGAGGAGGCCGAGCGGGAATTCGACGTCGATATTTTTTAAATTATTGGCGTGCGCGCCGAGAATTTTCAGCGATTTGCCGTTGGGCTTGCGGCGATTTTCAGGGACGGGGATTTTCAGTTCGCCGGAGAGGTAGCGTCCGGTGAGCGATGCCGGATTCGCCTGGATGTCGGATGGCGCACCGGAGGCGACGAGATGGCCTCCGACTTTTCCGGCGCCGGGGCCGAGGTCAATAACGTAATTCGCGCGGCGAATGGTTTCTTCGTCGTGCTCGACGACGAGGACGGTGTTGCCGAGGTCACGCAAAGTCTCAAGGGTGCCAAGCAGGCGTCCATTGTCGCGGGCGTGCAGGCCGATGGAAGGCTCGTCGAGAACATAAAGGACGCCGCGAAGGCGCGAGCCGATTTGCGTGGCGAGACGAATGCGCTGCGCTTCGCCGCCGGAGAGAGTGGCGGCGGAGCGATCGAGAGTGAGGTAGCTGAGGCCGACGGCGAGAAGAAAGTCGAGACGCTCGGCGACTTCGCCCAGCGGGCGATCAGCGATGGCGTGCTGGCGCGGCGTGAGGCCGGGAAGGATTTTGTCGATGGCTTTGCGCGCTTCGGCGAGAGAAAGAGAAGTGAAGTCAGCGATGGAGTAATCGCCGATTTTTACGGCGAGACTTTCGGGGCGCAGGCGCTTTTGCGCGCAGGTGGCGCAGGGCGTTGGCGACATATATTGCGCGAGCCATTCGCGGTATTCGTCGGAGGCGGTTTCCTCGAGATTGCGTTCGAGATGGTCGATGACGCCTTTGAAATTCAGGCCTTTCGTGGGGCGGCCATTCGCGGGATTGCCGTAGAGAATTAAATTTTGGCCGCGGCGCGAGAGTTTTTCGAATGGCGTGCCGAGATCAAAAGCGTGCGCAAGGGCAGCGAGTTTGAGCGTGCGCTGAAGATGCGCGGAACTTCCGCCGGGGCCGAGAGCGCCTTCGAAGAGCGGCTTGGACCAGTCGACGATAATTTTTCCGGGATCGAAATTGTATTTCGAACCGAGGCCGTGGCATTCGGGGCACGCGCCATAGGGCGAATTGAAGCTGAAGGAGCGCGGTTCGAGCGCGGGAACGGAAATTCCGCAGTCAGCGCAGGCGAGTTTTTCGGAGTACATCTGCTCTTCGCCGCCGACGATAGCGATAGTGACGAGGCCGTCGGTGAGCTTGGTGGCTGTCTCGATGGATTGCTCGAGGCGCTTGGAGATGCCCCCTTTGATGAGCAGGCGGTCGATGACGATTTCGATGGTGTGGTTGCGGCGACGGTCGAGCGACGGAGGATTGTCGAGATTCACAAGGTCGCCGTCGACGCGCGCGCGAATGAATCCGGCGCGGGCAAATTTCTCGAATTCTTTTTTGTACTCGCCTTTGCGTCCGCGAACAACGGGCGCGAGGACCATGATGCGTTCGTCGGGACGCAGCGCGAGGACGGATTGGACGATTTGCTCGGTGGACTGGCGCGCGATGGGCTTGCCGCAATTGGGACAATGCGGCATGCCGATGGAGCTGTAAATGACGCGCAGGTAATCGTAAATTTCCGTGATGGTGCCGACGGTGGAGCGCGGAGAGCGCGTGGTAGTTTTCTGCTCGATGGCGATGGAGGGCGAAAGGCCTTCGATGGAATCGACTTCGGGGCGCTCCATCTGGTCGAGGAACTGGCGCGCGTAGGCGGAAAGCGATTCGACATAGCGGCGCTGGCCCTCGGCGTAGAGCGTGTCAAACGCGAGCGAGGACTTGCCCGAGCCGGAGAGCCCGGTGACGACAGTGAGCGAGTTGCGCGGGATCTCGAGATTGATGTTTTTGAGATTGTGCTGGCGCGCACCGCGAATGACGATTTGTTTGAGAGCCATGTCGAAAGACGGTCCCCCCAGGCGCGGCCGCCGCACAGCGCGGAGAATACGCCCAAGGTAACCTACCAACATAGCAAGGCGGGCGTGAAGGGGTCAAGGTGGTTACGCGCGGGTAGAGGGTCAGTTTGACAGAGGCGCCCCGTGCCTAGCGCGTGAATTGCGTCTCGCCCCTTGCCTGCTGCAGCCACGTAAGCACTCCGACGAGCACGAGAATGGTCCCCGGATAGGCTGCTGTGAGTCTGGGACCGTGAATCAGCCACGTGCCAGTCGCACCCGCCGTGGTGATCATTAGGGCAGCGCTGGCCCATGTAGCGACGGCCGGAATCCACAGCGCTGCGAGTCCAATAATTTCGATAGTGCTAATCACCAGTGGACCCCAAGGTGGGTAACCCCACGTCGTAAACAAATGCGCCCACGCGCCTGGGTTTCTGAGTTTGACGAGGATCGCCGGAACAAACAACAAGGTAATAACCAGACGAAGCGCCACGATCAAAACCGAACGCCACTGGATGCGACTCATGTTTGCCTCCGGGATTGCCAGATTCTAGCGTCGATCGTCCATGAGGGCCACGATTTCTTCGGCGTCCCACACATGGCCAGCGATACCAGCTTCCTTATGGATTCGATAGATTACCTTCTGAGGCCGGGATCGACCGGCAAACGTGATTTTGCTGCTCAGGGCCGCACGGCAAGGACGAAAATCCTCTTGTGGTAGATTATCTATGGGAGTATAACGGGCCATGCCGAAACGAGGAGCTGCTGCACTACAAGGAGAAATACTTCAGGGGACGCTGGACGTGCTGATTCTGCAAACGCTGGCGCTGGGTGCGGCGCACGGGCACACCATCGCGCACGTCATCGAGCATCGCTCAGAAGATGTTCTACAGGTCGAGCACGGCTCGCTCTATCCTGCGCTGCACCGGCTGGAGGATCGCGGCTGGATCGCATCTTTCTGGGGAACTTCGGAGAACAATCGCAAGGCGAGGTATTACCGGTTGACGCCCGCGGGACGAAAACAATTGCGGGCGCAAACGAGCCGCTGGGAAGAACTGGTGCGCGCGGTGAATTTGGTGCTGGGACGCGCGGCGGGTACGGCGACGGAGTAGCGTTTGACGGAGTCGCGAGGCAAGCGATGAGCTGGCGGCGATTTTTTCGGCGGGGAAAATGGGATGAGGAGCGGGCGCGGGAGCTTGCGTCGTATGTGGAGACGGAGACCGAGGAGAATGTAGCGCGAGGGATGACGCGGGAAGAAGCGCGCCGTGCGGCGCACATCAAGCTGGGGAATGCGACGCGCATCCGCGAGGAGATATATCAGATGAACAGCATCGGCTTCCTCGAGACGCTGTGGCAGGATTTGCGTTACGGCGTGCGCGTGCTGCGCAAGTCTCCGGGGTTCACCGTGATTGCGATTCTCACTTTGGCGCTGGGGATTGGCGCGAATACTGCCATCTTTTCCGTCGTCGACGCCGTGCTACTCAAGCCGCTTCCATACGCGGACTCCAGCCGCCTCGTCGTTGTGTGGGAACACTCTGCGGGTAAAGAGTTCAACCACAACGTCGTCGCAGCTCGTAACTTCCTCGACTGGCAGGCGCAGAACCAGGTCTTCGAAGATATGGCCTATCTTGTCGATGAAGATTCCAATCTGACCGGCGCGGCCCGGCCCGAGCAAGTAGACGAAGAGGGCGTTTCCGCCAATTTCTTCGGTCTTCTCGGTGCAAAATTTGAACTCGGTCACGGCTTTACCGCTGCCAACGGTGTGAAGGGGAATGATGACGTTGTCGTGCTCAGCGACGCGTTGTGGAAAGAACAGTTCGGCGGCGACCCCGCTGTCGTGGGTAAAACCCTCGAGCTCAATGGCACGAAGTGCGTCATTTTTGGCGTCGCGTCGCCGGACTTCGATTCTTTCATCGCCCAAGGCTCTCTCACCGGCTCCCGGCCACAGCTCTGGACACCGTTCGTGTTTCCGCCGAGCCTTTATCAGCGAAACCAGGTCGGCCGCTTTCTCACCGTCGTTGCCCGCCTCAAGTCCGGCATCAGCATCTCCCAGGCGCAAGCGCAAATGGACGTTCTCGCCGCCAGTCTGGCGCAAAAGTTCCCCTCCTATGACGAAAAATGGGGCGTCGTACTGTCTCCCATTCGTGACGAAATCTCCGGCTCCATCCGTCCCGCTTTGCTGATTCTCTTTGGCGCCGTCGGATTTGTTCTGTTCATCGCTTGTGCCAATGTCGCCAGCTTGCAACTCTCCCGGGCCGCTGGCCGCACGCGCGAATTAGCGGTTCGCACGGCACTCGGCGCGAGCCGCTGGCGCATCGCGCGCCAGTTGCTCACCGAAAGTGTTTTGTTGTCCTTTGCCGGTGGAGGTATGGGAATTCTTCTCGCGCTATGGGGCACCAACGTATTGCTTCAAGCCAGCCCGCGAAACCTGCTAGATCTTTCCAGTGTTTCCGTCGATCCACGAGTTCTCGTCTTTGCCGCTGGTGTCACTGTGCTTGCCGCATGCCTCTTCGGTTTTCTGCCTTCCTATATCACCGCGCATTCCCAAATCGCTTCCTCGCTCCAGGAGAGCAGCCGCGGAGCTTCCGCCAGCCGCCAGAGCCGCGCCATTCGCAGCGTTTTCGTCGTCGGAGAAATTGCGCTTGCTCTCATTTTGCTCACCGGCTCCGGCCTTCTCATCCAGAGTTTCATCCGCCTGATTCGCGTGAACCCTGGATTCGACGCCGGGCATCTGCTCACTTTCAAGCTCTCGCTCCCCACCAGGCAATATAAAGACGACCCGGCGCGCATGGCTTTCTTCAACACATTGTTCGGCAAGTTGCGTCAAATTCCCGGCGTGCGTTCCGTCAGCGACGAAAATCTGCCGCCCTTTTCGCTTTTCTCCGGCGAAGGCGTCGCCACCGGCGTGGCGCTGCCCGGCCAGGAAAATTTGCCCGCTGCGCAGCTTCCTGTTGCCGCTGTGCGTGTTGTCGGCCCCGACTATTTCCCGACCATGGTCATTCCCCTGGTACAGGGGCGCGACTTTCAGCCCGCTGAGTTCGCCGCTGAAAAACACGTCGTCATCATCAACAAAGCGTTCGCGGATGCGAATTTTCCGCGCACCAAGTCCATCGGCCAGAAAGTCATCATCTACATGAAGGGACCCCAGAACGTTCCTAGCGAAATCGTTGGCGTCGTCGGGGACGTTCACGGCGCCGACCTCAGTGCCCAGCCTTGGCCCACGGTCTACTGGCCTTATCCAGAGCTTGCCTATTCGGAGATGACCATCCTCGTGCGCACGCAGACCCCACCGCTGTCCATTGTGCCCACTATCCGCGCAATCGTCGCCGGAATAGACAAGGACGAGCCCATCGCCAATATCGCCAGCATGGATCAGCTTATCTCCAATTCCGTCGCGCGCTCCCGCTTCACCATGTTCCTACTGGCCGTGTTCGCGGCGCTCGCGTTGATCCTTGCTTCGATTGGTGTTTACGGCGTGATGTCCTACGCGGTGTCGCAGCGCACCAATGAAATCGGCATTCGCATGGCCTTGGGAGCGCAACGCAATGACGTTGTGCGGCTCGTGTTGGGCCATGGCGCGCGCCTCGCTTTGATTGGCGTTGGCATCGGAGTTGCCGCTGCGCTGCTCCTGACGCGCCTGATGGCCACGCTGCTTTACGGCGTCAGCCCGAGCGATCCGTTGACATTTGCTGGCGTCGCAATTCTGTTGACGTTGGTTGGGCTTCTCGCTTGCTACGTTCCCGCGCGACGGGCGATGCGGGTGGATCCGATGGAGGCGCTACGATATGAGTAGTGGATGGGATTTCCTCGCAGAGTGGCACAGTTCGCGGGGAGAAATTACGCGATGTGGAGATTTTTACGTGGCTGTGGATTTCTTAAGCTATTTAGATGGAACGATTTAAGAATGGCTTGCGGCGTGCGATACATGGGGGTGTCGGGGGAAGACAAACCGAGGATCCCTTTAGGGGATTGAGGGCTGGGCCGGTTTCCTTCCCCCACACACTCCGCCGACTCCCACGATACCTACCCTCTAAACGGCGGGGGTGTCTTTGTTTCATCCGTTCCTGAAAGTCTTGCCTCTTCCCGAAATTCAAACGCGCGAACGAATTGCTGCGTCCGCGTATCCCATCATCTAAAATGTACGCGTAATGTGCGGGAG
>JBAUEX010000283.1:0-9980 GCA_049678845.1 Candidatus Acidiferrales bacterium
GGCGGGAGCGACCCCACGGTGCCGCAAAATCGCGGCCCGGTCCCTTCGGGCTTCGGGGGTCACTCCCGCCTCTTTCCCCTCCAAATCGCCGCTCGTGTCCTGGCCGCGTGCGAAAGTCGGAGCAACAGTTTGTAATGCACTTCGCAATACAAATCGCACTGAAGAGAGGAGAAACAGTTGTGCCCATCCTGAAAGCGCCACCAAAACAATCCAAGAATGAATCCTTGCAACTCCGCGTTTCGACAGAGTTCAAATTCAAATTGCAACGCTATGCTGAATTCCTTGAAGCCACACCTTCATACGTTGTGACTGAAGCGCTCAATCGCATCTTCGACAAAGACCGCGACTTCAAAGCATGGCTTGGAAAACAACCTCAGATTGATAACGAGATGCAATCCGAAAATAATTTCATCATGGAGACGACCAGAAAATCTTAATGCCCCGCCAAACCCAATTCGGAGCGCGCAAGAACCCAGCGCCGCATTCGCGGCAGAATGGCTTGTGCCTTGCAGCAGATGCAAACTCAGAAAATGCACTTCCTAAAGTAACCCCACAAGGCCCAGAACAGGTCGAACTGAACTCCCGTATGAAGGAACTGCAATCTCCTTTGCATGCCGCGCCACTGCACGCGGCCACAGCGGGGAGCACCGGCTGTGAGTTTCGCTTCTTGACAGTCAGTGAAGTCGCGCAGCTATTACAAGTCCCCATCTCTTGGATTTACGGACGCACACGCCAACGAACCCTAAATCGCTTGCCGGGCTACCGCCTCGGGAAATACTGGCGCTTCCGTCAGGAAGAAGTGTTGACGTGGGTCGAATCCCAACGGCGAGACCCGCATGCTGCTTGACATGCGGGCTACACTGAGAAACGACGCAAGGAAATGCGGACGAGCCAACGGAAAGGACGTTATGGCACGCCCGCGTTATCAAGATGGCAGTTTGTTTGTCAGAGGCAAACGCACCAAGGTCTGGGTGGCACGCTGGAGGGAAGACGTGATCCGAGAAGACGGAACGCTCGACCGCACACAGCGCACCGTAGTACTCGGTTCTATAAGCGAACTCTCGCGGCGTGAAGCCCGCTCGCTTCTCCAGAAGCGAGTCAGCGAAATCAACCAGGGACGGCATCGTGCTCGGCCTATGATGACTCTCGAAAAGTTTGCGAGAGAGCATTGGCAGGCCGGTGTTTTGCTTGCTCTAAAACCAGGCAGCGCCAATTACTACAACTTCCAACTCGACAAGCATGTGCTTCCTGCTTTGGGACAATATCGGTTGTGCGATTTGAATCGTCCGATCGTTCAGCAATTCCTGCTTGAACGCAAACGCAAGGGGTACGCAAGCTCCACTATCCACGGCATCCGCACCACGTTAGCTAAGGTGCTGCAAGCGGCGGTGGAGCATGGCTACCTTGAAATCAACCCCGCAAGGGCGATTCAAATCGGCGAGCGAGAACCCAAACAGGAACGGAAGCTCTTGTCGCTTACACAGGTCCAAACGCTTCTGATCAACCTTACCGGCCCGTGTCAGGTAATCGTACGAGTAGCCGTGCTCACGGGCCTGAGGATCGGAGAGATTCTGGCGCTCCGGTGGAAGCGGGTTGATTTTTTGCGAAACACCATAGAAGTTGCAGAGACATTCTCCAATGGACAATTCGGGACGCCGAAGACCAGAAGCAGTCGGCGCGTAATTCCGATGAGCACTTCATTGAAGGATGCTCTTGCAGCACACAAACTCGGGTGCGAAAGGACGGCACTGGAAGACCTCGTCTTTTGCACCACGAAGGGAACGCCACTCAGTCCAAAGAATCTTTACAACCGCGTGCTCGCACCAACGTGCGACCGCATCGGGTTGCCCAGGATTTCCTGGCATTCCTTCCGGCATATCAACGCGACGCTGCTCGGTGAAGTGGGCGAATCGGTGAAGACTGCTCAAGCGATCCTCGGCCACTCAGACCTGGAAACGACGCTCAACACCTACATGCATGCAATCCCGGACTCGCAACGGCGTGCGGTCGAGCGAGTCGCGGGGGTTTTGTTCCCAGATGTTCCCAACTTCAGCCCGGACTCGAAAGAGCCCGGCAGGGTCAACTGATTGTGTTGCTTTTGCTTACGGAGAAGAAGTGGTGAGCCGCGGAGGACTCGAACCTCCAACCCGCTGATTAAGAGTCAGCTGCTCTACCATTGAGCTAGCGGCCCACAGGGAACGCCCGGCAGAACTGCCAGGCACTTGCGCAAGCGTACTGCGAACTGAAATTCTATCACGGAAGCTCTATTTCTTTTCGCTGGCCGAGCGGTTCGCTCGGCGCAGCGTTTCGGCGATTTCCTGCGCCACTTGGCGCGCCCGCGGCAAATCTTCCGGCGCCAGCGAAATCGCCGCCACTCGCGCGTGGCCGCCGCCGCCATATTTTTCGCAAAGCGAAGCCAGATTCACATCCGCCCCGACCTCTTTCCACGGATTTGTTCCCACCGACACTTTGGCGCGCGTTGGCGAAGCGCTCACGCCCACCGTGTACAAAAAATTAGGAAACAAAAAGTAGGGAACAAATTTATTATAGCCTTCCAGGTCAAAATCGCTTACGTCGAAATAAATGACGCCGTCGCGAGCCTCCGCGCGATCCTTTAGAATCCCGATCGACTTGCGGTGCCGCTCGAGCAACGGCCCCAAATGCCTCGCTACCATCGGCAGCTTCACCATTTCCGCCAGCGACCGCGTCGCCATTTCCGGAATCAACCGCGGCACCAAATCCTCTTCCGGAGCCGCCTCAATTACCAGCGCAAGTTGCATCGCCGGCTCGCGCATCGCCACTGCCGCGTCCGACGACTCGAACTGCGCTCCATCAATAATGTCGCCCCAGCGAATCAATTCCTCGAGCGGCCGCGCATCGAATCCGAATTTCTCGCTCGCCACCGTGGCCAGGAATTTCGTGCAGGATTTATACGTGGGATCGTAAAATTTCTTCCCGGAGTGATCTCGGCGGAAAATCGCCGCATCTTCCGGCGTAAGAAAAGCGCTCTGGTGATGATCGAACCACCAGGTCAGCTTCGGCAAACTCGAAAACTTGAAATCCACGATCGCGTTTTCGTCGCCGTCAAACGTCCCGTCTTCGAAGGGCCGCGACGCTTTGTGCGTCATCCCCGTGTAATGGAACTGCGCATCCGGATGGATGCGCTCGCGGTAGAATCGCGAAAAAATCGCCGCCGAAGCGGCGCCGTCAAAGCATTTATCGTGGAAGCAAACCCGAACGTTCATCGTCCTCGCCGTTCGCCCGGCTGACCAAAACTTCCCGTCGAGTAAAGCCAATAAAGATGGCTGCACGGCGAAAGAAAGTCAAGCTTTCAGGTGATCTCCTGGTGGAGTGCTAAACTCTGCCAGCTCTGTTGCCGCAAGGAGCGCGGCCTTGGCCTTTGTCAGAAGAAGATAATGCGGCGCTCATCCGCAGGCTGAGGCGATCTCAAAGACTGGGTCCCGAAACAGAAGTGTCGTTCAAGAAATCCGTTATGCCTAACGCCGGTTCGTCTCTTGTTCTGTGGTCGAGCCATCCGGTTTGATCACCACTTTCTTCCCCGTCTTAAGGCTGAAGATAATGTAGTCCCTGCTCCTTGGCGTCCCCAGTTTTTCGACGAACGCCATGGCTTCTTCGAACGCGGCGGCACTTCCTCGCCACATCACGCCGCCGCCGGGTTCCACTTCGAAAATGTCGAACGTAGCAGTCATCGTTTTTCCTTCTTCAAGATCTGTGCCTCAACTTCTGCGACGGCTTTGTCCGTTATTTCCTTCTCAACGATTGCAGGCTCGGCAAGTTCCTTGACTGTCTCCACGGGAACTTGCTCAAAATGCGTTTTCAAAACTTTCACGGGAATTCCTCCTCTTAGCTACGTACAACCTAGCAACTTTGAATTCATACGGGTCATATCTTTAAGAGCCCAATCTGTCGTCAATCTGCGGCTGGGCTGCCTGATTTAGCGGAAACACAGCGCCGCGCCCGGCTCACTTCCGCGATCGCTTTTTTGCTTGACGATATCGCTACGGTTGGATACGATAGTGCTACGTGAGGTTAGTTTAATTTCTTTCGAGCGGGGGGCAGTATGGGAACCAGTTCTCGAAAAGTGCTGCCGATGCATTTCAAGACCTTGGGGCAAACGGATGTTCCCCAGGGGCGAAATGGGAGGCACAAGCACATCGTCTCCATAATTCTCAAGGACCTCGATCAGCTCAATGACGGCTCCGCGCTCAAGGTGCCGTTGTCTGAACTGGCGGACGGCAAGGAAAAAGTACGCTCCGCCCTGAATCGCGCGACGCGAAAAGCCGGGCGCAAGGTCGCGACCGCCTCTGACGGCACTTTCTTGTACGTCTGGAACGTCGCGGAGTAAGATGCTTGAGGCACTAGCCACTCTTCACTGTATTTCTTGCAGCCACCGCCTCTGAAAAATTCCCTCTTTTATGCTAGGCTCAATCAGAGGCGAGCAGTTATGCAAGCAGCAGCGCAGCGTATCGGTCTCCGGGCAAATCGCCATATTCCCCATCCAAATCAGTGGCCAATTTCGTGGACTTCTAATCGGTACAACGAATTACTAGAATTCGGCTTAACTTACACAAAACAAACGACCGGCGTGTATTCCAATCGGTACAAATACGCGCTTTCATTTGCGCGGCATTCGACTCACAATTTCGAAGCAAATCTCCACAATCAGGGCGCAATCGCGGCTTCAAAATGAGGTAACGACGCAATGACACCGGAAACTCCAGAGCTTCGCCGCATGAGTCGACCACTCGCCGAGGTTGATCCCGAAGTCGCTGACGCGCTGCGCGACGAAGTCCGCCGTCAGGCGACTGGGCTCGAACTGATCGCCTCGGAAAATTTTATTTCCGAAGCAGTGATGGAAGCGATGGGCTCTGTTTTCAGCAATAAATATGCAGAAGGCTATCCGGGCAAGCGCTATTACGGCGGCTGCGAAAATGTCGATAAGGTCGAGCGGCTGGCCATCGAGCGCGCGAAAACATTATTTGGCGCCGAGCACGCTAATGTGCAGGCGCACTCCGGCACGCAGGCCAATATTTCCGTTTACATGGCCGCGCTGCAGCCGGGCGACACGGTCCTCGGAATGAATCTCGCGCATGGCGGCCACTTGACGCATGGGCATCCGCTGAATTTCTCCGGCCGCACGTACAAATTCGTTCCCTATGGCGTCACCAAGGACACTGAAACGATCGACTACGATGAAGTGGAACGGCTTGCGCGCGAGCATCATCCGAAAATGATTGTCGCCGGCGCCAGCGCCTATGCGCGCATCATCGATTTCGCGCGTCTCGCCGAAATCGCGCGCGGCGTCAACGCATTATTTTTCGTCGACATGGCGCACATCGCCGGGCTTGTCGCCGCCGGAATTCATCCCAGCCCCGTGCCACACGCCGATTTTGTTTCCACCACTACGCACAAGACTTTGCGCGGCCCGCGCGGAGGCTTGGTGCTGTGCCGCGAAAAATTCGCCAAGGAGCTCGACAAGCTCACGTTTCCCGGCCTCCAAGGCGGCCCGCTGGAACACATCATCGCCGCGAAAGCCGTTTGCTTGAAGGAAGCGGCGGAGGCTGGATTCCGCGAATATCAAGAGCAAGTTGTCACGAACGCGCGCGCCCTCGCCGCGGGAATTGCCGCTGCTGGATTTCGCATCGTCACCGGGGGCACCGACACGCATCTTTTCCTTGTCGATCTGCAATCGCGAGGCGTGACGGGCCGCGACGCGGAACTTGCGCTCGAACGCGCCGGCATGACCGTCAATAAGAATGCGGTCCCGTTTGACACGCAGCCGCCGATGAAAGCGGGCGGAATCCGTATCGGCACTCCCGCGGTAACCACGCGCGGCATGCGCGAAAAAGAAATGCAACAAATCGCGCGATGGATTTCCGGGGTTTTGACGGACGTGATCGAGCAGGTCAGCACCGCGGCAGCGCCGGCAAAAATCCCCGTCGACGCTTCGGCGGCCGGCCTGAATATGGTGTCCGAAGGTGGCCCGTCAATCGCCCCTGAAATCGTCGCCGCAAGCGCGTCTAAAGGTGCAGCGCCCAGCGCATCTAAAATCGCCCCGTCTGCAATTGAAGCGCGCGTTCGCGCCGAAGTCGCCTCGCTCGCTGCGCGCTTCCCTCTCTACGCGCGCCGTCTCGCCGAGGCCGACGCCGCCCAGCACATTCACTCCGCCGGCACAAATGCCTGAACCATCACCATCAATGCCGTGGGGAATGACCGGATCCTGCCGAACGCGTTTGCGTCAGGGCACGGCAGCCGTGCCCTCGGCGGCACAGGAGTAACGCGGCTTCAGCCGCTGAGGTCGGCCTTGGCGCGTGACTGGGAACTTTCGGCTACGCAGTTTCGATTTGCAATTCCGCGACTGCGCCGTCGCGAATCGAAAAAGCGCGCACGGGCTGCGTCGCATCCGCGAGCGGCGAAACAATAAAATACGCCGCCTCGGAATAGAAAGCGCTCGCGATGTCGCGCGGCGACGGCCGATTCTCTCCGCGCGGATGCGAATGATAAATTCCCAGTATCTCCATATCCTCTCCGCGGATCTGTCGCATCAGCTGGAATAATTCCGCCGGCGCGATTTCGAACGCCGTCGCGCTCTCGAGCGCATTTCGCGCCGGCAAGACGCGCGCGATGATTCCATCGCGTCCCGCCAGCAGCCCGCAACATTCCTGCTCGGGCGTCTTGCGAGCTTCTTCACGAATGCGAGAAATAATTTCGCGGCGGACTCGCACGGCAGCAGTCACGTCACACCTCGGCACATCGGAGAATCAAACGAACGAAGGGATGCCGGAGCGCGTCGTCGTGCGCCCCGACCATTACTTCAGGATCAACGTTTGAACGCGTTAGGCTTTCGCGGCCTGGCGTCTCAGGAACGTCGGCACGTCCAAATCGTCCGCCGCGACTTCCTGAATCACGTCCGTCACGTTGCGCGACACTTGCGCCACCACATCCGGCTGCGGCTCTGGCGCGCGCTCTGCTTTCCACGTCTTTGGCAAATACGATGGACGCGAGTGCGTCTTCTTGTTTGCGACCTCGCGGAATCCGGCGGCAATCACCGTGATTTTCACCGACTCCTTCATTGCATCATCCTGCACCGCGCCGAAAATAATATTCGCGTTTTCGTGCGCGGCTTTTTGGATCACCGACGACGCTTCGTGAACTTCGTGCAGGCTGAGTGTAGAAGATCCAGTGACGTTGATCAGGATTCCCTGCGCGCCTTGGATGCAGTTGTCCTCGAGCAGCGGGCTGTTTATTGCGCGATTCGCCGCGTCGATGGCGCGGTTCGAGCCCGTTGCAACGGCCGTGCCCATCACCGCGTATCCCTGGCCGGACATGATCGTCCTCACGTCGGCGAAGTCGCGATTGATGATTCCGGGAATCGTGATGATGTCGCTGATGCCCTGCACCGCCTGCCGCAAAATATCGTCCGCGATGCGGAACGCCTCGAAGAAACTCGTGCCATGCTCGACGCATTCCATCAGGCGCTCGTTGGGAATCACGATGACCGTGTCGACGCAGCCGATCAATTCTCCCAAGGCTTGCTCCGCCTGCTGCAAACGGCGCTTGCCCTCGAAGGCGAACGGCTTCGTCACCACCGCGACGGTCAGCGCGCCGAGTTCGCTGGCAAGATTCGCGACCACGGGCGCGGCTCCGCTGCCGGTGCCTCCACCGAGCCCCGACGTGACGAACACCATGTCCGCGCCGTCGAGCGCTTCGAGAATTTTGTCCGTGTCTTCGAGCGCCGCCTTGCGCCCCATCTCCGGATTCGCCCCCGCGCCCAATCCTTTGGTTAATTTTGTGCCGAGCTGAAGTTTGAGCGGCGCTTGCGACATTTTAAGCGCCTGCAAATCCGTATTCGCCGCAACGAATTCCACGCCTTCCACCTTGGCGCGAATCATGCGGTTCACGGCGTTGCAACCGCCGCCGCCGACGCCGATCACTTTAATCTTTGCGCCGTTTTGTGGCTCTTCACTGAACGAGACTCGAAGTGCTGATTCTCTTGGCGTCATGCTGCCTCCCCTGAAATTCCCCCGCTGAAATCGTCCTGATTAATTCCCCGCAAAAAGTCCTTTCAACTTCTCCGTCCAACCGCTGGAACGCTGCGCCGCATGACGCCGCGCACGAGCTCCATAGAGCACCAGGCCGACGGCAGCCGAGTACTCGGGCTGAGAAACTCCTTCCGTGATGTCGCTCAAGCCGCGCGGCGCGGCCAATCGCACCGGTAGCGAAAACATTTTCTCCGCGAGCTCGATGAGTCCGCGCAGGCGCGCGCCTCCGCCGGTGAGAACAATTCCGGCGGGAATCTGCGAATCAAGTCCAGCACGGCGCAAATCCTCGCGCACCATGGTTAAAAGTTCCTGCGCGCGCGGCTCGACAATCTCGCACAGGTTTCGCGCAAACACGGTACGCGGCGGGCGATCTCCGACGCTGCCGATTTCGATCGGCGTATCAGCGCCCATAATTTCACGCCACGCACAGGCGTGTTCGCGTTTGGCGCTTTCCGCCTCGGGAATCGGCGTGCGCAATCCGACGGCAAGATCATTTGTGAAATGGTCTCCGCCGATGGCGATCGCGGCCGTGTGCCGCACCACACCGCCAGAAAACACAATCAACTCCGTGGTGCCGCCGCCAATATCGAGCAGGCAGCAACCGAGCTCGCGCTCGTCCTGCGTCAAACACGCCTCGGCGGAAGCGAGCGGCTCGAGAACCGTGTCGCTGACAATCACGCCGGATTTATTCACGGCGTTGACCACATTTTGCGTTGCTGTTGCCGAAGCGGTGACGATGTGCACGTTGGCTTCGAGGCGCTGACCCACCATTCCGATGGCGTCGCGAATGTTGTCCTGCGCATCAACGAAAAATTCCTGCGGCAACACGTGCAGAACTTCACGATCTTCCGGCAAGCTCACGTTCTTCGCCGCTTCGACGGCGCGGCGCACATCGTCGCGATGAATTTCGCGCGGACGCTGGCCCAGCGTGATCCCGCCGCGGCTGTTCACGCCCCGCACGTGCCCGCCAGCGATTCCCACCAGCGCCGATTCGACCGGAACGCCCACAATGTTCTCCGCTTCCTCGACCGCGCGCCGGATGGAACTGACCGCAAGCTCGAGACTCACAATCTGGCCCTTGCGCCAACCCTTCGATTCCGCCGCGCCCAGCGCCGCGAATTTCACGGCGCCGCCATCTTCCTCAATTTCGCCAACCAACGCGCAGGTTTTTGTGCTGCCGATGTCGAGCCCGACGACGTAGCGATCCTTTTTCCCCAAACGGCTGCTCCCTTAATCCTTTTCGTCGCGCGCTACAGTTTCAGCGCGTCGCGCGTCGTTTCTCAGGCCGATGCGATTTCGCATGGATCGCAGGCCGCCGCCGCGCACGTGTGACCGGCCGCTGCGCGACAGGTTTCAGTTTTGGCCTTGTGTCCCCCGCCAATCTTGTACTCGCGATGGGTTTCGTGGCGACCGCCTTCACGGCGACGGGTTTCGCGGCAACGGGCCAGCTCGGCGCCGATGATGATGATGAAGTTTCCGGGTTCACCACGACTTCATGCTCGAAACGCAAATCGACCGACGCCACGCGGCCCGCCGCTGCTTCCCACTGGCCGATGTTGTTCAGCAAAACTTGAAATTTTTCGTGAAACCCGCTATTTCCGAAATGCACGAGCACTGCGTCAGGGGCCCCCTGCAGGCCGGCGAGCGTCGCCTGCAAATCATTCGCATCCGAGAGATCGATTTCGCTGACGGATTCCTGCGCTCCAGCGCGCACCTGCTGGATGCCCCCCAGAAAATCCACCATCATCTTCATGCGCTGCGCGCGTTCTTCGCGAGGCATGACCGCCGAAATTCCGGTGACGACGGGAAAATGAAAATCGCCTTCGAGAGGGCGATCGAGAATTTGACCTTGGCCATCCACGAGAAACAAATTCGCGCCTTCACGCAAAAACGCTACGGGCGTGCGCTCCACTACAT
>JBAUEX010000284.1:0-9705 GCA_049678845.1 Candidatus Acidiferrales bacterium
TCAGAACAGTGAGGGAATCTCTGGTGCGGAAGGAGGGAGTTGAACCCCCACGGCCTCTCGGCCACAGGATCCTAAGTCCTGCGCGTCTGCCAGTTCCGCCACTTCCGCACGGATTCCGCAGTATAGCCTAGAAAGGCTCGCCGGGCAGCGGGGGCAGCACGGACGTTACTTTGCCCCAACCATCGGTTTGCGCGGTCTTCATGTCTTTCACCAGTTGCGCGGGCAAACCCGCGTTCAGATGCGGACGGCCAGGCTGATTGGCGAGCACCCAGGCGACTCCAGCGACTGTTCTCGAGACGACTTGAATTTC
Source organism: Candidatus Acidiferrales bacterium (assembly GCA_049678845.1). GTDB lineage: Bacteria > Acidobacteriota > Terriglobia > Acidiferrales > UBA7541 > DAHUXN01. The sequence goes on from JBAUEX010000284.1 coordinate 311, forward strand.
CTTGTAGTCGATTTTCTCCGGAGTATCGGTGGGGCGGTGATAATCCACGTGCAGCCCGACGGTGAAAAATGCGATGGGGATGCCCATCTTGGCGAAGTTGTAATGATCGCTGCGGTAGAAGATGCGCTGGCCGTTCGGCTTGGGGCCGAGGTTATCGTGCGTGGCGTCGGGAGCGGTCGCGTCGTAGAAATGATTCAGCTTTAGTTTTTCAAAATTATCGTTGACCGACTCGATGGTCTTTTCCAAATCGTCGCTGCTGATATTGGGGCCGACGACGAGGACTTCGCCGGGATTCACGAGAAAGTGAGTCGGATTGGGATCGACGGAATTTGGCGATTTGGTGCGGCCGATCATGTCCATGTTGAGGTCGGCAACGACTTTGGTGAGGTCGACGGGAGGGAATTCGTTGAAGTAGCGCGAGCCCCACAGACCTTTTTCCTCGCCGCCATTCCACAAAAAGATGATGGTGCGCTTGGGACGAATGCCTTTGGCGGCGCCTTCGGCATATTCCCGAGCGATGGCGAGCAGACCCGTGGAGCCGGAGCCATCGTCATCGGCGCCGTTGTTGACGTTGTGGCCGTTGGGCAGCGGCGCGCTCAGGCCGATGTGGTCCAGGTGGGCGCTGATGACGACGTACTCATTTTTTAATACGGGATCGCTGCCTTCGAGAATTCCAACAACGTTTTCGCCATGGCCTTCTTCGCTGCGAATGGCGGCGTGCAGGGTGAGTTTCTTGTCGGCCTTCAGCTCAAAGGAATCATGTGGCGCGTTCGTGCCCGCGGCGTAGAAAGCCTCGGGCGCATTTAATTTCTCGCCCTGGAAAATCGCATTCGTCATTTCGACACCGGCGAGAATCGAAGGAGCAGCGGGACAGGTAGGCTGCTCCTGGAATTTTGTGACCTGGTAAGCGGGCCCGTTGAGGGAAGGTCCGCGTCCGCCATTGGGATTGACCATGGCAGAGAGTTGTTGAAAATCTGCGATGCGAAGCACCGCGACAGCGCCGTTTTTCGCCGCGTATTCTTCGGGAGTCAGGTAGTCGGTGCACTCCTCGCCGAGCGGATTCGGGCCAGGAGCGCCGCGCCGGGCCGCAGCGGCTGCTTGTTCACGTGCGAGAGCGGGAGGAAGTCCGGCGACGACGATGATCTTGCCGTGAACGTCGAGGCCCTGGTAGGGATTCGTATTGGATTTGCTAATCACGTAGCCGTTGCCGGCGAAAATCAAATCGCCGCTCACGTCGAATGATTCGGCGGGAGGCAATCCGCGGAAGCCGCCAACGGGCGGGACGGTCCAGTCCTTGCCATATTCGAAGTCAACGGTGCGGCGCTCCGCAGGTTCACCGGGGCGAGCGAACGGCGCGGGTCCAGTTAGCGAAGCTTTGGATTCTTCCGCCACGACTTCGCGGGTGACCAGAGCAAAAGGCATGAAGTACGGCTGCAACGGGCCGTTCGTGTCAGTGGTGCTGCCTCCCGGTTTCAGACCCCATTCCGCCAAGTGACTGGCGACGTAGAGCGCCGCGGTGTCGTAGCCGCGCGAGGGGAGGTTGCGTCCTTCGAGCTGATCGGAGGCGAGGAAATAATCGTAAATCTTCATTTCGTTTTCGGTGATCGAGTCAGCGTTGCCATATTTCGCGAACGCGCTCGCTTTGGCATTCTTGCGCGCGGATTCGCGCGGGGATTTGGTCGCTGCTGTGGTGAAGAGCACGGCAAAGGAAAGAATGGCGAGCAGCGAAGAGCTGGCAACAATTCGGCGCATAGGTCCTCGAAGTGCTGGTTTAGAAACGCGGTATCTTACCGCGGATTCAAAAATACCGCATGAGATTCGGAAGATTCGGAAGATTTTTAACGTGCCAGACGAAATCTTGGCAGGAAGTGCGGGGTTTGTGTCGAGACGCTTATGTCGGGCACAGCCGGCACACTGCGCGCCGACTGCGCCGAACGGTAAGAGAAGGTTTGCGATGCTATTTTTTTTCGATTTGATCCTTCAAGTGTTTGGCACATGCTTCGGCGGTGGTCTGCTGGCCGTGCCAAGTATTTTTTTTGTTGACCGCATAAGCAAAGACGATCGCTCCAGTCTGTCGATTAATCATTTGCACGCTGGCCGCATCGTCGGAGTGAATTTGCCCTGAAAACGCGATCTTTGCCCATCCTGCCTTTTTCTCTTCGGAGGTTCCCTTGATCACGTATGTTGCCTGACTCTCATTCGCGACTGCAACGAGCGGAACCTTCTTTTTCTCGATGGCCGCGGCCAAGTAGTTTTCGAATCCATTCATTGGCGCAATGTATACGGTGGATCCGGGAACGATGCTGGTGCTGGCAGCGGGCATTGCCGCCGGAGCGACAGCGTTGTTGACGCCAGCAGGTACCGGCGGAGTGGCGCTGGGTTGAGTGGTTTGCGCTGTCGCAGCTTGCGCAGTATTCTCTGACGGGCTTGCGGCCGCCGCGTGGCAAGCCTTGCCGTCGATCATGATTTCATTGGGCTGCAGGAAGTTGTTCTGACCGGTGGTAAGCGTGCGGCACTGCATCTGCATCGTCGATGAGCTTTGGGACTGCTGCGCCCACGCGCCAGTGCTGATGAGCAGCGCAGCGAAGACAAATGAAAGTGTTCTCATGAATCCTCCAAACCGCACTGTCACTCAGGAAAGCGACGGCGACAACGTTACCTTCGTACTAACTTTGGCGGATCGCGTTTATATCGTTACTGCCGGGCGCCACCGCATATGAACGTAGTGTAAGCCATCCAATCCGTGGCAGCGCGGATTGCGGCGCGGCGACCGGTCATGCTAGCATCGCGCCAGTTTCGCAAAAGGCGGACGAATATGACGATTAGACTTCTCATGATTGGCGTTATTTCTGCGGCAACTTGGGGTGTTCTCGGCATCCGCGCGCAGGCGCAGACGGCCCGGCCCGTGCAGACGTTCGAGACTTCAGCGGGGCCTGTGAAGATCACGCCTATTTACCACGCGAGCTTGATGATTGAAGCGGGCGGGAAAGTCATTTATCTGGATCCGGCGAAACCCGCGAATTTCGACGGGTTGCCGCACGCCGACCTGATTCTGATCACGGATATTCATGCCGACCACATGGATCGGAATTCGATTGCCGCCGTCAGCAAGTCCGGAACGGAGATTTTTGCGCCGCCCGCAGTTGTTGCCACGGTGACGAGCGCAAGTCCTATTTCCAATGGAGAAAGCAAGAATTGGAACGGCTGGAAGATCGAAGCGATTCCCATGTACAACATCAAGCACGAACGCGCGCCGGGACAGCTCTATCATCCAAAAGGACGCGGCAATGGCTACGTGCTTACCTACGGAGGCAAGCGCTTTTATTTTTCCGGCGATACGGAAGGCATTCCGGAAATGCGCGCGCTCAAGAACATCGACGTCGCGTTTGTATGCATGAATCTGCCGTACACGATGACGCCGGACGAGGCCGCCGACGCGGTGAAGGAATTCCATCCGAAGATCGCCATTCCGTATCATTACCGCGGCTCGGATATCACGATTTTTAAGAGGGATCTGGAAGGCACGGGCATCGAGGTGCGGCTAATCGACTGGTACCCGAAAGGATCCTAGAGTCCGTCGCTAAGCTATTTTGCCTCTTCGTTGTCATCCCGAACCGGGCTTGGCCTGACGCAGGAAGGATCGCCCGTTTTTGGCGAACGGCGGCGAGGCCTGCCTGCCGCAGGCAGGGATCTGCTTTGCGTCTTCGCCTTGCGTTTTTTGCGCGGACGCAAATTCCCCATCATCTTATGGAAGCCGCGCGCGGCTGTATTGGCCGCGGGACGCGGAAGTCCGCGCCTCCATCCACAGGCTGTCGGCGACGCGCGTGAGGATGGGAAGGGCATTCGCGGCTCGGCGGCCCGCTGAAGAGGCGCGAACGAGCAATCTTCCCCCAGGCGAAAGAAGGTCGAGATCCGTGAGCTGCGGATTTTGAGAAAAGAAACCGTCGGTGTGAATTGTGATTTTCGAAAAGCCAGCTTGCAGCAACGCATCGCGAATTTTTGCGTGCGTCCAGTAGCGCATTTCAAAAGTGCCTGTTCGTGCCTCCCGGAAACCACGTCGGAATTGCTGCGCAATACTGAGCAGGCCGAAAGCGTTGGGAAGCTGGACCAGACAGACTCCGCCGGGCTGCAAGACACGCGAAATCTCCTTGAAAATTCCGCGCACCTTCGATTTGTCGAGGTGCTGCAGCACGCTGTAGGAGAAAACGCAATCGATGCTGCCGGATTGGAATGGCAAACGCTCCGCGTCGCAGCAAATGAAATCCGCGCGCACGCCAAGCTGTCGCGAAACACGCGCAGCGGCGGCCAGCGCGTCAACGTGCACGTCCGCGCCGACTGATGCGAAGCCCGCGCGCGCGGCGGCGATGCTCCAACGTCCCCAACTGCAACCAATATCGACGATGAGCCGGCCTTTGCCGTCGCCGAATGGCCAGTCTGGAATCGGATAGCGGGGAAGCCTGCCGCGCGCGCGCCAGTAGAGATTTCCGTTCGTATTCACGATCCAGTCGTTCACAAACGGATCGATTGGCTCGCCCGGCGCTGCAGCGGACGTGCCGTCGCTGGGATCGGGACACGGGCCCATGTTGAGAGGAACAGGCTCGCGGCGGGGATTCTCGGCGAAAATCGGAATGCCATCTTCGAAAGGGAACTGATGCGCGCGTTCGCAGACCAGAGCGTCGCTTTCGAGGCGGAGTTTGGTGTGGTCGTGGGGACACGCGAGAATCCGCAGAAGAGCGTCGTTGAGCGAAGCAGGCATTCGCGACCGGCGTTCAGTTTACGCGATGACGCGTAAGTTTGCGAAGACGAAGGGAGCGGCTAGGACGAAAGGTGTCCGATTCCGCGACACGGCGTCCCGCGAGCGGGCGGCCGTCATAGCCTGACCCGATTCCCGTCGATCCCTAAAATCCATCGATCCAAAAAGTTAGCGTGACGGAACTGTCGGCACGAAACTTGCTCACCTCCGTGGGCGTAGACCGTCTACATGCATGGATGTGGACATACTACTCCCTGGGGAGAATCGATGAAGAGCCGCTACCAGAATCGAATTGAACTGTTGCAAGGGACGCTCGACCTGTTGATTTTGCAAACGCTGCAATGGGGAGCGCAGCACGGATACGGAATCACCCAGGCGATTCGCGCGCGTTCGGGCGAGGCGTTGCGGGTGGATACCGGCTCGCTCTATCCGGCATTGCACCGCTTGGAACGCCAGAAATGGATTGGCGCAGCCTGGAAAGTTTCGGAGAACAAGCAACGCGTCCGCGTCTACCGGCTGACCGCGGCAGGGAAGAAGCAATTGCTCTCGGAACGTTCGCGCTGGGAGCAGCTATCCGGGGCTATTGCGGGCATTCTGAATCCGGCGAAGGAGCACGAAGCATGAGATTTCCGTTCTGGCGCCGCGCAAGGCAGGAAGAACTCGGCGAGGAGATCGAGAGTCATCTGCGGATGGCGGCGCGCGAGCGCGAAGAGCGCGGCGAAGCCTCACAGCAAGCGGAGCAATCGGCGCGGCGCGAGTTTGGCAATGCCGGCTTAGTCAGGGAAGTGACGCGCGACCAGTGGGGCTGGCGCTGGCTGGAAACTCTGTTCCAGGACTTGCGTCACGCGCTACGCATGCTCCGCAAATCGCCGGGATTCACCGCCGTCGTGGTGCTTACTCTGGCCCTCGGAATCGGCGCGAATACCGCGATCTTCAGCATCGTGGACGCAGTTCTCTTGCGCCCGCTGCCGTACAAGAATCCGAGCCGCCTGGTACTGCTCACGGAATACCATCTGGGCAGCGTGGAAACGATGGGCGTTCCTTACCCCGCGTATCGCGATTGGAAAGCGCAAACGACTGCGTTCAGCGAGACGGCCGCATATTGGCAGACTGGCGCGTCGGATGATCTGGTTCTTGGCGGCGCGGCTTCTGCGGAGCGCGTGCGCTACACGATTGTCACCAACAATTTCTTTTCGATTCTCGGCGTGCAACCGGCTCTTGGGCGGGGCTTCGTTGCGGCCGAGGAAACTCCCGGCAGCGCCAACGTTTTTCTGGCAAGCGACCGTTTGTGGCGCGCTTCGTTTGGCGCGGACCCGCGCGCCATCGGGAAATCTTTTCTGGTCGACGGAGAAAATTTCGTTCTGGTGGGCGTGATGCCTGCGGGCTTCGACTTCCCGCAAGACTACGACGTCTGGATGCCAATCGGGTCGATGAGCGCACGCGAAGCGAGCAGCCGCATCTCGCATCCGTTTCGCATACTCGCGCGGATGCGGCTGGGCGTGGATATTTCGCAAGCGCGTTTGCAGATGGATGCACTTCAAGCGCGCCTGGCGAAAACTTATCCGGCGACGGACGCGGAATGGCGCGTGCGCGCGCGTTCTCTCGCCGATGTTTATGTGGGCAACGTGCGCGCTTCGCTGCTCATTTTGTTTGGCGCGGTCAGCCTCATCCTGCTGATTGCGTGCGCCAATGCCGCGAACCTCATTCTCGGGCGCGCCATTGCTCGCAAATCGGAATTTGCGATTCGCGCGGCGCTCGGCGGCGGGCGCGCGCGGCTGATGCGTCAGGCGTTCACGGAAAGTTTTGTGCTGGCCTCGGCCAGCGCGCTGGCCGCAATTTTGCTGGCCAGTTGGGCGCTGCGAGCGATTTTGTTTTTGAGCGCTGGCCGCATTCCGCGAATGGAAGCGTTTCAGCTGAACGCGCCGGTGCTCGCGTTTGTCATCATGGCGGCGTTGGCAACCACGATGCTGGTAGGCTTCGCGCCCGCGCTGCAGATTTCCGACGCAAATCTTCGCGAAAGTCTGGCCGAAGGACAGCGTAGCGGCGCCATCGGCGCGCCAAGCCAGCGCTTGCGCAACGCTCTGGTGATCGCGGAAGTCGCACTTACTCTGCCGCTGCTTTGTGGCGCAGGACTGCTCGTCAGCAGTTTTCAGCAATTGAATCGCGTCGACCTCGGTTTTCAGCCGGAGCATTTGCTGACTTTCAAGGTCGCGCTTCCCGGCGCGCAGTACACTGGAGGGAAACAATCCGGCCCGTTCCTCGCCAGGCTGCTCGATAAGCTGCAATCGCTTCCCGGAGTGGAATCCGCAGCGGCCACGACCACGCTTCCCTTGAGCGGCGAAATGAACTGGGACGGATTCAAAATCGCGGGGCGAACTTATCGCGATTCGTCGCAAATTCCCACCGCTGAATGGCGCGGCATTTCCGCGAATTATTTTCAGGCGATTGGGGCGTCACTGCTGCGCGGACGCGAATTCGGTGCGGGCGACATGGCGAATCCGTCGCGCGTCGTGGTCATCAATCAAGCGATGGCGGCGCAGTTTTGGCCCGGCACGGCGCCCGTCGGCCAGCAAATCATCAATCCCTATAACAACAGCTCGAGAGAAATCGTCGGCGTCGTCGGGAACATCAAGAGTTTTGGGCAGGACGCCGCCAGCCCTCCCGAGATGTACACGCTGATGGGCCCGACCAGCGGGTTTTCGTACATAAATTTTGTTGTGCGCTCAGCCACGAATTCCGCGAGCCTCATTCCAGCCGTGCGCGCTGAGGTCGCTTCGCTGGACAAAAACGTCGCGATGTATAACGTCGCGCCCATGGACGATTTGCTGGCGCGCTCTGTCGCACCGCGGCGCTTCAATTCATTTTTGTTCACACTTTTTGCGGCGCTTGCTCTCGCGCTGGCGATTATCGGAATCTACGGGCTGCTGTCGTTCAACGTGAATTCGCGGCAGCACGAAATTGGCGTGCGCATGGCGCTGGGCGCGCAGCCGCGCGACGTCCTGCAAATGATTGTGATTCAGGGAATGAAATTGCTTGCGGTCGCGCTCGCCGTGGGGCTTGTTGTTTCGTTCGCGCTCACGCGGCTGATGGCCAAGTTGCTGTTCGGCGTCAGCGCGACTGATCTGGGCACGTTCGCGGCGGTGATTATCCTGCTGGCGCTGACCGCGCTGGCCGCTTGCTGCATTCCGGCGCGGCGGGCGATGCGCGTGGATCCAATGGTGGCGCTGCGCTACGAATAGCTGGATCGGAGTAGAAGCGGGTTTACCCCGCCCGCACCGTGGCACAGGCTCAAGCCTGTGGTTGTTGCTTTAGCTGGTTTGGAGGAATGGTCATGAGCCTTTTCTGGCGGCGGAAACGGGAAGAACTGAAAGAGGAACTCGACGGAGATCTGAAAATGGCTGCGCAGGAGCGCATCGAGCGCGGCGAGGACGCGAGTCGCGCGCCGCAATCGGCGCGAAGGGAATTGGGGAATGCGACATTGATTCACGAAACGACGCGCGACCAATGGGGCTGGCGCTGGCTCGAACAACTCCAGCAAGATTTGCGCTACGGCGCTCGTACGTTGCGCAACTCCCCCGGCTTTACAGGAATCGCTGTGCTGACGCTCGCGCTCGGCATTGGGGCGAACACGGCGCTGTTCTCGATTGTAAACGGCGTACTTCTCAATCCGCTGCCCTTTCCCGAGCCGAATCGCCTAGTATCCGTAGATGCGAGCAAGCCGAATTTTCCCGACGGCTCGATTTCATATCCCAATTTCCTCGATTGGCACCGGCTAAATCACTCGTTTTCGTTTTTCGCCGTTTCGCGATCCACCGGATACCTGCTGACGGGCATGGGTGCCGCGGACGAGTTGGACGCTGTCGTGGTCACGTCGGGCTTCTTCCCCATGCTTGGCATCAAGCCGGTCCTGGGCCGTTGGTTCACTCCGGCCGAAGACGAAATCGGGGCGTCGAACGTTGTAGCAATCAGCACGGACCTGTGGCGAAAGAAATTCGGTTCGGCGCCCGATGTGATCGGCAGAGGCATCACGCTGGACGGCAGGGGCTACACGATCGTGGGCGTGTTTCCCGGCCACCTCGACTTACCGATGCGCTATTTCCATTCCGTCAATATTTACGCTCCGCTGGGGGAATTTGGTAATCCCGCTCTCAACGTCCGCGCCGCAGGGTTGGGCATCCACGGCATCGCGCGCCTGAAACCGGGTGTCACGATCGAGCAAGCGCGCGCGGATATGCAGGAAGTGACCACGTATCTTGCGCAAACCTATCCCGGCGACGATAAGGGAACGGGAGCCACACTGACTCCGTTGAAGGAAAGGCTCGTCGGCAAAGTGCGCGCGTTTCTATTGCTGCTGCTCGGCGCGGTCGGACTGGTGCTGCTGATAGCCTGCGTGAACATCGCCAATCTGTTGCTCGCTCGCGGGACGGGCCGCCAACGGGAAATCGCGGTGCGCTCGACTCTTGGCGCAAGCGCCGGACGACTGGTTCGGCAGATGCTCACCGAGAGCGTGCTGCTCGCGGTTCTGGGCGGTGCGCTTGGACTTGCGCTGGCCAGTGTTGGAACGCAAGCCGCACTCGCCGCACTGCCCGCCACTCTGCCGGGGGCAAGTGAAGTGGGAATCGACGCACGAGTCCTTTGGTTC
>JBAUEX010000285.1:0-4775 GCA_049678845.1 Candidatus Acidiferrales bacterium
GTAACGCCCCCGTAGGTTTCGTTGAAGGAGTAGGTGTACTTGATGTTGGCGGAACCAGGGCCCAGGCCATAGAAGGAAACCGTCTGGACACTCCGATGCGTCCCAGCCAAGCTGAGTCCGAATACGCTTTGCGTGCAGAGAGGACCAAGACGATGACAAGATTTGGTGGCGCGGGAGCCATTTGGTCTCACAGGCCCCACAAATCTGCTGCCAGCAATATAGTGGAGTGGCGGGAGCCAATCTAGACCCCCGGAGGCAAACCATGACCCGTTCGTAGAACCGGCGACGGTGACATAGAGATGAACTAGAGACTTGTAGCCTGCTTCAAAATCAGGCTCCAGCTGAAAAGAACCAGCGCGAAGATCCGGGTCCGGAGTAGCCGCAAAAGGCGAGACATAGTGAATCTTATCTTCCAGCACCCCGCCCAAAGCCATTCCGTTCCCCGGTGGAACGCTGGAAAAGGTCAGGTGTGCCGGAGTCTCCGAAAATAGAGCCTCGATGCAATCGAGACTTTGATGAATATCCGCAAAGAAATGCGGGCAGGAGTATTTCATGGTCTGCGCGGACGCTGTGTTGGTATAGAGAAGGCACAGTGCGGCCAGCGGGAGGACGAAGGAGCGTATCAGCAACGGTCTGAAACGGAATGCCATGTCTTGTCACCCTAGCTGCAAAAGCTCCGCGGCCTTGTCAAGGTAGTTGACTGCGTCCTGTGCGGTGTAGACCTGCTTCAGGCTCGTTGGAGGCTTGATCCCCAACCTGTTCATGGAATATTCCATTGCACCCGCCATGAGCATCATGAGATCCGTCGGCTTGCGCACGGTGGGCGGTTGCTTGGGCAACGCTGTCGCTTGAATGACCGTGGAGTGTGCGCCGGCCCCCGCGGCCGCCGCGCTTACACCACCGGCCGCAATGAAGTCATGGGCTGTGTCGATCTCCGCTGCTGACGGCGCCGCCGAAACAAAAGGCAGAGGCAATCGAATATCTGGCCGGGCCACGTTGAGGTCCAGAACTCCATCAAAAGTTGGTGCCTGTGCTTCCCGCCAGTTGAAGGGAGTCTTATTCGTGCAGAATAGCTTCCGCACTGTAGCCACAATCGACGAGTGCTCGAAGTTCTGACCATTGATAACGCGGTTGGCAGAGATCCGCGGTGATACAAAAACTGCGGGTACGCGCACCCCAAGCCGACCGAAGTCGAAGGGCGGGTTCGTCGAGTGATTCACATCGGGAAGGTTTGCATTAGCAGCGTTGGGCGCGACATTCGGGGGCGGCACATGGTCAAAGATTCCGCCATGCTCGTCGTAGACGATAAGTAGAAGCGTGTCCGTCCAACCCGGGCTCCCGGTGAGCGCGTTGTAGACATCCGCAATTAGCCCTTCGCCCTCATCGACCGGAAAATCCGGATGCTGGCTGGTGGCGTAGGTGCCCGCCGCAGGATTATCGTCATACGACGGCTCGATGAAGGTATAGGCAGGCAGGTCTCCCCTAGCGCAATCGTCGGCAAAATCACTGTAAGGATGAAAGGCGCTCTGACGCTGAATGAGGTAGAGATTTGCCATCAGAACCGATGAACCGTTGGAGTAAATCCGATACGTAAATGGATTGCCGGGTTCATCCATGGCTTCAAAGATGGTGTGAAGTGTGGCGGGAGCCACGATGACATCTTGTGTCAGCGAGCCACCCGACGTGGCGCCGTGAGCGAAAAGACGATTCGGAATCGTTGGGCCGGGCACGGACGAGAACCAGCTGTCGGAAACGGCATATGCCTTTGCGAGGGCGGAAAGCACGGGAACGGTCCCAGGGGTAAAGCACTTCATAATGTTGGCGCCCTGTATCGAGTCATTACTGACGAGCGCATAGTCCTGCACGAAGCCCTGCATCTTAGGTTGGCCATTATCGGTGCCGGTACTATTCCCAAAGATCTGCACGTTCACATTGACAAAGTCGTGTCCGGGGTCGGGTATGAGGTCGTGTACGGTACGAGCATTTTGACTGACCTTGACGAGCGGCCCTTCCGGACCGACCGGGTTTGTTTCGCCTCCTTTGAGACCATCAACTCCCGGCAAAAACCCCAAAAGATGGTCAAACGAGCGATTTTCCATCATGAGTACGACAAGGTGTTTGAAGGGCGGGAGCATCGCGAAGACTCCTGAGAAACCGGCCTGGAATAAAAACCAGATCTTCAATTCCGATCGGTTGTGTTGACATTAACAACACTGGCGTACAACAGCAAGACCTACTTCTTCCGAACAGCCCATTTCAGATCAACACTGACAGAGTGCCAGCGATTCGACGATTCGGTCGCGACGAAAATTAACTCAGCAAGTGAAACCGCTAGGCAGGCATAACGTAGATGACGTTTCCCAGCGGGCGCAGGAGCACACCCACGTCGATGAAGAATTTGTAGAGCCTCGCGAGCGACCTCCTCCCGAAACTACGGGCCAGCTTCGAACCTAATTCTAAAGAAGCAAAAGTGGGTGCTCGTACCGTCGGAATCCTTCTTGCACCGTTCGAAGAGCGGAATGGCACTCGGCCTTCCGCGGAACTGAGGAATAAGATGGTTACCGCGTGCGACTACGCAAAATCGTTCACATCGATATGGGCGCGTTTTATGCGTCGGTGGAGCAGCGGGAAGACCCCGCAATTGCGCGGGAAGTCCGTCGTCGTTGCCTGGCGCGGCAGCCGATCCGTCGTCTGCGCCGCTTCTTATGAAGCAAGAAGATTTGGCGTGCGGTCCGCAATTCCCGCAGTTCCGAGCGGAACACCTTTGTGCCAGCGCCGTGTTCCTGGCCCCAGATTTTCCATGCTACCGGGCGGTCTCGCATCAGATACGCGAAATCTTCAAGCGACACACAGATCTGATCGAACCATTATCCCTTGACGAAGCGTATCTCGATGTTTCGGAAAACAAGACCGGACTGCCAACGGCTACACAAATCGCACGCATCATTCGCGAACAGATCCGCTCGGAATTGGACTCGGACTTGCGAGCGTTGGACTTATTAACGCTCGACCTTTGCTTCGGTCGCTATGGCGTCCGTCTTCACGAATTAGCGCGGGGCATCGACAACAATGAAGTCATCCCGGACAGGTCAACACAATCCATATCGGCGGAAGACACATTCGAACAAGATGTTCCGCTGACCGAGATGGAGCCGATGATCCGGCGCCTCGCGGAAAAGACATGGAGCGCATCGCGCCAGGAATCGCGCATCGCGCGCACGGTGGTGCTCAAACTGAAGACCCGCGATTTCAAAATTCTCACGCGGAGTTGCACTCCCGGCTCTCCGCCTTCTTCGTGCGAGGAGCTGACAAATATTGCCCTGGCGCTCCGCGAACGTGTCGGCCTGCGCCCCGAGCAAAGATTCCGCCTCGTGGGTGTCGGCCTCAGTAATTTTCTGGAGCCAGTAGATATATCCTCTCAACCAGTTCTATTTGAATAAGACTGTCACGAGCGATCAGCTGGTAGCGGCGGCAAGGATGATGACGACGATGTTCTCGCCAACTGGACATTGGCGCTTCAATTGTTTTCCCGAACCATTTCCGCACGAATGCGAGGCGTCTGCGGGTGACAGCGACTCTGCTGCACGGGTGGTGATCGCCCACGGTCGTTTGGGTCCTCCGGTGGGGCTAACGGGCGCCCCGGGTAAGGGCGAGCGCGTGGGATGTCCTGCGCACAGATTTTTTTGACGGACTTTAGTTTAGTTTTTCGACAGAACCGTTCTCGCGACGAGAAACACCTCAAGTTGAGGCGAGTCGACGGCGTGGCCTGGTGTTTCCGCGACCGATCACCCGTGCTCAGGAAGAATAAAGGGGCCACGGCCGCACAGTTCGCACTCGGCGAGCGTTCACTGAATGTCCTCGGGTGCCGTGATCAGAGGCGACTTGCGTGCGGGAATTGCGGAGAAACATGGAGCGAGCCGTCACGCGCCCAGCGGTGCTACACTCACGCCATTCCACAATCTAACCATCGGAAGGAATGAGTGGCAACCCAAACAAAACTCGACGATCTCATCAGCACCCGCGCCAAGGTATATGCAGAGCAGATTACGGCCGCTGCTGCGCGCGCTACCAAAGAAGAAGAAATCCGCATCGCTTCAGAGCGAGAACTTGGCTTCATTGAATAAGCGGCGGGAATCAGACTCGAAGGAAAACACGAGTTCACCGTTGCCAGCGGCTTCGTGGACAGCGTTTATGACCGCGTACTGATCGAATACAAGAATCCCAGCAGCGCCAGCGCGAAGCTCGGCCCCACACTGGACTCGCCGGGTACAAAAAAAGTCGTCGAACAGATTAAGAGCCGGTTCGACGATATGCGCGCCCAACATCGCCAGCCGCTCAACTCACTCTTCGGCGTCGGCCTCGACGGCCGATACTTCGTTTTCATTCGTTTCCGCGACGACAAGTGGCACGTTCAAGAGCCGGTGCCGGTTACACCGCACTCGGCTGAGCGCTTCCTCTGGGCCTTGTTCAATCTCGGCCAAAAAGGCAAGCCGTTCACAGCGGACGAACTGGCCCGCGATTTCGGCGCGGATGCGACTCTCGCCCGTTCGTCAGTCAAGGGCTTGTATGAAACTTTGCTGACAGTCGATCACCCGAAGGCTTTGGTGTTCTTCAATCAGTGGAAAATCCTCTTTGGTGAAGTCTGCGGCTACGACGTTGACACACCCTCGGAAAAGATCAAGCGACTCGCAGAATCCTACGAGATACCCGTCAAAGGCATCAAAGCGGCGCAGCTTCTTTTCTCGCTACACACGTACTATGCGCTGTTCATGAAG
>JBAUEX010000286.1:0-2529 GCA_049678845.1 Candidatus Acidiferrales bacterium
ACCGGGCTATCGCTGTGGTTTGGGACGGCGCTGATCGGCCTGGGAGTTGTTGTGGATGTGGCCAGCCTGTGGCGTCACCTGCGCCTGGTGCAAGCGCTCGACCACGGAGAGACAGGAACGAAGCGGCCATCGACTCTCGCGATTTCGGTGGCGCTGATCATGGCGGCGGTCGGGCTGGCAATGGCGATCTACCTGATTTCGGTTCGAAGGTAGGAATATTTCCGGGACCCGGGAGGCTTTCGATGAGGACAAGTGCAGAGAATGGGATCGTCACCCAGCCGAGCCGTCACTCGGTCGATGAAACAATCGAGAAACTGAAGAAGCTCCTCGAGGCCAAGAACGTGAAGATTTTTGCGCTGGTGGATCACGGCGGCGAAGCGACGAAGGCAGGAATGAAAATGAGACCGACGAAGCTATTGATTTTCGGCAATCCGAGAGCAGGAACGCCGTTGATGATCTCGTCACCGAGCATCGCACTGGATTTGCCGCTGAAAATGCTGGTGGCGGAGGATCCGAACGGCAAGGTGTGGATTTCCTATAACGATGCCGAGTATCTGCGCGCGCGGCACAACTTGTCCCAGGAACTTCTACAGAATCTCGCGGTGACGGACCTGCTCGCGGCAAAAGCTGCGGAGTGACGCTGCTGCCGGCACCGTTCAATCCGCGGGCTATTTCGGCTCCGGGACTTCGGGCTTCGGGTAGGCCTTTTGAAGGTCGCGTTGGTATTCGGCGAAAAGCGATTGGATGCGCGAGAATTCCGTTTTCACCGCGTCGCGCAATTCCGGATGGGTGGCGAAATCGTAGAGGATGGCGGCTTCGGTTTCCGCGTCGATCATAAAGCCGGAGTGGCCGATATAAGTGGTCGCGTCGGCGAGCATGCCGTAGGTGTGATTGGAAAAGGTAGAGGATTTCGCGGTGACTTCGATGCCCGGGATTTGGCTGGAGACGCTGCCGGTTTCTTCATAGCCTTCCGGCTTGCCGGGTTCGGGAAGGATGCCGGCGGCGCCGAACTGTTTCATAAAGGCGAAATCCAATTCCGCGAGGGTGGCGATGGAGATGCCATCCCGTTGGGAGCCGTAGTGCTCGATTTTCACCTTCGTGCCGGTGGCCAGAGCGGCGGCACGCGCGGCGTCATTTACCCACGCGGTGACTTGATCGAGATAAACGGAATCGGGATAGCGGATGTAAAAATCGGCGGAAGTCTTGTCCGGCACGACGTTTGGCGCGGCACCGCCTTGGGAGATGACGCCTTCGATGCGCGCCTCGGGACGCATGTTGGCGCGAATGCTGTCGATGTTGTCGAAGAGTTTGATGGCCGCTTCCAGGGCGTTGCGGCCGTTCCAGGCAGTGAGTTCGTGCGCGGGCGCGCCGTAGAATGTGTACTTCACGCCGTCGATATTCATGCAGCAGGTGCCGAATCCGGGGGCGGGCCGCGTGGTGACCATCAGGGAATGGCTGCGAACGATTACATCCGCGCCCCTGAAGGCGCCGGCGCTCCACATGACGGTCTTGGCATCGGGAGGCATCATTTCCTCGCCCGGCGTGCCGTAGACAGTGACCGTGCCGGGCGTGTGGCTGCGAGTGAGAAATTCAGACACGGCGATTGCGGCGGCGAGGCCGACAGGGCCTTGCGCGCTGTGCTGATCGCCGTGGAATGGGCCTTTCGTGCCGCGGAGGGCGTCATATTCGACGATCACGCCGAGATTTGGACCGGGCGTGCCGCGACGATACCTGGCCACGAAAGCGGTGGGCATGCCGGCGACGTCCGGCGTGACATCAAAATCGTGGGCTCGCAAGTATGCCGTTAGCTTGGCGACGGCTTGTGTTTCGGTGAAACCGATTTCGGGATGCTCCGTGATCCAGTCGGACATGGGCAGAAGATCGGTTCGCATCAGTTGCTTGACGCGGGCGACGACCTCGTCGCGGTTTTTGTCAGGCGCGGTGAGCTTGGCGACCATTGAGGGCACGTCGAGCGATTGCTCGAGCTGTTGAATTTGCCCTACGACGGCGGGCGCGGCCTCGCGCTCGGTTTCCGTCTCCTGCGCGACGCACGCACCGGTAAGAAGCAGAATCGCCAGCATGGCTATCTCAATTTTGCGCATCGGCATCTCCTCACCGGATACACGCAGTCCACATATGCATTACCGCGGGTTCATATCACAATTTGCGTCCCTGCGGCCAGCCGGAAGGGAAATGGGGACTAGGCGTCGGAGAGGGTTTCATGGAAGCCGGGAGAGGAGGGTTCGCGTTCCGCAACTTCGAAGATTTCGCCGCAATCGAGACATTCGAGATATTCCTCATGCTCATCCTTGGCGATGAGAATCGTGCGGGAGTGCGCGCAGGTAGCCATGGCAGCCATGCTCAGATTTTACCATGCATGCCGCGCGAAATACGGGTCAGCCCGCATGGAAGAGGCGTGGGCGAAGCACGGGCACAAAGAAGGAAGCCCAGAGTTGACAAAGACGCCAAAGGAAACTATGGATGCTATTCGGTTGGTCGGTTTGCCAGGCATCCGCAGGCGATCTAGAG
>JBAUEX010000287.1:0-29352 GCA_049678845.1 Candidatus Acidiferrales bacterium
GCGAAATTAGAGTCGATAAAACCGGGCAGCACCCAACCTCGACGTCGCCAGAGACGAGAAGAATAGTGTGGCCAGTTATTTCAGAGACAGAACACTAGCGCTATGGTCGCGATTGTGAACAAAACCGCAGCCGACGCGTTCTGGCCAGGACAGGACCCCATCGGAAAACACCTTCATTTCATCACCACAACCTGGACTGTCACGGTAGTCGGCGAAGTGAACACGGTGAAGTACGCTTCGTTGGGCGAGTCGCCGCAGGCCATCATCTACTGGCCGCTCAAGCAGCACTATTCGGAGTCAGTTTTTCTTTTCGTCCGCTCTAAGGGCGATCCAGTTAAGCTCATTCCGACTATGCGCAGCATGATGCATTCCCTGGCTCCCAGCGTTCCCCTGCTCGATGTTGAAACCATCGAGCAGACGCTTGATCAATCGCTGACCGCACCGCGAATGGGAGCCGAACTTCTTGGCACGTTTGGCCTGCTGGCGCTGATTCTGGCGGCTATCGGTACATACGGCGTGATGTCCTACTCCGTGAACCAGCGAACCAATGAAATCGGTATCCGCATAGCTCTGGGCGCGCAGCCTGCCAACGTTCTGCGGCTGATTCTCTCGAACGGAATGGCTATGGTCGTTGCCGGAGTGGTCATCGGGCTGGGGCTTTCCGTTCTCTTGGCGAAAAGCATGAACTCGCTACTCTTTGGTATTGGGATGTTCGACCCAGCCAGTTTTCTCTCCACGGCGGCTCTGCTAATTCTCGTGGCGCTGGGCGCCTGCTGGATTCCCGCGCGGCGCGCGATGCGTGTCGATCCCATTGTCGCTTTGAGATACGAATAGGTTGAGACAGTCATGCGCTGGCTACGTCGCCTGTTTCGCAGAGGCAAACTCGAAACGCAGCTCGACTCCGAATTGCGCTTCCACGTTGAGCAGCAAATCGCCGACAACATTACGGCGGGCATGAACCCCGCCGAAGCCGGTCGCCGAGCCCTCGCGCAATTTGGCGGCACGGAATACAACAAACAGGAATGCCGTGACGCTCGCGGAACGCATCTCCTCGAAACTTTGCTCCAGGACATTCGCTTCGCGCTGCGCATGTTGCGCAAATCCCCCGGCTTCACCGCCGTCGCGATTCTCACCCTCGCCCTCGGCGTCGGCGCCACCACCGCCATCTTCAGCATCGTGGATTCACTGCTGCTGCGCCCGCTGCCCGTCGCTCAACCCAGCCAACTGGTTGTTCTGGCCTTCGAGCACAAGAATGGCCCGCTGCAGAACCAGTTCTCATACCCGGATATTCAGGACATCCAGAAGCAGGGGTCGGATGTTTTTTCCAGCGTCCTGGCCTACGAAATTGGACTCGACTCCCTTGAATTCAACGGCAAGGGCGAGCGACTTTTGACAGGCTACGTCACCGGGAATTTTTTCACGATACTCGGCCTCAAGCCGTATTGGGGACGCTTCATTCTTCCTTCCGAAGGACAGGTTCCCGACGCCGATCCAGTTCTCGTTCTCAGCGATTCCTATTGGCAATCGCGGTTCGGCGGCGATCCTGCTGTTCTGCACGAAAAAATCTCGATCAACGGCCACCCGTTCGCGATTGTCGGCGTCGCGCCTCCTGGATTTCACGGCCCTTACCCTCTCCTTGACGTCCAAGGATACATACCTTACGGGATGCTAGCTGTCTCCGGTCGCGATCCGGGTTTCATGACCAATCGCGCCAGGAGTTCCGCATTCGCGTTGGCCCGTTTGCGGCCCGGCGTGACCCTGAAGCAAGCTCAGGCGGAATTGGGGGTAATCAGCCATCGGCTCTCCGCACAGTATCCGACCATGGACGACGGCGTCAGCTTCAGTGCGTACCCTGAGCGTCTTTCGCGTCCCGACCCGCAATCGGGCCAACAAATCAGCCAAGTCGGGACGATTTTTCTGGGGCTGACGCTTTTGGTTCTGTTGCTGGCCTGCATGAATGTGGCAAATATTCTGCTCGTTCGGGCTTCGGCTCGCCAGCGCGAGATGGCCATGCGCGCCGCCCTGGGAGCTCCGCGAAGCCGCTTAATCAGCCAGGTGCTCACCGAAAGCATCCTTCTGGCTTTTCTCGGCGGTGCCGCAGGAGTTCTCCTTGGAGTTTGGGCCAGCAGCGCCGTAGCTGGCATCAACCTAAACACAACAATTCCCACCTATCTCAATTTCGGCTTCGACTGGCGCGTTTTTGTGTTCTCGTTGTGTACGGCCCTGTTCGCCGGCGTCAGCGTTGGAATCGTTCCGGCTCTGCGCGCCTCTCGCGCCGACATAAATCAAGTCCTCCATGGAGGTGGGCGAGGAATCGCCTCTGGGCGGCAGGGGTTGCGCAGCGCGCTAGTCATTGCGCAAGTCAGTGGCTCGCTGGCGCTGCTTGTCATTGCCGCGCTCTTCACCCGCAGTTTAGGCGCCGTTCAGAAGACCGATCTCGGCTTCGACCCTCATCACCTCTTGAATCTCAGCATGGACCCAAACAATCTCGGCTACAAGGATGACCAGGCGCGCGCACTCTACAAGAATGTTCTGGATCGTATCCGCGCGTTGCCCGACGTGCAGTCCGCTAGCATCGCCTTTGCGGTTCCATTTGGTTACGTTAGCTCGAGCGCGGCTCTCGATATCGACGGCTATCAGACGCCCAAAGGTCAGCCCGTTCCACAGGTCACAAACAGCGCGGTTTCGACGGATTATTTCCAGACCATGCACATTCCGCTCCTCCGAGGCCGCGACTTCACCGACGCAGATACAAAAACTTCGCACGCCGTCGCGATCATCAACGAGGCCATGGCGAAGCAATTCTGGCCCCATCAGGATCCGATCGGGCGCAAGTTCAAGTCGTCCGACGCCAAGAATGTCCAACTCCAAATCATCGGAATCGCCAAGGATGCCCGCTTTGGTTCCATCTCCGGGCCGATTGATCCTTATTTCTACGTACCCATCACGCAAAATATTCCTCCGTTTGCGACTGTCCAAGTGCGCACAGCTGCGTCGCCGGAATCGATGGTTTCCACCGTCGAAAGCCAAATCGCTTCGCTGGCTCCGGGGCTGCCGCTGTTCGACGTGCAGACAATGGACAACGCGCTCGACACGATTAATGGCATTCTGCTCTTCCAATTGGGAGCCGTCCTCGCCGGCGCCCTCGGATTTCTCGGCTTGACGTTGGCGGTCGTTGGGGTCTACGGCGTCGTCTCGTATTCTGCCGGCCAGCGGACACACGAGATCGGCATTCGCATGGCGCTGGGAGCGCAGCCGGGCGATATCCTCAAAATGGTTTTGCGCCAGGGATTCGTTATCGTTTTGGCAGGCGTCTTCGTCGGCTTACTATTGGCGTTTGCCCTCGCACGCACCCTCGGTGACGTGCTCGTCGGCGTCACCTCGACAGACCCGCTGACCTACGTCAGCGTCTCGCTTCTCTTAACGGCCGTGGCGCTGCTGGCTTCGTACATTCCGGCGCGACGCGCGATGCGCCTGGATCCAATGATTGCCTTGCGCTACGAATAACGCATGGGTGCGCCGACACAGCGCGGGGGGAGCGTGTCCCAGAGACTGAGTCGTGTGCGGAAAGCAGCAAAGGCAAGGAAGTTCCCGTAGTAATGCGGCGAGCGCGTCTATTGGTATTCTGTGAATCGACTCCAAGACCATCCATGACGCAAGCTCGTGGGTATCCGGATTTGCCATTCCGCTCCCACCAGACGGCGTAGACATCAATGAACTCATCCATCCGTCGCCATCATCCCAATCATCCCCGTTCTCGCGTTCGCAGAAAAAGCGGAGAATTAGAAAATAATTTACCCATCGCGCATGGAGATTGTCTCCTCGGCAATGCGCGGCAATTGTTCTTCGGTCAAACGCTTTTTCAGGAACCCGCAGCATGAATTCGCGCGTGCCCCAGTTCGCAACATATACAAAGGCGTCGAAATACTTCTCCATGAAACGGTTCGGGTCACCTTTGAGGCCACCCCATTCGTAGGTGTTCACGAAACTTGTCGCAGTGATTTCCGCTCGCGTCGAAAATCGCGCGCAATTCGCGCATCTCCCGCTGGGTGCTTCGTTGCTCGACAATAGTCGTTATAACGAATATAATGAACTGATGAAAGAAGCCGAACAGTCAAAGAATAGGCGGCGACACGCCTCCACTCCAGAGGAATCGGTATTCCTGTACCTACTGCGCACCACGGACATGCTGTCCCGCGGTCTGATTCAGATACTGAAGACTGAAGACCTGTCGGCGACGCAGTACAACGTGCTCCGAATTCTGCGCGGCGCGTCCGAGGGGTTGCCCTGCGGCGAAATCGCGAGCCGCATGATTACGCGTGACCCGGATGTCACTCGATTGCTCGACCGTTTGGAGAAGCGCGGTTTGATCTCGCGATGCCGCGAAACCAGGGACCGTCGGACCGTGATGACCCGTATCACACCAACAGGTTTAAAAATGCTCGCCCGGCTCGACAAGCCAGTACAGGCTGGCCATCACCGACAATTAGGGCACTTGGGGCGGGAGCGCCTGAGGACCCTGGTTGAGCTGTTGCGCGCCGCGCGCCGCCAAGTGGTCTGATTTTTTGAGTTAATATCTGTTGAAACGATTATCGGTATAACGCATCTAATGCAATTGTGGCGTTTCAAAACCAGAGAGGAGTAATGACATGAGCGCGCAAGTAATTCCGCAAACCGAAACCACGACTTGGAAGATCGACCCGGTTCATTCCGCCGCGGAGTTCAAAGTGAAGCACATGATGATCTCTAACGTGAAAGGCCAGTTCGCAGGCATCAATGGCGTTTTGGCTTTAGACGCGACCGATTTAACCAATTCACATGTCGAAGCTTCGAGCGAGGCGGCGTCAATTACTACGCGCGATGTCCAGCGTGACGCACATCTCAAGAGTGCCGACTTCTTCGATGTGGAGACATTCCCGACGCTGACGTTCAAATCCACGCGCATCAGCCGTGTTGGCGACGGAGAGCTGGCCGTGGCGGGCGACCTTACGATTCACGGCGTCACCCGCAACGTTGTATTTACGGTCGAGGGGCCGACTTCGCCGACCAAAGATCCTTGGGGAAATACCCGCCTGGGCCTATCGGGAACTACGAGGATCAACCGCAAAGACTTCGGGTTGAGCTGGAATGCCGCGTTGGAAACCGGTGGCATACTGGTCGGTGACGAGGTAACCATATCGTTCGACGTACAGTTCGTGAAGGCTTGATTTATCTTAACCGCCGGATCCACGCGCAAGCCGCGTGCTTGCTGGCCATAGAAAGGGAATCCCATGTCACTCCGACCGATTAAGCAGGTTCTTCAAACAAAGCCAACCATTGAGGGTGCTGGCGTGAAGCTACAGCGCGCCTTCGGCTTCGGTAAAACCAAAGATTTCGATCCTTTTCTGCTGCTGGACGACTTCCGCAATGAAAATCCGGAAGATTACCTGGCGGGATTTCCCTGGCATCCGCACCGGGGGATCGAGACGATTACCTATGTACTCGCTGGGTCAGTCGAGCACGCCGACAGTCTAGGCAACAAGGGCAAAATGACCGCGGGCGACGTGCAATGGATGACCGCTGGCAGCGGAATCCTCCACCAGGAGATGCCCAAGGGCGACGCGCGAGGGCGTATGCACGGGTTCCAGCTCTGGGCCAACCTGCCCTCGGCACTGAAGATGACCGATCCACGATATCAGGACATTCCTGCAAGTGCGATCCCCGAGGTTACCGACGATGACGGCACGCGCGCGCGTATTATCTGCGGCGAATTCTGGGGTAAGAGGGGACCGGTGGAAGGAGTGGCCGCCGATCCGAACTACCTCGACATCTCCGTTCCGCCCGGCCAGCAGAAGCGGCTCAAAATCGAAACTACACGCAACGCCTTTGCCTATGTGTTCGCGGGCTCAGGCACGTTCCGCGAATCTTCGGAACCGCGCGCGGTTCTAACGGAGCAGGCAGCTGAACCCGCCGCTGCGCCCGTGTACGACGTGAGCAATCACGCGCTCGTACTCTTCGACCGTGGCGATGAGATTGCCGTCCAGGCCGGAGACAAGGGTATCCGTTTCCTGCTGGTCTCCGGCAAGCCGATCGATGAGCCGGTTGCGTGGTACGGGCCCATTGTGATGAACACGCAAGAACAGCTACGCCAGGCAATCGCCGAACTGCACACCGGCGCCTTTATCAAACATCGCTGAATCGACGTCTGAGGGAAACGTCGCAGCGCTTTTCGGTCTGATGATCTGTGGAACGCCCAGGCGCTCGGGAACAATCCGGCGATATCCCCTTCTCCTTTGCGTATCTTAAGCAACTCAGCACATGCGCTGCAAAATTCCAGCACTCGCGGTATGATGCCCGTTCGTCTGACCGTCCTGGGGAGCGATGGAATGAAATTCGCAGCGCTCACAATCTTGCTCGCACTCTCCGTCTGCCCGGCTTGTCGCGCGCAGGCGGACCAGCAGGAAGTGAAGCACCATGGGATGATGCATGCTATGGATGCGCAACATCTCGTATCCGAGACCGCGAAGTTGAGCGTATCCAACAGTGTTGCTGCGAACGAATTAACCGTCCGTGTCGGCCCTGTGAGTTTGCCTGCTCACACAGATCACACGGCGGCCGCTCAGCCGCCGGTTTTTTTCCTCAGCATCCCGTTCGACGGCTGGCTCACCGCGTTTCACCCGCGGCTCGCAAACGCACACGGCCATCCGCTCCCAAACAAACTCCTGCACCACGTCGCTTTCTATGACACGGAGCGCACGGATTTCCTCTGCCCCAATAGAGAGGAACATATCTTCGGTGCGGGCAGCGAAATGAACGATTGGCCCGCCATCCCCGGCTTCGGCTATCGTGTCAAGAAAGGCGATCGCATTCGCATCAGCACAATGTTCGCCAATTCAACCGCAAGAAATTACCCCGATGCGTTTTTCGAAGTCCGCATCGATTACGTAGTCGACCAAGCTACGGCCGCGGAACCTATTCTGAAGGATGTCTATCCTGCTTGGTTCGACGTGATGGGTTGTGGCAATTCCGGATACGATCTTCCCCCGGGACAAAGCACCAAGACAGGCGAATTCAAACTGCGCTTTTCGGGCCGTCTCTTGGGAGTCGGCGGCCATCTCCACGATTACGGCGAATGGCTCGTACTCAAGGATTCCACCACGAATGAAACCATCGCCACTCTTGCGCCAAAACTCGATGCGTCCGGCCGCGTCTCATCGATTCCCGTTGTTCTTTTTGCCGATCGCGGCGGCTCCGCGGTTCACCGCGGCGACCTTGTCGAAGTCACCGACGCGTACAATAATTCCACCGGCAAGCCCCTTCCCGGCGCTGCCATGGGCATCGTCGTCGGCTACTTCCTCCCGGACAATCCCGCCGCCTTCACCACTCTCGGACATCAGCCGCGTCACTGACCTGAAAACCTGCGACGCACGAGGCTTGCGGCAAACGCGAGGCTTGTCGTGAGTCACATCCTTCAGGATTCGATTCAGCGGAGGCCGGACCAATCATCGGCAATGAGGATTGAGTTGCTGGGATTTGACGGGTCGTATTTGACGCCGACGGGCTGACCCGCGACGACGCGTTCGAGGCAGACTTGTTCTTCGAGGCCGGTAATGTCCTGCGCCGCTTCATAGGTGACTCCGGAAATGGAGTAGGAGTAGAGGAGCAAGCGATGATTCATCGTTCTGTTTATCGCTTTCAATTTCGCCGCATGAGCGCGTGTGCTGGCGTCCTGCTCGGCTGCGCGTTCCACAATCTCTACGACTTGGCCGTCAACGATGCGGCCAATGCGATTCAGATAGGAGCGGCGCTCGCGCTCGACTTCTTTTGAATCTTTTTTGCGGCCAAACAGCCACGCATATGCGAGCGCCGCGATCACCACGATGGCGGCGAGTACGAGGGCCACTTCGTGCCAGTGCGCTGCAACGATTTTCAAGAATGTTCACCTTCAAGAATTGGATGTCGTATCCCAGAAATGCCGACGGCCGCGACGGACACTTGCACCTGAAAATTATACCCGCGAAAGATCGTTATGATTTCGCGAAGCAAAAGCAATTCACCGGAAAAGATATCACCACGGCCGGCGAGAAATTACATTTTATCCTGGCGCCGCGACCGGATTGCGCAACGTACCGACGCCGCTGACCGCCACTTCGATCACATCGCCGGCGGCGAGCGGGCCAACGCCGGAGGGAGTTCCTGTGGCGATGACATCGCCGGGCAAAAGCGTCATCATTTGCGAGATCCATTGAATGATAACGTCAACGGAGAAAATCATTTCGGCGATGCGTGCCGACTGCCGCTTCGTGCCATTGAGGAAAGTTTCCACGGTCGTGCCGGACAGGTCGAGTTCCGTTTCGATGAAAGGGCCGAAGGGACAGAAAGTGTCGAAGCCTTTGGCACGCGTAAACTGCACGTCCCTTTTTTGGAGGTCGCGTGCAGTGACGTCGTTGAGGCAGGTGTAGCCGAGGATGCAAGACTTTGCTTCCGCGGGGCCTTTCAGGCGCGAGCAAGTTTTTCCAATGACGATGGCCAGTTCGCCCTCGTAATCAACGCGCTCGGACTGTGGCGTCAGGATGATGGGATCGCCAGGCGCGAGAATGGAGGATGGCGGCTTCAGAAAAATCAGCGGCTCCTTGGGGAGATCGTTGCCGAGTTCGGCGGCGTGTTCGGTGTAATTACGGCCGACGCAGACGATTTTGCTGGGCTCGCAGGGCGGCAGGAGTTTCACGTCGGAAAGGGACCAGCTTGCGCCAGACTTTTTTGGGGAATGCGGCGAATAAGATGGTCCGGAGATTTCGGAGACGCGATCGCCGTCTAAGATGCCGTAACGCGCTACGTCCTTATTTTGACCGGACTCTTGCGTGAGAAGCTGGAAACGGCCGAGCTTCATCGATGATGGGGATTGTGAATGTGGCGCGTAGCTGGAACGGCAGGCTCATGCGACACGGCGAGAACCATCCAGGCAACCCAGGAAACCGCGGCGACGACGCCGTAGACAACGAGTCCGAGAACAAGGACTTCAAAAGGAGTGCGGCCGAGAACGGTAAACAAATTCGAGAAATACATGCCGGCGAAATCGTAGCCGAGTGCGAAAAGGCTCCAGCCGAACAATGCGGAAGCGAACATGCGCCGGGAATGCGAGAGGAAAAAGAAAATGGGGATCAGCATGACCGCGCCAAAAACGGCGCGGCAAATATCGTTGCGAAGCGCGGCTGCGGACTCAAGCGCCGGCAAACGGTTGGCCACGAACAGCGACGCGAGCATCACCAGCACGAGCAGGCCGCCCGTGAGCAGGCCGATACGCAGCGGCGCGATGCCGTAAAGAACACGCATCCGAGACCTGTGGGCCTCTGGCGAATTCACGACTTCTCTGTCTCCTATTCGCTCATTGCGGGGAGGCTGACGCTGACGGAAGCGCTGGGAGTGCTTTCGTTCCCAAAGGTGTCAACCACCGTGACTTGATAGAAATACTGTTTACCCGACACTGCTGGAATATCACGAAAAGCGGGCGTAAGCAATGGGCTGCTGTTCAACCTGTCCCACCTGTTCGGAGAGACAGTATTCGCGCTGCTGCGATAGATATTGTATCCCGCGACGTTGGGTGCAGGGCTAATGTCCCACGAGAGATCGACTTGCGCGGGAGTGGACGCGGTGGCTGGTGCGACGGCGGCAACGAGTCCGGTGGGAGCTGGCGGCGGAAAGGTATCGCGCGGCGTGATTTCGATGGTTGGTGTAGCCTCGGATTCGACCGCGGAAGCACCGTATTGCGCCACACTGACTACGTAGTACGCGTAAGTTTGGCCGAAAGTGAAATTGGCGTCGCGATATGGCGGCTCGGAAAGTTCCGCCACTCGCTCGAAAGGAATTGAGGCGGCGGGAACGGAAGTTCCCTTGGTGACATCGTTCAGGGGCGAAGTACTTGTGGCAGTACTTGTGTTGGACGCGCGATAGATTAGGTAGCGGAGTGAGATGGGCCCAAGCGTTGCCCCCGCTTGTGGAGTTGCCGCCGGCGTCCAGGAAAGAATAATCGCGGAGCGAGTGACTTGGCCCTGCAAATCTGCAACTGGCTGCGGCGCGGGGAAGATGGGAACGGCGACGAGATTGGAATTCTCGGAATCATGGTTCGCGGCGCGGGTGCGGACCATGTAAACAGCTTTGCTCCCCGCGTGTGCCGAAAGATCGGCGGGCGAAAACACGTCTGAAAAGGAATACGACTGCCCAACGCGATATTGCTGAAGCGTCTGCGAAGGAATCATGACGATTTGCCGCCTGGGCGGAGCGAGCGGAACGCGCTGAGCGGCTGCTGGCGCGGGGACGAACTGACGGTAGATGTCAATTTGCGGCGGAGCCGTGAGGGGGCGGCCTTGCACGGTTTCTTTCGGGAGTGTGAATGTGACAGATACGCTGTTGCCAACTTGCCGCGCGGAAAGATCTGAGATTGGCGTGGGAGCCGGCGGACGGCGCGTGATGGGTTGGCCGGGCGCGGCGCATCCGGCAAGCGCCAATGCGGTGATGAAATTTAAACAAACAAAAGTGAAAATCAGAGATCTAGGAATGTTTCGCGCTGAGTCACGACGTGGCTGCTTGACATTTCGAAACATTAGCGCGTGTTTAGAGTTCGTGTACAAACTCTCAAGGCCCGATATTCGCGGGAAGCGATTCCTAGTTTGCCTTCGCTCCTCGAAATGACCACGGAAACTATTTTTCGAAAGCTATCAGAGGATGTAGCGGCTCAGGTCCTGATCCTTGACCACGTCGGTGAGCTGCTTCTGGACGAAGGCCGCGTCGATTTTGACGGTGCGCTTCTTCATATCCGGTGCGTCGAAGGAAATCTCCTCAAGAACCTTTTCAAGAATGGTGTGCAGGCGGCGCGCGCCAATGTTTTCCGTCTGTTCGTTGACGAGCGCGGCGAATCGCGCGATGGAGGCGACGCCGTCCTCGCTGAAATTCATTTTCAAACCTTCGGTATCAAGCAGTGCAATATATTGCTTGATGAGCGCATTCTTGGGCTCAGTGAGAATGCGAACGAAATCGGCCTCGGAGAGCGAACTCAGCTCGACGCGAATTGGGAAGCGGCCCTGCAATTCAGGAATCAGATCGGAAGGCTTTGTAGTGTGGAATGCGCCGGCGGCGATGAACAAAATGTGATCCGTGCGCACCATGCCATAGCGCGTGTTGACGGTGGTGCCTTCGACGATGGGAAGAATGTCGCGCTGGACGCCTTCGCGCGATACGTCCGGGCCGTGACCCGATTCGCGTCCGGCGATTTTGTCGACTTCATCTATGAAGAGGATGCCCATCTGCTCCACGCGATCCACGGCAATGCGTGTCACCTGCTCCATGTCGAGAAGCTTGTTCTCTTCTTCTTGAATTAGATAGTCGTAGGCTTCGGCGACGGTCATCTTCCGTTTCTTTTTCTGCTGGCCGAACATCCCAGAGAGCATGTCCTTGACGTTGATGTCCATTTCCTCGACGCCCTGGCTGGAAACGATTTCGAAGGCGGGCATCATGCGCTCGCGAACTTCCACTTCGACCATGCGCTGGTCGAGTTTGCCTTCGCGCAATTGCACGCGAAGTTTTTCACGCGTGCGTTGCGCTATTTCCTTCCCTTGTGCTTCGGAAGCAGGAGTCGTGGTTTCAATCGTCGTCGGCGGCGGCGAAGAGGGCAGAAGCAAATCGAGCAGACGCTCCTCGGCAGCTTGCTCGGCGCGTTCGGCGACTTCGTCGAGCTTTTCCTCGCGCACCATGTCGATGGCGACTTCGACCAGATCGCGGACCATGGATTCCACGTCGCGTCCCACATAACCGACTTCCGTGTATTTCGAGGCTTCCACTTTTACGAACGGGCAACCCGCGAGGCGTGCGAGGCGGCGCGCGATTTCCGTTTTGCCCACGCCGGTCGGCCCAATCATCAAAATATTTTTCGGCAGAACGTCTTCGGCCATTTCGGGCGGCAGTTTTTGCCGGCGCACGCGATTGCGGAGTGCCACAGCGACGGCGCGCTTTGCGGGCGTCTGGCCGATAATATATTTGTCGAGCTCGACGACGATTTCCCGCGGCGTCAACTCGTCAAACGAGGGCATCGGCTCCGGCTCCGCCGCTGGAGAATCGCCGTTGAGATAAATCACCATGTTTTTTTCATCCTTACCCTTGTCGTTCACGGAGCCTCGCTTGCCTGCGCCCTATAGTTCTTCGATGGAAAAATTGCTGTTCGTATAGATGCAGATTTCGCTGGCGATGCGCATGGCCTCTTGCGCGATGTCCTTCGCGTTCATTTTCGTGTGCTTGGCAAGAGCTCGCGCGGCGGAAAGCGCGTACGGCCCGCCGGAGCCAATCGCGCAGATGCCGTCGTCGGGTTCGATCACGTCGCCATTGCCGGAAAGCAGAAAAGTGGATTTGGCGTCGGCGACAATCAGGAGCGCTTCGAGATGGCGCAAAGAGCGATCCGTGCGCCACTCTTTCGACAGTTCGACCGCGGCGCGCGCGAGGTTGCCGTGATATTCCTGCAACTTGTTTTCGAAGCGCGTGAAAAGCGAAAGCGCGTCGGCGGTGCTGCCGGCGAAGCCCGCCAGAATCTTGTCGCTGAAGAGGCGGCGAATTTTTTTTGCGTTGTGTTTCACGACGCCTTCGCCGAGCGTGACCTGGCCGTCGCCCGCGAGGACGACGTGGCCGTCCCTGCGCACGCACAATACCGTGGTGCTGCGTATCCGTGGACCTTTGTGCTTCATAGGCATCCAGCGATTATACCCTGAGGCTTGCTTTGCAACCAAAAGAGGCGTCGCGCGGGTAGTGGGTCAAGCTTGGAGTTTGAGCGATTCGGGGGGATGATGGGAGCGTAGAGAATAAGGAGGAGCGGCATGAAACTCCGAATCGCGATTTGGTCGGGTGTGGGCGCGCTCGTTGTGGCTTTTTGGACCCTC
The DNA here is from genome assembly GCA_049678845.1 of Candidatus Acidiferrales bacterium. GTDB lineage: Bacteria > Acidobacteriota > Terriglobia > Acidiferrales > UBA7541 > DAHUXN01. Next base: position 12,900 of record JBAUEX010000287.1, read on the forward strand.
TACATCTCCGCAACGTCACCAACTCCACTTGGGATTGTGAGGACTCTGGCCTATCTGACTTGTCCCATTGCGCTAGCTGGCCATTACGCCCTCAGTTTCTATTTTGTCCTTTTCATGAATGCTGCCACGTATGCGCTGGTCGGTATGGTCGTCGAAACCATGCGAAGGCACTACAAACCCGGCTTGATTTCAAACTGACCCAATACGGTCACGCGCGCGGCGGTTTTGCTTTTCTAGTGTCTTGGGGGCTGTGAAAATTGTTCTTGACATATTCCTATATGGGAATGTAATCTCCGGTCATGCCACGCGCCACTACCACTTCCGACGTCTTCAACGCTGTCGCCGAGATTCGCCGCCGGGAAATCCTGAGCTATCTGGCGGTCCGGGAACGTCCGGTTGGCGACATCGTGGTGACGCTGCGACTGGCGCAGCCCTCGGTTTCCAAGCATCTGCGCGTGCTGCGCGACGTAGGGCTTGTGCGCGCGCGTCGTGAGGGCCGGTGCGTCCTTTATCGCACCAATGCCGCTGCCATCCGGCCGTTGCATGAATGGACCGAAACCTTCGAACGCTTCTGGGATCATCAGTTGCTTCGCGTCAAGGAACGAGCCGAGGCAAAAACGCAGAAATCCGATTCAACCAAATGACATCACAAGGAGGAACCATGAGTTCCGCAACAGCCGCACAAGCAGTCGAGAATCTGATTTTGAACGTGACGCAAGAGATCCAAGTGCACGCGCCGCTCGACACGAGTTTCGCTGCGTTGCTCGAACAGCTTGGCCCGGGTGCCGACACGCCCGACGGCAAAGCGATGCCGATGAAACTCGAAGCGTGGCCCGGCGGCCGGTGGTATCGCGATCTGGGCGACGGCGATGGCCACTTCTGGGGAACTGTGCAGGCCATCAAACGCCCGACGCTCCTCGAGATCTGCGGGCCGCTGTTTATGTCCTACGCGGTTGTCTCCAATCTTCAATACCGGCTAAGCGAAACCGAAGGCGGCACGCTGATCGCGTTCCACCACTTCGCTCTGGGCGCCGTTCCGGATGACGTCCGACAACGCATCGGCACGGGCTGGACGCACATTCTCAACGGTATTCGCGCGCGGGCCGAAGTGCACCGCTAAAAAACGATTTGTTTTAGGGGCGCAGTATGCTCTGCGCCCGTTGCGGATAATATTGTGCTCAGATTTCCTGGGCGAAGTACGTTGCAACCATTTAGCAGGAGGCGAAAAATCACTTTTGGAGAGGAGATGCAAAATGGCAGCCTTGGTTGAGTCCATCCTGAATGAATTCCGCGAGGAAGTGCCGGCGACGCGGCGCGTGCTCGAGAGGATCCCGCCGGACAAGCTCGGTTGGAAACCGCATCCGAAATCGAGATCGCTCGGCGAGTTGGCTATGCACGTCGCCAACATCCACGGTATGGCCGAGAGAATTGTAAAATTCGACGAGTTCAGCGCCGGCAGCGTCCCGCCGGCGACTGCAAACAGCGTGGGAGAGATCCGCTCCACCTTTGAGAAAAACGTTCTCGTGGCCGAGGAGTCCCTCAGTCACATGACCGACGAAACGGCTTTAGGAAACTGGCGGTTGGTTTTCAAAGGGAAGGAAATCTTCAAAAAGCCGCGCATCAAGGCGCTGCGCACCAACTTGCTGAATCACTTGTATCACCACCGCGGTCAATTGTCGGTTTACCTGCGGCTGCTGGATGTGCCGGTTCCGGTCGTCTACGGACCGACTGCTGACGAAAACCCGTTCGCTTAGTTTCAAGGCACGGACGATTCGGCGGTCGAAGTGGGCAGTTGTGCTAGGATGCGGCCGGAGAAGGAGAAGCTTTCATGGCCATCGTGGACGTCAGCAAGCTGCGCGTCATCGAGCGCTTGCCGGGTTGGCATGGACGCTATTTCCACTCCGGAAGCATGACATTCGCGCATTACGATTTCGTTCGCGGCGCGTCCATTCACGAGCATTTCCATCCTGAGGAAGAAGTCTACGAAGTGATCGAGGGAGAACTTGAGGTGACAATCGACGGCGTCGCGCAGATCGTCCGTGCGGGGATCGTGGCCATCGTGCCCGCTGGTGTCCGCCATTCGGTAAAGGCGCTCGCCGATGGACGCGCAATCATTGTCGACCATCCGACGCGGCACGATTTTGATTAGCCGGCAGCGTCAGGTGCGCATGCCCGTCTCGAGCGCGTCGTAAAACAAATCCAGATCCGTCGGCTGGGTGAAGATGTGCGTGGAGATGCGGAAATGCTCGGGGCCGCCGGCGACGCGGAGATTTCGCGCGGCGCATTCGTCGGCGACTTTCTTCAGGCCACCAGTGGTGGAACCCGGGGGAATCGGAGGGTTCGGTTCAAAACAGACCATTGCGCCAAAAAACGGATCGCTGCTGGCGTTGACGATTTTCAGGTTCGGATATTTCGCCACGCGGTCGCGCACCTGCGTGGCCAGTTCGTGCTCGCGTGCGTAGATACGTTGCGGGCCAATCTGGTTGAAAAAATCGATGGCCGCGTGAAGGCCCACCATCACGGATAAGTTCGAAGTGCCGATCCAGGAAAAGCGATAGGCCTTCAGGTCGTAATTATTCCAATTCGCAGTGGCCGTGTGCACCCACAAATCCTTCAAATGCTCTTCGCGGATGTAGAGAAAGCCCGTGCCTTTGGGGGCCAGGAGCCATTTGTGGGGGCTTGAGCCGTAGAAATCGCAGCCCATGTCGTGCAGGTCGAGGGGAATTTGCCCGATGGCGTGCGCTCCGTCAACGGCGGAAAGCGCGCCGTGTTTTCGCGCCACGGCGCAGATTTCCTTCGCGGGCAAGACTACACCTGTGGCTGTGGTGATGTGGCTGAAGAAAATCATGCGCGTTTGCGGCGTCATGGCGCGTTCAAACAGATCGACGATTTCTTCTTTCGAAGCGGGCGGCTTGGGCAGCGTGACTTTGTTGATTTTCACTCCGTACCGCGCGACTTTTACGTCCCACGGGCAATAGCCCCCAGGATGCTCCTGGTCGGTCATCAGGACATGTTCTCCGGGCTTCATGTCGATGCCATTGGCGATGATGTTGTTGGCCTCGGTGGCGTTGCGGACGAGGGCGAGCTCGTCAGTTTTGATGTTCACAAATTTGGCGAGGGCTTCGCACGTAGCATGCAGGTGTTCATTTTCGTCATAGCCGAACCAGGGATAAGCGGGTTCGCGAAACTCTTCGGCGGAGAGAATGTGGTCAATCATGGCGCGCAAGACGGGCAACGGCGTGCAGCCGACCGAGCCGCAATTCAAATCCACACGATCGGAGGCGAGGAGCCACTGGCGGCGCAACTCGGCCCAGTAGCGGGCAGGGTCGGTGGCGAATAAATCCGGCGAGGGCAGCGGCGGATTCTCGACCACCGTTTGCGCGAAGGCCTGGTCCGCGCCGGCAATCGGAACGCCCAGAAAGGCGGCGGCGACCGCGGCGCGTTGGATGAATTCACGGCGACGAAGCATGGCAACACCTCCGGGATGTGAAGTTGCGGCGGAGTCTAACAGAAAATCAGCGGGAAGGAAGCAGGCGAGGAAAAGAATTCGTTAGTTGGAAGAATTGTCCTTGACTTTGGCGTCCTTGTTATCTTTGGCGTCTTTCTTCTTCTTCCCCTTCTTATCCACTTGCGCCCAGCGCTCGTCGAGCGATTCCTTCGTGAAAAGCGAATCCTGCAGGCCGGTATTGAACTTGCAGCCGTCCGCGTTGTAGAAAACCTGAAATACCTTCAGGCCGTTGCGGACCTGCGTTTGTTGAAAATACATCGTAATGCCATCGACGGCATGAAAATTCGAGTAGTAATCGACTTCGTCGGTGCGCATATGCGTCACCGGATCGCGCATGGCCACTTCCTTGCGAATCGGCAAGTGCGTTAGTTTTGCGATGGCGATGCGAATTTCGTGGCCTTGAGGATCGTCGACCTCTACCCAGTCGGCTTCCTTCAGATCGACAATGTCGGGACCATCATAACGGAAAATCATGCCGGGCTCGTTGAGCCGAAAGCGAAGAATGTAATCGAGGTCGATTTGCTGTTCGCGTTGATTGTCGGCGATCTGGTCTGCGGGTTCTTCGCTGACGCCGCCGCGATCGAGCACCCAGCCCTGTTTCCCATTGGTGACTTGAATTTGGTTGCGCTTCTTTGAAAACTCGGTGCGCTCTTTGTCCGGGTATTTGACGAAGTCCCAGAAATTATCGTAACCGCTGAGCGCTCCCGAATGACCGAAAGAACCGAGCATGCCCGTGCACGTGGAGTCCTTTACATTCAGATAAGCGCTGCCACCAAGCGCCTGAATCATTTCCTGGATGAGCCGCTTGGCCTTCGCGGCGCTCTGCTCGGGCAACAAAACTTGATCGTCCTGCGCGCGTAGAGGCACAGATGCGGCGAAAACGAGCGCCGCGAAAATCAACAGGGCAGAAGAAGCGCGTTGCATCAGCCGCACAGAACCGCGCCTCCATTGACATTCAGGATCTCTCCGTTGATGAACGTCGCGAGGTCAGATGCCAGGAAGAGAATGGGGCCGGCGATTTCTTCGGCCGTAGCCACACGGCCCAGAGGGATCGCGCTGGTGGCGAATTTGTGACCGGCTTTGGTTTTCAAGACGGGCTGCGACATTTCTGTGTTGACCCAACCGGGCGCGATGCAATTCACGAGAATGTTGTGGCGGCCAAGCTCCGTGGCAAGTCCCTTGACGAAACTGATAATGGCTCCTTTGGAAGCCGCGTAGTGGGAATGAAAGGCTTCTCCGCGCTGCCCGGCCGTGGAACTGATGGCAATGATTTTGCCGCTCTTCTGGGCCATAAAGTGCGGAACAGCATAATGAATTACGGCGTAGACGCTCTTTAGATTCACGCGCAACATTTCGTCCCATTCGCGTTCCGACATTTTATCAATCGGAATATCTTCTACATTCCAGATGCCCGCATTCGCTACTAGGATGTCCAGGCGGCCCAGGCGGTCGCGCGCGAACTCGACGAGCTTTTTCGCGTCGACCATGCGGCCGAGATCGGCTCTGAACGATTCCACGCGAGTGCCGTGCTTGCGGGCGTCTTGTTCGAGTTGCGCGGCGGCTTCACGGCTGCGATTGTAGTTGAATACCACGTCGGCGCCGGCCTGCGCGAACGCGCGGACGGATGCGGCGCCAATGCCGCGCGAGCCTCCCGTGATGAGCGCTGCTTTGCCCGCGAGCGAGATCATAATTCTCCTGGATGAAGTGAAAGAGCACCTGGATCCGGAAGCTTAACAGATTATTGCGCGCGTGAAATTCAGCCGCGAACGGTTGCGCCGCGCGCCGCGGCAATTAATTCTCGAAAAAGCGTTTGCGCCAAGGCGTCGTCCGTCATGCGTTCGGGATGCCATTGAACGCCCGTGACCCAATTCGAATCGCCGGTCCATTCGACCGCCTCGACAACGCCGTCGGGCGCGCGGCCAACCACGCGAAGATTGCGTCCCGGTTCGCGAATGGCCTGGTGATGTGAGCTATTGACCCGCGCGTCGAGCGCGCCGAACGTTTTCGCGATACGCGAATCGGGAGCGAGGCGCACGGCGTGGAACGGCTCGGGCGCAGGTTCGTTAACACCGGGATAAATATTTTTGGCTGGGGAATGCTGAATCGCGGTACGCAATTCGCTCGGGATGTCCCGGACTAAGCTGCCGCCAAGGAAGACGTTGAGAATTTGAATGCCGTAGCAAATTGCCAGCACGGGTTTGGTCTCTGCAAAAGCCTGCTCCAGCAGGGCAAGATCGGTGCGCTCGAGGTCCGCGTCGGCCGCGGCTGATTCGGGATGGCGCGGCGCGCCGTAAAGCGCGGGATTAACGTCGGCGGGGCTGCCGGGAAGCACGATTGCGTCGAGCGTTTCGACAAGGGATCGCAATTCATCGGAAGGCAGCGCCAAGGAAATCTCGACGGCTGTGCCGCTGGCGCGCTCGATCGCTCGCAGGTAGTTCTTGTATTTCTCTCGCACGCCTTTAACTTCTTCATTACGTGTGCGATACGGGACACCTATTCGCGGGCGGGAATGATTTTCGATGGCCATGAAGGATTAATCCTACCATCGGCGTAGTCTGGCGGCAACGGTTGGAATGGTTCACCAGGGAAGTGATTCGGCGAAGCGGCGAATGGCATTCGAGAATGCTTCGGGCTGGTCGATATTCGCTATGTGGAAGGCGCGCGGAATCATTTCCACGCGGCCGTGTTGCGCGGCGGCGAGGAACTTACGTTCGTGCATGCGAAAGCCGAGATCGAGCGCGCCGTTCAATAACAGAACAGCGCCGGGATAGACGGCGAGCCGCGGAGCGAATTGCTTGCCGAGGACTTCCAGGAGGCCTTGCGCACCGCCGCGCATAAAAAACCCCGGCGCGATCAGCGGCTCGGCTTTTTCCGGCGGATATACGAGTTGAAAAAATGTCCGGCTGATCCAATTCAGGGTCGGTTCGGGCAATTCGTTCATCGCTGCGGCGACCAAGTGATACGGAAGGGTGTGCCAGCCGCGCGGCTCGACAGTGGCGCTGGCGATGACGAGTCCCGCGGCTTTTTGGGGGTAGCGCGCGCCGAATTCCATGGCGACATAACCGCCGAGTGAAATTCCAACGACCAGCGCGCGAGCGTTGTGCGCTTCGCGATGGATGGCTTCGGCGATTATGTCTACGGCAGCGTCCAGGCGAAACGGAATGTTGCTGAGCGCGCCGTGTCCCGGCAAATCGAGTGCGATCAAGCGATAGGAGTTGGCCAGGCGCTCCATCTGCGGCTTCCACATCTTGCGCGTCACGCGCATTCCGTGAACGAACACAATTGCAGGAGCGTCTGGGGGGCCCGCAACATCGTAGGCGTTCGCGTCTGCCATGCAAGGCAGATTCTAACGTGAGTGCGTCAAATCGGAGAGAGACAAAGCACAAGAATCACGATGGAACAACGGCGCGCGCCTCGCTGCAATGAGAATTCTTATCGACGAAGTATCAGTCGGCAAATTCCACGGCCGCGCCAAAACCCGCCAAGGCGACCTCTTCCCCAGCGGCTCTAGCAACCAGACGCACGGCCGGTTTGCGCTGGCGGTGCGTTTTTGCCCAGGCAACATGGTTTTCTTGAATCTGCTCGATGTGGTGAGGGATATGGCTCAATTGCGTGTCGAGCCATCCGTCGAGGGTCATGATGCCTTTCTTTGGATGCTGAGCCGTATGGGACCAAACTGGCTCGGGAATATAGCAAAGAATCTGATGGGTCATTTTGCGGAGACGCGTAATCAGGCTAAGGGCTTCACGCGTGCTCTGGTGAAAATATCCGAGGGAACTGGCCCACAGGGAAGCGTGGTAGACCAGAGCCGGCGAACCCGGCTGGGCAATGAACTGGCGGCAGCGGATGTACGCTTCGGCTTCGCTATCGGCGAGATGCAGAATGATTTCGTGGATGCTCCAACGATCCGTAGAGGGACGATAGAGCCACATTTTCTTGGGGCATTTGCGGAGCGCCTCGGAGAGAAAGGCCGGTCCGCGCCCAAAAGCTTCGAGTTTCTCCTGCCGCCCTTGCGGTTGCATGGAAGACTCCTTGGCCTGCATTAGGGTTAGACGCACAAACCGCAATTGAGTTGCCGCAAATCTTCATAAATCTTATACGCATGTGTCTGAAACAAAGTTCCTTGCCCGTCTTGCCATTTTGGATGTGTGTTTGACATTGTCCAGAGGTGGGAATGGGCGTTCGTGTATGGGACGATTTCCACAGGTGCGCGGAAGCACATTTACGTCCCAATAGCGGACACGGTTCGAGGCGAAGTACGGCTCATGGGCGATCAGCGGTGCTCGACTTAAACTAGCTGTGTTTGGCGTGGTCTAGGGGTGTGGCGACGACGTTTTTGTGGAGATAGTCCCAGTGGCGACGCGCTTCGCCGACCAAGTACAGCGAGCCCGTCACGAATATTGCGTCCTCCGGCGCGGCAGAGGAAATTGCCAGCTCGAAGGCCGTTGCGGGATCTCCTACGACTTGAAAGCGGCGAGCGAGGTGCGAAGTCATCTCCGCGAGCAACGGTGCGGAAATGGCGCGAGACTGACGCGGCTCCGTTAGAAAAACTTCGTGCACGCGAGGAAACAGGAAGCCGGCAATTTCGTCGACCGCTTTGTCGCGCATGGCTCCATAGACCAGCCAGATGCGTTTCCCGGCCAGATGTGTTTCCCAAAATGCGGCCAACTCGCGCGCGGCAGCGGGATTGTGCGCGCCATCGAGAAAAATTGCGGGCGCGCTGGACAACTGTTCGAGGCGGCCCGGCCACTTGACCCCTTGAATGCCGGTTATGATGGCATCGTCGGTGACAGAGAATCCGCGCGCGGCGAGAAGGCGAGCTGCAGTGGCTGCCGCAAGCGCGTTGCGCACTTGAAAACGGCCAGGCAGCGGAATCTCCAGCGCAAGTGGCTTAGCCGAATGCGTCGGCGTAGCGCTGACCCAATGACGTCCCGCGGGAGCGCTGAGTATTTCGACCCGCCACTCGTCGTCAATTTCAACGAGACGGGCGTCGAGCTCCGCGGCGCGGCGCGCGATGACGGCGCGAGCCTCGGCACGATCCGCCGAGCTGACCACCCATCCGCCCGGCTTGATGATTCCGGCCTTTTCGGCGGCAATTTCGGCGATCGAGTGTCCAAGAAAACTCTCGTGGTCCAGGTCGACTTGCGTGATCACCGCAACCTCGGGCCGGAGAATATTGGTGGAGTCCAGCCTGCCGCCCATGCCGACTTCGTATACAGCGAAATCGACGGGATGCCGCGCAAAGGCGCTGTAAGCCATCGCGGTGACGCACTCGAAATAAGTGGGGTGGGCAGCGAGTTGGCCAGAGGCGAGAAGGGTCTCGATAGCGGCCTGGACGCGCGTGAATTCGTTGGCGAAAGCGTCATCGGGAATCGGCTGGCCGTCGAATTGAATACGTTCGTTGATACGTTCGAGGTGGGGAGAAGTGAAGAGGCCCGTCGAAAGTCCCGCGGCGCGCAAAATCGATTCCAGCATTGCCGCCGTTGACCCTTTGCCGTTGGTGCCGGCAATATGCACGGAAGGAATCGCGCGATGCGGCGCGCCTAAATGGTCGGACAGGACGCGGATATTTTCGAGGTTGAATTTCTGCACCCAAGCTTGTTGCGGAGCAGCGAGCTCTTTGCCGAGGGATAGCAGGCGGGTGACGGAATCTTCGTAATTCATTTGCGCCAACTCAGCCGACGAAAAAATCGAGGGCTTGCGAGATGTAAGGCTTGAGCTCTTTGCGTGGGACGATGGCGTCCAGGAAACCGTGCTGGATGAGAAACTCAGCGCGTTGGAATCCATCAGGCAGCTTTTGACGAATGGTTTGCTCGATGACGCGCGGGCCCGCGAAACCGATCAGCGCGCCTGGCTCGGCAATATTTAGATCCCCCAGCATGGCGAAGCTGGCCGTGACGCCCCCGGTGGTGGGGTCGGTGAGTACGGAAATATAGGGAACGCGCGCTTCGTCAAGTCGACCCAGAGCTGCGGAGACCTTGGCGAGTTGCATCAGGCTCACCATGCCTTCCTGCATGCGCGCGCCACCGGAACACGACACGATAATCAACGGCATCTTGTGTTCGGCGCTGCGCTCGGCCGCGCGCGTCACTTTTTCGCCGACCACCGCCCCCATCGAGCCGCCGGCGAAAGCAAACTCCATCGAACAGCAAATTACCGGGCGGCCATTCAGCTGGCCTTCGACGCTGAGGACGGCGTCATTGACGCCGAGTTTATTCTGCGCATCGCGCAGACGCTGTGAATACGGCTTAGTGTCGACGAATTTCAGCGGGTCGGTGGAGGCCAGCTCCGCATCGTGCTCGACCCACTTGCCGTCGTCAAGCAGCAGTTCCAGGCGGCGTTTTGCGCCGAGACGAAAATGATTTCCGCACTTGGGGCATACTTCCCAATTTGCTTCGAGGTCTTTTTTCCAAATGATGGAGCGGCATCCGTCACACTTGATCCACAGGCCTTCGGTCTTGACGCGGCGCTCTTCATTGGGCGTCGCTTCGATGGGCTTGTTATCTTTTTTGAACCAGGCCATGGATGATTTTCTTCCGATTAGTAATCGATGCCGCGCTGCGCGAGAATCCCCCTGGTGTAGGGATGCTTCACTTCGCGCATCTCGGTGACCAGATCCGCCAGTTCCACTAGTTTTGGATGCGCATTGCGTCCCGTGCAAATCACGTGCACTTGTTCGGGACGCTTCGCAAGCGCATCGGCCACTTTCTCTGGGTCAAGAATCTTGTAGCTGATCACGTAATTAATCTCGTCAAGGATCACCAGATCGTATTTGCCGCTGTAAATCTGTTCGCGGCCGAAGTTCCAGCACTCCTGGCAAAGCTTGATGTCTTCCGGATCCGTATCGGCGCCACCGATTTTAATGAAGCCGCGGCCCATGGGCCGAATTTCGAATTTATCGTCGCCCAGCATTTTCGCGGCGTCGAGTTCGCCATAATGCCACGAGCCCTTGATGAATTGCACCATCAGCACGCGTAATCCCTGGCCAACCGCGCGAAACGCCGTGCCCAGCGCGCAGGTGGTTTTGCCTTTGCCCGGGCCGGTGTAGACGATCAACAGTCCTTTTCCTTCCGGCATCTATCCTCGCATGAGAGTGGGGGAGCGGTTATTAGTCTCGCCGCTGAGTCGGTAAACGTCAAGCGACGCCGGGTCCTGATTTGCGCCCAAATCATTCGGACTGTTTCTGCTTGCCCTCGGCAAGTAATGCGCTACCCAGCAGAGTTAAGCCTGCCCATATGGCAAATGCCCACCAAAACTCCTTTCGCTTGGCCTGTACGGCGCCTGAATCGCCGGCAAGCTTGCTGTCAAGCGCCGCGGAAGACTTCAATTCGTCATTTAGCTGAGACTGCCATTTCGCGACATCGCTGAGACTCTTCGGGACGTTGGCGCCAACCGTATCGAGGTCGCTGTTGAGCGCTTTACGCTGCTCCAATGCCGCCTGCGCAATGGTCGCTCGCGCAGATCACTCAATTGCCGCTTGGATCGTCAAGAAAGGTGGAGCGTAGAGCCCAAAGCTTCGGCCACCACGGCGATGCGCGAACGCGCCGCGGCAGACATTTCTATGCTGGTGTCGCCGGCTTCGCGCACGACGAGCCAGATTCCGGGATGGTAGATGGCCCCATCCTTGCAGATTGCGCCGGTGAGTTGCGCGATTTCGAGATTGCTGCCCATGAATTCGCGTTCGAGGATCGCGCGCGCCTCGTCGAGCAGGTCTTTGAATCCTTGTGAGGCAAGAATCGGATCGATATCGCGCGGAATCGGAGCCGTAACTTCGGTGAGGTCGAAGTCATCGAGAGGCTGCGTAATCGTCAGCTCCACTGACGCTGTGGCTGCATTCGCGTCGTGAGTAATTTTGGTAGCCATGAACGGATATTGTCGCAGAATGTGCGTGCGGAATCTGCCTATTTCGAGTTATTTCGGATAGGGCTGGCCAGCCAGGATGGCGAAGGCTCGGTAGATTTGTTCGGCGAGGACGACGCGGGCGAACTCGTGCGGCATGGTCAGTGTGGAAAGAGCAAGCTTCTGTTTTGCGGCGCGGCGGAGGGATTCCGGGAATCCGGCTGCGTCGCCGCAAAGGAAGACAAGCTCACGCGCGCCGCGATCCCGCAGATCGCTGAGCCAGCGGGCAAATTCTACGGAAGTGAATTGTTTGCCGGCGGCGTCGAGCAAGACGATTGTTGCTGAAGGCTCGAGTTTGAGTTTTCGCAGAGCAGAATCGGTGGCCTCGCGCAATTCGGTGGTTTCGATTTCAGCGTAATGACGGATGCGGCCCAGATAATCATCGACCAGCGCGCGCACTTCGGCACGTCGTGTTCGGCCCAGCATGATAATGCGGATTTTCATAATCGAGATTAGGCCAAACCGTATTTCTTGCGTTTCTCGAGCAGCGTCTTGCGGCTGATGCCGAGAATATCGGCGGCTTGGGCGATTTTGTAATGCGTGCATTCGAGAGTGGCGATGATGGCTTCTTTTTCGAGTTCTTCGAGGGAACGGGGGCGCGCGGCGTGCGAAACTTCGGTGCTGGCATTAAGGACAGCAGAGAAATCCTCACGTTTCAGTGTATGCGCTTTCGCGAAAATCAGCGCGTGCTCAATCACATTTTTCAATTCGCGCGCGTTACCTGGCCACGCATAGGCTTCGAGCGCGGCGATTGCCGCGGGATCAATCGTGGCGCTGGCGCGTCCGTGGACGAGCGCGAGACGCGCGAGAAAATGTTCGGCGAGCGGTCGAATGTCTTGGCGGCGTTCACGCAGGGGCAGAACGACGATGACGACGACGTTGAGCCGGAAAAACAAATCCTCGCGAAAATACCCGCCGCGGACGGCGCGTTCGAGATCGGCATTCGTCAGGGCGATCAGGCGCGAGTCCATATCGAGTGTTTCGGTGCCGCCGAGACGCTCGAATTTGTGCTCTTCGAGGACACGCAAGAGTTTGGATTGAATGTTGGGCGCTAGAGCGGCCACTTCGTCGAGCACGATGGTGCCGTCGCGCGCCATTTCGAGGCGCCCGGGCTTGCGCGCTTCCGCGCCCGTGAACGCGCCGCGCTCATGGCCGAAAAGCTCGGATTCGACAAGCTCGGAGGGAAGACTGGCGCAATCGATTTTCAGGAATGCGGCGTCGCGTCGAGGGCTCTGCTCATGAATCCAGCGCGCGAGATGGTCCTTTCCCGTACCGCTTTCTCCGGTGATGAGAACCGTGGTCGATGTGCCGGCGACTTTCCCTGCAATTTCCAACATGCGCTCCGATGCGGGATCAGCCGCGATCCATTCCAGGTGAGCGGCGGTCATAATGCGGTGCCAGAAGCGTGCGAGGGACCGGGCTCGGGAACGTCGAAGCGCTTCGCGGAGCGCCACAAGCGCTCGATATCGTAAAAGAGGCGCATTTTTTCGCTGAAGACGTGAACGATGAAGTTGCCGTAGTCGAGCAGAAGCCATTCGGTGCCCGCCCGTCCTTCGCGATGCGGAAACCGCACGCCGTGCGTATGAAGGAAGCCCTCGATCTCGTCACCTATGGCGTCGATCTGGCGCGCGCTTTCCGCCGAGCAAATTACAAAATACTCAACGAAAGCGCCAAGACCCGCAAGCGACAACACAGTCATGGCAGTGGCTTTCTTGTTCTGGGCCGCTTCGACGGTCCATCGAATCGCGTTGGGTAACGAGTCCAGGTTCACCGGTACAGGGCCTGCTTAAGAATGTAATCTTCCACGCCCTCGGGCACAAGAGCATGAATCGAAGCGCCGTTTTTGCAGCAGCGGCGGATTTCGGTGGATGAAACTTCGCTCGACACGGCCGTCAGCAAATGAACCGTGGACTTGCGCAGGGCGATGGCGTTTGGCTCGCGCGCTGGCTTACCTCCCAGCATTTTGGTCGGGAGCACCTGGCGCACCGCGTCTATGCGGAAACCCGGACGACTGGCGATGATGAAATCGCAAGAATCGAGCAGCGCCTCAAAACTTTTCCAGATGGTGATTTCGAGAAATGAATCCGCGCCCAAGATGAAATAAATGCGGTCGCGCGGATATTCCCGGCGGAAGCGCCGCACGATGTCGATGGAATAGAAAGCTTCAACCACTCCCAATTCGGACGGAGCTTCGGCAAGCGACGGAATAAATTTGGAATGCCTGGCGGCCGCGAGCGCCACCATTGCGTAGCGGTGGGGGAATTCGGCGAGTTTCTCGCGCTGTTTGTGGGGTGGCCGCGACGACGGCACAAAATAGATTGCATCCAAATGGAACAGGCGTTCCGCTGCTTCGGCGACTGCCAAGTGGCCGGAATGAATCGGGTCGAACGTCCCGCCGAAAATGGCCATCGAACGCAAGCTTCGCGTTTTTTTCGATCCGGCCGCTTTCAATGCTTCTCCGGATGCGGCATGGCGCTCGCAGCCGCTGATTCGACGGCAGGAGTCCCGAGTTCGACGACGGGGCGATCGTCCGAGTGTGGTTGCTGCGGCTTCGGCAAGCGATCGAGCGCGTCGGCCATCGCGCGCACGAGGGGCTGTATACCTTCTCCCGTGGCCGACGAAATCGCGAAGAAAGACAAGCCGCGTTTCTTCGCAAATTCGCGCAGGCGATCGAGACGTTCGTGATCGCTGGTGGCGTCGAGTTTGGTGGCAATAACAAATTCCGGCTTGGTGGTTAGGCTTTTGCTGAAGGCCCGCAATTCGCCCTGGATAATTTCAAAATCGCGTATCGGATCGCGGTCGGTCGCGTCACTGGTATCAACCAGATGGGCGATCAAGCGCGTGCGCTCGATGTGACGGAGGAAGCGAATGCCCAGGCCGGCGCCTTCGTGCGCACCTTCAATCAGGCCGGGCAAATCCGCGACGACGAAAGTGCGGCCTGAGCCGGGCGTCGCGTCGGGGTCGGCGGACACAACGCCGAGGTGCGGTTCCAGAGTGGTGAACGGGTAGTCGGCGATTTTCGGTTTCGCAGCGGAAATGCGCGAGATCAGCGTGGATTTTCCCGCGTTGGGAAATCCCACAAGACCCACATCGGCCAGCAAACGCAACTCGAGGCGCAACCGGCGCTCCTCGCCAACTTCGCCTTCATCGTGCTCGCGCGGCGCCTGATGCCAGGGACGCACGAAATGGGAATTCCCGCGCCCGCCGCGCCCACCGCGTGCCGCGCGAAAACGCTGCCCGGACGCGGTGAAGTCGTAGAGCTGCTCTCCGCTGCCTTCATCAAAAACGACGGTGCCAACAGGAACGTGCAGGAGCATGTCTTCGGCGGACTTGCCGTGACAGTTCGAGCCTTCGCCGTGACCCCCGCGTCCCGCCTTGAACTCGCGATTGTAGCGATAGCGCAGCAGTGTGTTGTCGTTTTCGGTTGCTTCGATGATGACGTCACCGCCGTTGCCGCCGTCACCTCCGGCGGGGCCGCCCCGCGGGACGTACTTCTCGCGGCGGAAGGCCACGCAGCCATCGCCGCCGTCTCCTGCTTTCACGTAAATTTTCGCTTCGTCAACAAACACGTCTGCACCCTATTGATTTGGTTGTCAGGGAGAGAATACGCCAGCCCGCAGCGGAAAGACAAAGGGAACGGCAGGCCGAGCGCGGGGTTCGAAAAAGCCTGAGACTTCAGCGGTTAGGCACTAGAAGGCGATCCGCAAAGACCTCTAAGCCTCGGCAGGAACCTTTTCGGAGACGGCTTCGACTTCTTCCACGGGGAGGACGCTGATGAAGCGCCCTTTTCCGCCCTTATCCTCGAACAGGACTATACCGGTGATGCGGGCGAAGAGAGTGTCGTCTTTGCCGCGGCTGACGTTTCTACCGGCCTTAAACGGCGTGCCGCGCTGTCGCACAAGGATGCTCCCGCCCGTGACGAGCTGTCCTCCGAAACGCTTGATACCCAGCCGCTGACCGTGGGAGTCGCGTCCGTTAACCGATGAACCTCCGCCTTTTTTGTGCGCCATGCTCGAAACCCCTATTCCATCTTGATGTCGCTGACCTCGACGGCGGTGTATGCCTGCCGGTGTCCTCGCGTAATCTTGTACTGGCCGCCCGTCTTGTACTTCATCACTAAGTGCTTTGCGCCGCGTCCCTGCTCGACGATCTTTCCCGTGACCTTCGCTTTTGACGTATGCGTACCGTGGACGAGCTTTTTGTCGTCGTTGTGAACGGCGAGCACTTCGTCGAAGGTGATTTTGCCGCCAACCTTGCCTTCCAGCTTCTCGACCCGGATGGTCTCACCCGGGGTCACGCGGTATTGCTTACCTCCACTGCGAATCACGGCGTACATACAGCCTCCTGAAGCCTATGCGAATTCATGATTATACGGGCCTGGGCGTGTCTTCGTCAACGCAATCCCGGACGGTCAGCTCTAATTGTTACGCGCAGTTTGAGATTGGTGCCGGCGGGGGGAATCGAACCCCCGACCTAGGGATTATGAGACCCTCGCTCTACCACTGAGCTACACCGGCACACGGGGACCTTACATAATGCTAATGGCTCGATTCCCACAGTGTCAACACATGAGAGGAAAACTGTGCGAGGCAGCCGCGTTCGTTTCGTGCACCAACCATCCGCGAATCGCTCGAGATTCGCGCCTTCCCGCTGGTCACTGACCGCTGGACACGGTTCACTGTTTTACTGGATTCTTCTTTGCTGCCGCGTCGGCGTATTTGCGTTGGAAGCGTTCCACGCGTCCCGCCGTGTCAATAAGCTTTTGCTTGCCCGTGAAAAACGGGTGGCAGCTCGAACAAATTTCCACGCGTATCAATTCGCCCTTGTGCGTCGAGCGCGTTTCGAACGTGCTCCCGCACGCGCAGTGCACTTTCACTGCGTGGTAATCCGGATGTATTCCTTCTTTCATTTGCGGGCTCCCTTCCGTCAGGACCGGTCTGCGCGTGTCTGCCAGGCGAATACATCACCCAGCCGCGTCGCTAGGTCCGCGGACAAACAACCATAATACGCGAAAGGAGGCTCTTGTGCCAATGGCGCTTTCGGATG
>JBAUEX010000288.1:0-8551 GCA_049678845.1 Candidatus Acidiferrales bacterium
CGGCGAATGAAGTAATCCGGGCACAAAATTTTCTACGTCAAAGGTCGCCTACTAGAACGCGAAAGCGACGCGCATATCCTCTACAGATTTACATGGTATGCGACCCCATCCGATGTTAGTCGCGAAGTCAACGACGGGCGCGGCCATGCGGATTACAAAATATCCCGTGGCAGCAGAGATAAATCGATAGTTGAATTCAAACTTGCCAGCAATCCCCAACTTGAGAAGAATCTTCAACATCAAGCCGAGATATATCAAAAAGCGAGCGATGCCAAAAAATCCATCAACGTGATCCTGTTTTTCTCCGAGGCGGAGCGGGACCGTGTCCAATCCATTCTGAAGAGGCTCGAACTAGACAACAAAGAAAATGTCGTGGTCGTTGACGCACGCGATGACAATAAGCCCGCTGGCTCCAAGGCTGCCTAGCCATTCCTCTTGAATCCCGTTTCTCGCTCTAGAATTGTGCCACTCCTAATTGCGATACAATTGTGTGAGCTCCCGAGATTCATCCTGTGCTCTTGCCGAAGCCAATAACTAGTGCGCGACGTGCCGTGGTGCTTGCACTGATGTGCATTTGCAGTGTGGTGGCCCCTACGCTGTTACTCGCTGCCACAACCAAGAATCCTCAGCCAATTTGGACTATCGATCTCAAGAAGTACGGTTTTCGCGGGTCGAGGCGTGGCTTGGTCAACGACCCCGGGTCGTTAGCATACATGGCGTTTTCTGGCGGGACTGTGGCCGTTCTTTTCGATCAGAACGCAGAAGAAATTCGACAAAAGGGTACAGATAGCAAGACATGGCTCGGCTGGCGTCTGGTCGGTGTATTCTTGGACGCCCGCACAGGTCAACTTCTTGCGACGCGCACCTGGGTAGCCTATCTTCCTTGGCCCGACACGTTCTTTCGGACAGCGGCCGGGAATTTTCTGTTCTTGATGAGAAGATTCCCAAAGCCAGTACACATTCCCACGAGTCCAAGCGAAATCCAGCTGATAGATGGTCCGCTTCCAGCGGCCCTTCTCTTGCTTTCACCGACGGGCGAGGAACTAAAGAGACTTGAGCTGCCTATTCGCGGAACTCCAAGAAACGAAAATTGGGAAGCGCGACTGTCCCCGTCGGGGAAATCTCTTCTGTTGACTCACACGCAGACCAATTCTTGTCAGTTTGTTCTTCTTGACGCAGACACCCTGAAACTGCGTTCCCCATGGCAACAGCCAGACGCAACGAGATGCGCGGTGGTCTCCGCTTCGGATGAGCAGGTGCTAATCCACACCAGAAAGGGGCGTAGCCTCATTGGGAAGTTCGGAGGTTCTTTGGACGATATCATCCTGCCGTCCGGCAACTCTCAATTTTTGGCCAACAATTTGATCGTTACGGTCGGCGCTGCGCCTTGGGGAAATGGATGGATCACGAGCTCCACGGGCGAACAAGTCTCAACGTTTCACTTTGACGTGCACGACCCAGGGCTTCGTAGTGTGAGACCAGGCGTCGCACCTCCCTTTTCGTCCAGCGATGGAAGAAGGTTTGGCACAGTCACGGATCAAATTGTGGGTCCGTTTCTTTTTCGACGAGAGGAGCGCACGCTTTACGTGTGGCAAGAACCGGAAGACAAACTGATCTTCACCACCCAGCTTGGGCATTCGTTTATTCAATCGGCAGAGGCTGCGCTCTCTAATGACGGTTCGCGTGTTGCCGTGCTAAATGGAAGGAAAGTTTCGATGTACAATCTGCCCGCTCGTTGAATTTGCACCGGTTGACTCGTTATTTCCACTCCGCCTCCGTCAAAAATCTCCCCGTAAATCTCCATCCCCGCCACAAATTCCCAATCCGCAAATTCTCCTTCGGCCTGTGCTGATTATCGTCAAAATTCGCAATCGGCACGCCCACCACCGGCGGCCCCAGATCCGCAAAAATGTACATCGGCACGCGCCCGCCCTCGCTCACAGCCCCGGCCCCCCGGGGCGTAGCCGAATTTTTCCCACAAGATAGAACCCCGTCGTTTCCTTGACGCTTTACGAACGCGCTCGCTATACTGCGCACGGCTCAACGAGGAACGGAGTGCCGCTTGGAATTTGAACCGCGCGATCAGCTGCTGCAACGCCAGAAAAAACTGGAAGAAATAGCTGGTTTGGGTTTTGACCCTTATCCGCACAAGTTTGACTGGAAGCAAACCGCGCCGGAGATCGTCACGGCGTACGGCGATAAAAGCGCGGCAGAGCTCCAGGAAGCAAAGGTGAACGTTTCGGTTGCTGGCCGCATTCTCACCATTCGACTGCACGGCAAGGCCGGCTTCGCGCATATCCAGGGCCAAGGGCAGAAGCTACAGATTTATGTGAAGCTCGACGCCGTGGGCGCCGCAGCATTTCAACTGTTTCAGCTGCTCGATATGGGAGACGTTATCGGCGTCTCCGGGCACCTCTTTCGCACAAAAACGAATGAGCTGACCGTATGGGTGGAAAAGCTCACTTTGTTGACGAAGGCGCTTCTCCCGCTGCCGGAGAAGTGGCACGGATTAGCCGATGTGGAGATGCGCTACAGGCGACGCTACCTGGACCTGATCGCCAATGAGCGCGTGCGCCATATCTTCCTTCAGCGTGCGGCGATCATTCGCGACATCCGAGAATTCTTCGACGCTCGCGGATATCTGGAAGTGGAAACGCCGATGATGCACCCCATTCTCGGCGGCGCCACAGCGCGTCCGTTTATTACTCACCACAACACCTTTGACGTGGATTTCTATATGCGCATTGCGCCGGAGCTTTATCTGAAGCGTCTTGTCGTGGGGGGGATCGATCGCGTCTACGAAATCAATCGCAATTTCCGCAATGAAGGTGTCGACGCCATCCACACTCCAGAATTCACCATGCTTGAATTTTACGAGGCCTACAGCGATTACCGCGACCTGATGAAACTGACCGAGGAATTATTTGCAGACCTCGTCAAGGACCTCTCCGGCGGCATGAAAATAAAATATGGTGAGCACGAACTCGATTTCAGCCATTTCGAATCATTGTCCATGCGCGAGGCGATCTGCAAGTTCTGGCCTGCCGATGCAGGCAGTGCGCCTTCGGTTGATGAACTGAGCGCATCGCACGGTCCGCGCAGCATTTCCGAGCGCTATAACAATTTTGCGGGTGGCAAGGGGCTGGACTTCATTCGCGATCTGAACCAATCTTCCACCGGGGAATTGACCGGGGCGCTTTTTGAAGCCATTGCCGAAGCGCATCTCATCCAGCCTACTTTCATCTATGATTTTCCCACTGATATTTCTCCGCTTTCGAAATGCCGGAAGGATGATCCGTCAGTGACCGAGCGTTTCGAGTTGTTCATCGATGGCATGGAACTCGCCAACGGTTTCTCCGAACTCAACGACCCAGCGGACCAGGAGCGGCGTTTTCGAGCACAGGTTGAAAGCGGTGGCGCAGAAGTGCCCAAGGAAGTCGATTGGGATTACATCCGCGCGTTGGCCCACGGCATGCCGCCCACAGCGGGCGAAGGCGTTGGCATCGATCGCTTGATTATGCTGCTCACGGACTCGCATTCGATCCGCGAGGTCATCCTGTTCCCGACGCTTCGGCCGCAAAAGGATTCTGACACTGACGCCGCAGCGGCGAATGAAGAAGCAAAATGAGCTTCGAATGGATGATTGCGCGGCGGTATCTGCGTTCCAAATACAAACCGCCGGTTCTGCGGCTGGTGACTTTTCTTTCGATTGCAGGTGTCGCGGCGGGAGTCGCCACGTTGGTCATCGCGTTGGCGATGAACACGGGCTCCAGCCTCGCAATTCGTAATCGTTTGCTGGGTGTCACAGCTCACGTCAACATCAAACCCAATGGAACCCAGGGAATCCGAGATTATCGCCAACTAATGACGCGCTTGGCTCCGACGTCCGGCGTGGAATTTATTACTCCCGCCGTATACAACCAGGTGCTCTTGTCGGCAGGCAACCAAACCGAAGGCGTAGTCCTGAAAGGCATTGATCCTCAACTCGAAACGCGATGGGACTCGGCGCTCGACCATCTGGAGGCCGGCAATGGCAGCTTCACGCCCGATTCCGGCGGCATTCCCGCAATTCTAGTAGGCAATATCCTTGCGGATAATCTGAAGGTCGAGGTAGGGGATTACGTCACGGTTCTCAGTCCGCAGGGCAGCTTGACACCCTTCGGCATGCAGCCACGCACGCGGCGATTTCACATTACGGGAATTTACAATTCCGGGTTTTACGATTACGACGCCAACTGGGCTTTCGTCACGTTGCATGAT
This sequence comes from Candidatus Acidiferrales bacterium, assembly GCA_049678845.1. Lineage (GTDB taxonomy): Bacteria > Acidobacteriota > Terriglobia > Acidiferrales > UBA7541 > DAHUXN01. Next base: position 4,261 of record JBAUEX010000288.1, read on the forward strand.
GCTCAGGAACTCGCCGGAATCGGTGACGTCGTCAGTCTTCTCGAGATTCGCGTGAACAATCTCGACGACGCTGGGAAGATTGCGACGGCTCTCGCGCGTGAGACAGGGCCCGGGTTTCACACCAGTACATGGAGGGAAGAGAATCAGGCGCTCTTTCGCGCAATGAGCCTCGAAAAGTTAGTCACCGCCATTTTCATTGGTCTCATCACCTTCGTCGCTGGACTCAATGTCCTGGTTGTGCTGGCGATGACGGTCACCGATAAGGCGCACGATATAGCTGTCCTGATGGCTTTGGGAGCGCGACGCATTCAGGTGCGCAACATTTTTGTCTTGCAGGGGCTGCTTGTCGGCATCGCCGGCACCGCGATTGGGCTCGCCGTCGGCTATGCGCTGTCCTGGATCGCGAATCGCTGGAAATTGGTTCCCCTTAACCCTGAAATCTATTCGATTCCCTACGTCCCATTTCATTCGAGCGGCTGGGATGCGATTTGGATCACGGCCGCCGCGCTGGCGATCTGCATCGCCGCAACGATTTACCCCGCTCGCGCTGCCGCAGGCACGCTGCCGGTCGAAATTCTGCGAGCGGAGTGATTCGCAAGGGCGCTTTCCCAGAACTGAAGTCCCATGACTCGGCACGGTTAATGCCCGCACAATGCGTGCGTGCGTAAACACGAGCGTCCAAACACAACGTGCTACAATGGAGTTGTGAACCACTGGATTTCGGGGATCTTTTCGACGGGCGGGAACTTTTGCACTCATAATGTGCAAGAACTTGGAGTTGCGATCGGGAGCTGAAAGCGACCTTTTGATAAGCCGCAGAATCCAAAGAGATAAGTAACTGGGAGGTTCGGCACGGGAAGTGTCAAGGAATTAGTGGAGTTGATGAGCAAGCTCACGACGAGTGCACGGCGAAATTGATGACAATGACCAGCCCCAGCGCAGTATCGACCGCAAGCCAGCGAGCATCTGCCTCCGTGCAGAACGAACCGACGGAACTGGTGCGCGTCGATGGGTTGCGGAAGCTGTTTCACTCCGGCGCTGCTGAGATCATCGCTCTTTCTGGTGTAAGCTTCGCGGTTACGTCTGGCGAGATGGTGGCCCTGGTCGGTCCTTCGGGCTCAGGCAAGAGCACTTTACTGCATCTCCTGGCCGCGCTGGACATGCCAACAAGCGGTACAGTATACTTCGGCGGAAATTCGCTGGCAGGGTTTGCGGAACGCGACTTGGAAGACTTCCGTAGCCGCGCGGTGGGTTTTATCTGGCAGAGACATCAGCTTCTTGCTGACTTCACTGCCGTGGAAAATGTGGCAATGCCGCTTTTGATTCGAGGGAACGCGGCGAGGGCGGCGCTCGATGTGGCGCGCGAGTGGCTGAATGAGGTTGGCCTTTCGGATCGCACACAACATCGGGCGGGTGAGCTCTCGGGCGGGGAACAACAGCGGGTGGCAATTGCCCGAGCCCTGGTAACCCGGCCAAAGTTGTTGTTGGCCGATGAGCCCACGGGCGACCTGGACGAGGAAAATACGGAGTCGATCTTCGAACTCATGCAGCGCTTACACCGGTCCCATCATCTGACTTCGATTCTTGCAACCCATAATCTTTCGTTGGCGCAGCGCGCAGACCGCGTGATGCGTTTGGAGCACGGTTTGTTGGTATCGGACGATGGAGCTGTGGCGCGTCGCGACGACGGGCGTGGCGCGTCGGGAAATTCTTCTATCCTGGAAGGGCTCGGGTGACCTGTGTTTGAACGCTATACAGAGAAGGCTCGGCGCGTGATTTTTTTCGCGCGATATGAAGCTAGCCAGTACGGCAGTCCGTATATTGAGACCGAACATTTGCTGCTGGGTCTTCTGCGGGAAGACAAAGCGCTTGCCAATCGCTTCCTGCGCGCGCATGGCACGATCGAATCCATCCGCAAAGAAATCGAATCGCGCATCACCGTGCGCGAGCGGATTTCCACTTCCGTCGAGGTGCCGCTCAGTCAGGAATGCCGTCGCATTCTGAATTACGCGGCCGAAGAGGCGGAACGTCTAAATCACAAGCACGTGGGAACCGAACATTTGCTGTTGGGGATTTTGCGTGAAGAGAAGTCGTTCGGCGCGGAGATTTTGCAAGAGCGGGGATTGCGTCTTTCAGGCGTGCGCGAGGAGCTTGCGCGCAGCGCGGGTGAAAAAGTGCCTGTAAATCGACCGAAAGAAACTTCGTTGCTCGCCGAATTCAGCCGGGACCTCACTCAGGCCGCCATGGACGGCACGCTCGATCCGCTGGTTGGACGTGATCGCGAGCTTGAGAGGGCCATCCAAATCCTTTGCCGCCGCACGAAGAACAACCCTGTGCTGATCGGCGAACCGGGTGTCGGTAAAACAGCCATCGTTGAAGGATTGGCACAGCGCATTGCCGACGGTGATGTGCCGCCGTTCCTTGCCGACAAACGCATTCTTTCCCTGGACCTTTCCTTGATTGTTGCAGGCACGAAATACCGCGGCCAATTCGAAGAACGCCTGAAGACCATCATGAAGGAGCTGATGGAGAGCCAAAACGCCATCGTTTTCATCGATGAGCTCCACACGCTTGTCGGCGCAGGTTCCGCCGAAGGCTCTCTTGACGCCGCCAACATTCTAAAGCCCGCGCTCAGCCGCGGCGAGATTCAGTGCATCGGCGCGACGACCCCGGGCGAATATCGCAAGTCCGTTGAAAAAGATCGCTCGCTCGAGCGCCGCTTCCAGTCCGTGAAAGTGTCTGCTCCCAACGAGGAAGAGGCCATCCGCGTTTTGCAAGGCGTTCGGGACCGTTATGAAAAGTTCCACGCCGTTTCCTATACCGACGAAGCTATCCAATATGCCGTCTATCTTTCGAATCGTTACATCCCCGACCGCTTCCTCCCGGACAAGGCGATCGACTTGATTGACGAGTCGGGTGCACGGGTGAAGTTGCGTCAAGCCATGCTCCCTGAGGAAGTTTCCGAAGCGCAAAAGCGCGTGAAGTTCATCACCCACCGCATGGAAACCGCCATTGCCAACCATGAATTCGAAAAGGCGCGTTTCTATTCCGAGGAGGAGCGCAAAGAAAAAGAGAATCTGCGCGCCCTTCGCGAGAAATTGAAGATCGATGATTCATCGACAGGCACGGTAACGCGCGACGATATCGAGGAAGTCGTGGCGCGTTGGACTGGCGTTGCCGTCAACGCCATCAAGGAAGATGAGCAGCAAAAGTTGCTGCGCATCGAGGATGAACTGCACAAACGCGTTATCAGCCAGGATAAAGCCATCACGGCTCTGGCCCGCGCCATTCGCCGTAGCCGCGCTGGACTCAAGGCTCCCGGCCGGCCGGTGGGCTGCTTCCTTTTCCTGGGCCCCACGGGCGTAGGAAAGACGGAAGTTGCGCGCCGCTTGGCGGAATTCCTTTTCGGAACGGAAAAATCACTGGTGCGCTTTGATATGTCCGAATACATGGAAAAGCATTCGGTCTCGAAGCTCATCGGCGCGCCTCCAGGTTATGTCGGCTACGAAGAGGGTGGGCAACTGACGGAGCGTGTTCGCCGCACTCCGTATTCCATCATCCTGCTCGATGAAATCGAGAAGGCGCATCCGGACGTTTACAACATTTTGCTGCAGGTATTCGAGGACGGGCAGCTAACCGACGGCCTCGGCAACACAGTGGATTTCCGTAATACGATCATCATCATGACTTCGAATATCGGTGCGCGCGCTCTCCAGAAGCAGGCTACTCTGGGTTTCCAGTCCGGGTTGGGAGACACGCACGCCAAAAGCTTGGATGATATTGTGATGGCCGAGGTCAAGCGGGTGTTCAATCCGGAATTCTTGAACCGGTTGGACGAAGTGATTTTGTTCAACGCGCTTACCGACGATGATCTGTCGCGCATTATTGACCTGCTGGTGAGTCAGATTAACGACACACTGGTCCATCGCCAGGTGCAAATTCAAATGACGCCCGAAGCGCGCCAGTGGATTCTGGAAAAGACCTGCACCGATCGCAACTATGGCGCACGTCCGCTCCGCCGCGCTCTTCAAAAGTACGTCGAGGATCCGCTCTCGGAGGCGTTAATCCAAGGCGGACTTCAACGCCCAGCCATCATTGAGATTTATCTCACCACCGATGGCCTGGGTTTCCGTCCGGTGGTAGAAGCAACCCCAGTGGCCCACTAAGGAATCCTACACGCGCGTGCCAGCCGTGGGGACGGTCTGGCAGGGGGAGTACAAAACATTGGAAGGCGGAGCGCGGCTTTGATTTACGTTGGAGCCGCACAGAGGAAATATTGTCTGCACGCCAG
>JBAUEX010000289.1:0-5303 GCA_049678845.1 Candidatus Acidiferrales bacterium
GGCAGGAACAGGGCCAGCAGCACCACGCCCGCGGCAAGCGATGATTTGATTCTCTCTTTTGACGCCAGCGCCGCCACGAAGCCCGACAGCACCGAACATCCTGCGCTCTCCGACAGCCGCGTGATAATCATTGGCAGTGTGAACGCCAGCGATTTCTCCACTTGCTCATATCCGATCCACAATTTTCGAACGACGAGGTCGCACGCGGTTACAACAATCAGCCAAACAAGAACACCGACAAGAGCGCCGAGAAAAATCCTCATTGCGCGGCGCCCCTTGCTGTCATGGCTTCGATTCGATACGTCGCCGGTTGTTTGGCGTTCCAAACTCCAACCTCTAGCCCCTAGTCTCTAGAATGCCACATCCTTGATGTGCGTCGCAATAAACCAGCTATTCCCCCATGCATCCTTCACCCCCGCGCTGCGGTCGCCATACGGCTTATCGTTCGGCGCTTCGATTGACTTTGCCCCTGTGCGCAAAGCTTGCGCATACACCGCATCCGTATCCGGCACGTACAGGTGCAAATGGCACGGCGTCTGCCGGTTCGCGCGAAAAGCCTCATCGATCTCGATTTGTCCCTCCCCGATGAAAACCGTTGCGTGCGCGATTGCACCTCCCGGCCATTTGTGCACGCCCTCCGCCCTCGCGCCAAACGCCGCCTCAAGGAACGGAATCATCTTTTCCGCATCATGGAGGTGCAAGTACGGCTGCACCGCAGGCTGCGGATATTTTTCCGACGGCGGAGTGATATACCATTCGTTCCCAAACGGATCCCGCACGCCCGACTCGTTCTCCCCCCAGAATTGCATCGCCGGCTCGTACAGCGAAGTCGCTCCCGCCTTCAACGCTCGACGATACGCCGCCTCTGCGTCCGGCACCGTCAAATGAATCGTCACTGGCGAAGGCCCGTAGTGTTCATTCCCGTCGCTCATCTCAATCGTCGAGTCGCCAAGCCTCACTTCCGCGTGCATGAGCTTTCCGTTCGGCATTGGCACGCGGCCCTTTTCGACCGCTCCAAACGCCTCAACCAGAAAATCAATGAACTTCGCCGCGCCGCCGACCAAAATGTACGGCGTGATTGTGTGGAATCCTTCGCGTATGTACGGAAGCGCTCCCTTTGATTCGCGGCTTTCTGCCTTGCTCGCTGCTGCGTTACTTCCCATTTCTTCCTCCAATCTTTCGCTGGGCTGTTCAAAACTTTCGTCGAGTCGCCGCTGCATTTCCTCCGTCGATACATCTTCCTTATGGGTGGCGATAATCCACGTATAGCCAAAAGGATCCGCGATTTGACCGACTCGCTCCCCGTAGAACTGATCCTGCACCGGGCGCAGGATCCTTGCCCCCGCAGCCAACGCCCGCTCTGCAACGGCGTCCACATCCGGGACCATCAGCTTGATCCTGACTGTGGAACCGCCCAGCGTCTCCGGGCTCACCGCGCCAAACTGTGGGTACTCGTCCGAGAGCATGATTCGCGCGTTGCCAATCTGTATCTCCGCGGTGCCGATTCTCTGATCCGGATCAACCAGGCGCATGGTTTCCTTGGCTCCGAAAATCCTGTGATAAAATTCAATCGCTCGTCTCGAATCCTTGAAACAGAGACGCGGAATCACCGTGGGTTGCGGCTCGACTGCCGCCTTGATCGCCTCTCCCGCCATCGTTGCCCTCCTTATTAAATCGGCCTTCAACGTCGCTCTAAAATTCTCCCTGGGCAGCTCGCGTAGCCCGAACGCAACCAACACGGACGCCTTCAATCTCTGCTCGGCACTGCCAGAACGAATACCTGCGATTTCGTCCCTCAGGACCGCGTCCACCAGCATGTCGAATTTTTCGTGCACGGTCGGTCTAGGCATTTCGCTCACTTAACTTTTTCCCGGTCGCCTTCTCAAACTTCGCACGCAAACTCTGTATTGCGCGAAACTGCAATTGCTTCACCGCGCCTTCCGTTTTACCGATCACCTCGGCGATTTCCTTTATGCTTCTTTCCTCCGCGAACCGCATTTCGACCACGAGCCGCTGTTCCATCGGCAATTCCTTCACCAGCCGAAAAAGCCGCGCGTGCTCATCGGCCTCCTCGAAACTCACTTCCTCGAAATCCTCCCCTTGGGAATTTTCCTGCGTGGGATTGCCGCGTTCGCGCGAGATGCCCCGCCATTTGTCGGCAATCGCATTCGACGCGATTCGCATCAGCCAAGCTGCAAATGGCGCCCCGCGCCATTCGAATTTCCCGATATTCGCCAGGGCGTTGTGAAACACCTCGGACGTAATGTCCTCGGCTTCTTGCCGGTTCCCCGCGCGCCGCGCCACGTACGCATAAATCCGTTCAAAATGAAGCTCGTAGAGTTCCGCGAACCGGCGCGGATCCTTCCGCGCCGCTTCGATCAGCAGCCGCTCGTCCGCTTCGCTTTTCTGCTGCCTCAAACCATTCTCCGGAGTAGGCGCTCTCACTACCATAAACTTGCGGCGCGCCAAAAGGTTACGCGTTATTTGGGACTGGGTCAGTTTGAATTTTCTTGAGCGTGGCATAAGGAGTCAAAATTGAAACCGACCACCCGTCATTTCAGTTCGGCGCGCGCGGACACGACGTCGGGCGCCCCTGACTTGGCCCACAATTGCGCGGCCAGCGCGAAAACCGCGGGGAAACATTCCAGCAAGTAGCGTGGCTCCGGTGTTTCCACGGTGGTCAGAAACGCCGTACGAATCACGATGTACGCCACTAAAAAAAGAGCCGCTGGATCCTTTCGTACTCGCCACGTTCCCCCCACCGCCATCAGCGCATAGGCTATGCCCAGCAAGAAAAGTCCCAGCGAATAGCAGTATTGCGACGGGCTGTCCTCCCACCAATAGCCGAAGGGCCAGAGTTTTCCCGATAACGGCAGCATCTCCACGCGCGGCGTGAACCACATCGAAAAACACCTCAGCAATGGCACGGTAAAATAAGTTCGCAGAGGATGCCGCGCGGTCCGCTCGCGCGCAATCTCCGCGAACCCGCGATCGATTTCCGGCGTCATGTCCGCATCTTCGTTGTAGGCCGCCAGCAGTGTCGCCACTCGCGACCGCTCGGCCGGTGAATCGAACGTCGAAGCGGGTATGTCCTCGATATGAATCTCCTCGCCGTCCTGGTTCCACATAACTTGGTAGACGTCCCTGAAACGCCACAGCCACGTGCCGCTCCACGCGTAAAAACCGTGGGGCGTGAATTCACCCGGCAGCTCGGTGTAGCGCGGCGCGAGAAATTGCACTGTGTGCACCACGCGCCAATTCCGCGCGGCCCACGGCAACAACGGTAAAATCAGCCCGACGGCCAACAGCATTCCTGTTTGCAGAAGCCGCCGCCAATTCCTCGGCCGCCACCCTAGCGCGATGAGCACTGCTCCAGCGGCCGCCAAAATCAAAGGCGTTTCCGGCCGCAGCAGCGTTCCGAAGCCCACCACAATTCCACTCATGAGCCAGGGCATGCGTGCGGGCGCTTCGGTCTGCGCAACAAGTCCCTGGGCTTGGCGCACTCCGCGCAGCGCTTCCATCAACACCAGCAATGCCAGCGCGCTCAGAAATATTGTCAACGTTTCCGTCAGCACCACTGCGGTGTAATTTGCCGTAAAGGGGCAAAGCGCCGCCAGCCACAGCGCCGCCAGCGCAACGCGCCGTCGCGATTCCTTCGGCGCAAGCACGGCGGCCATTGCCGCCACAAGGAAGCAAGTCAGCACGCCCACAGTCGCCTGCGCCACCATCACGGCCCGCGCACTCTGGCCGAAAAAAATATAAATCGCCGCGAGAAATGCGGGATAGCCTGGCACGCGGATATCCACGGAGGTCAGGCGCCCCGCAATCTCCAGCCCATAAATTCCATGCCGCAACCAGTTATGCGCCAGTTGCTCGTAAATCGGCGTGTCACCCGCGCCATAAAATGGGAATCTCCATACAAAGTAGAGCCGCAGCGCAAATGCCGCCACTGCAGCACCGGTTACGTGCGCGCGCATCTTAAGAGAAGCGGTCATTGACAGTCTTTCCGCGGGCAGCTAGCTTGGAATGACGCCATGGTGAAACGCAACCCCATATTTTATGACGAAGAGCGCCGCCGCTGGCGCCGCACGCGGCGCATTCTGGAAATTTCCGGCGTGCTTTTCACGCTGATTGTCGTTGTATTTTTCTTCAACATCATTCGCCGTCCCAACTTGCCCGAACTGCTTCTTCCGCAGCGCGGACAGACCTACCGGCCCGTTCCCCCGAGTCGCACGAGCGCAAAGTTAAAGCGCGCGAATTACCGGCCGGAGCGGAGCCGTAAAGTCGCCGCTCTCGGCGAGATTCCCGAAACCTATGATCCGTTGCGCGCGGCATTTTACGTCAATTGGGACTCGAATAGCCTCGCGTCCCTGCAGCTTCACTATCACGATATTGATTTGCTGATTGCGGAAGAGCTGCACGCCTTCACCGCCGACGGCAGTCTCGCGGCCGACAAGGACCTGAAGCTCGACGCGTGGCTGAAAACCTTGCCCGTCGAGCTGCCCATCATGCCGCTTCTGAATAATTATGACGGCAACGTTTGGCAAGTGCAGCCTATGACAGACATGCTCGCGAATCCCACCTCCCGCCAGCATCTCGAATCCTCGCTCGTCCAATACGCGCTGTCGCACAAGGACTGGGGCATCGCGGTCGACTTCGAGGAAGTACCTGATGCGAGCCAGAAAAATTTCGTCGCATTTATTCGCGAACTCGGCGTCGCCCTGCATGCGGCCAATCTGAAATTAATGGTTGCCCTCCCCGCGGCCGACTGGGCCTATGACTATAAGGCCCTGGGCGCCGGCTCCGACGCCATCATTCTTATGAACTACGATTTCCACTGGCCGCAATCGGCGGCCGGCCCAATCGTGTCCCAGGATTGGTATATCAAGAACCTCAAAGCCATCGTCAAAATGGTCCCGCCGCAGAAAATCGTCATGGGCATCGCCAACTACGCGTACGACTGGGCCTCGCCCACAAAAGCCGTCCCGCATCCTGTCGCCGACCCGCTGTCTTTCCAATCCGCCTGCGTGCGCGCCCTGGAATCCGACGCCACCATTCAATTCGATTCAGCGTCCACCAGCCCTTTTTATAATTACGAAGACGAGAGCAACAATGTCCACAACGTCTGGATGCTTGACGCCCTTACCGCGTATAACGAGATTCGCGCGGCGGAGCGAGCTGGTCTTCAAGGCACGGCTTTGTGGCGATTCGGCATGGAGGATCCATCCATCTGGGACATTTGGGACGCCACGCGTCCCAATGATCAGACTCGCGCGCAGCTTGAGGTCATTCCGCCCGGCTAC
>JBAUEX010000290.1:0-11799 GCA_049678845.1 Candidatus Acidiferrales bacterium
GGAAAGGATTTAATCGCGCGCGCGATTCATGAGCATTCGCATCGCGCTTCGGGGCCATTTATAAAAATCAACAGCACGGCGATTCCGGAAAATCTGCTGGAGAGCGAACTGTTTGGTTATGAGAAAGGCGCGTTCAGTGGCGCGACAACGAGCAAGCCAGGAAAATTCGAGCTGGCCGACAAAGGCACGCTGTTCCTCGATGAAATCGGCGATGTGCCGCCCACGATTCAGGTGAAGCTGCTGCGCGTCCTGCAAGAGCGCCAATTCGAACGACTCGGTGGAACGAAAACTCTCAAGGTGGATGTGCGATTGATTGCGGCAACGAATCGCGACCTTCGCGCGGCGCTGGAAGAGGGCACGTTCCGCGAAGATCTGTATTACCGACTTAACGTGGTGGCGATCGATATTCCGCCTCTGCGCGAACACAAAGAGGATATTCCGGCGCTGGCGAATTTCTTTCTCGAACGATTTGGGCGCGGATCCGGGAAGCCCGTGCGAGGAATAACGCCGGCGGCGATGCAGCTTCTGATGGATTTTCATTGGCCGGGCAATGTGCGGGAGCTCGAGAATATTCTGGAGCGCGGCGTTACGCTATCGTCGGGTCCGATGCTTGAGGCGAGCGACATTCACCTCGACATTCGTGCGGCGAACCGTCAGGCAGGATCAACACCTGTCATCCCGGAAGGCATGACGCTCGACAAATGGGAGCAGGAAATCATTCGCGAGGCTTTGCGGCGCGCCAACGGAAACAAGAGCCAGGCTGCGCGGGCCTTGGGATTATCGAGAAATGCCTTGCGTTACCGGCTGTCTCAAATGGGCGTGAGCGACGCGGCGGAGAACGAGCCTCAACAAAGCTCCTAGCTCCTTGGAAGTTACGAAATTCCTTCCGGATGATAAATAATGGCTCGGTGGCTCAAAAGCACCACTCTGCGTGAAAAGCACCGATTTCGACAGACGACTGGGGATCGGGCCATCGGCAAACTCTATCTAAGTTACTGTAAATACGACTATTACATTAGATAGTCCGATCGAGTGTTTGGCATCGACCGTGCTTTTAGAGATGCGAAGGTACTCGGTCTCGACCGGGCGTTCCCGGCGGGAGGAGAAGGTCATGAAAAAGTATCTTGGAATATTGGTTGCGGTTCTGTTCTCGATGGCCGGAGTGGCTGGAACGGCCCATGCACAGTATTCGGACCAGAATGCGCAAGATCAAAATGCGCAGGTTCAAAATGTCCCCGATCAAGGGCAGGACGAGGAAAATCCGCAGGTGCAGCCTGCTGTCGCGCGGCTCAGTGCGATTCAGGGCGATGTCTCCGTGCAGCGGGGCGACTCTGGCGACTGGGTTGCGGCCACGGTCAATACACCGCTGGAGGCTGGCGACCGAGTTTCGACAGGAAACGGCGGGCGCGCGGAAGTTCAGCTCGACTATGCCAACGTGATCCGTTTGGACGAAAACTCTACGATTAAAATCACCGACCTGACGGCCACGCATATTCAAGTGCAAGTGGGTCAGGGTCTGGTGGAATACAGCGTGTTTAAGAACAGCCAGACCGACGCCGAATTTGACAGTCCGTATTCGGCCGTGCATCCGCTGAGGGACGGGGATTACCGGATTCAGGTGAATGGCGATTCCGACTCGCAGCTGATTGTCCGCAGCGGGCAAGCGGAAGTATCCGAGCCGCAAGGCAGCACACGCATCGAAAGCGGGCAAATGATTGACGTTCAGGGCACGGACAATCCGCAATATCAGACATTGGACGCGTCACCGAGAGACGATTTCGACAGTTGGAATGAAAACCGCGACCGCACGATTCTGGACGCGCAGAGCTGGCAGCACACGGACCGGTATTACACCGGCACGCAGGATCTTGACGGGCATGGACACTGGGAAAACGTTCCTGACTACGGTCAAGTGTGGGTGCCCGATCAGGACTCTGGCTGGGCGCCGTATCGCGATGGCCAATGGGTCTGGGAGCCTTACTACGGTTGGACGTGGCAATCCAATGAGTCGTGGGGATGGGCGCCGTATCACTATGGCCGCTGGTTCGTTTACGGCGGGAACTGGGCGTGGTGGCCGGGCCCGGTGGGCGTTTATGGAGGCTGGGGTTACAACCCGATTTGGTCGCCCGCCTATGTGTCGTTCTTTGGGTGGGGCGATGGCTTCGATGTGGGATTCGGCTTCGGCAACATCGGCTGGCTGCCCTGCGGCCCTGGTGACTTCTACAATCCGTGGTGGGGCTACGGAGTGAATCGCGTTGGCTTCTATGGCTGGGGCGACCGCGGCGACTTCTTCCGGCGCGGCATCGGTGATCGCGGCTTCGGAGGTCGCGACTTCGGGCGGCGGGAGGATCCGCTTTTCCGGGGACGCAACGGATTCTCGAATATGAACCGCGTCGAAAATGACGCGCGCATTCGAAACGGAATTTCGTCCGTCCGCGGCAACGAATTTGGACGTGGCGGCGATGCGAGATTTCAGCGCGGTATCGGCACACAGCAACTTCGTCAGGCCAGCTTCATGACCGGACGCCTGCCTGTTGCGCCGACACGCAACAGCCTGGGGCGTTTGCAGGGCAACGTGTCTCCGTCGATTGCCCGGACGTCGAACCTGAACAACCAACACTTCTTCTCGCAAAGCAGGCCGTCGTATACTCCGCGGCCCTTCAGCCAGCAGGCGCAAAGGGCGCAGCAGATGATCGCGAATTCCCGGACGCAAAATGGCGCGATGAATCGCGGATCTTTCAACGGATCAAGGCTGCCATCCGCTCCGGCGATGCAGCGGAACGGAAATGGGCAAGCAACGCGGTCGTTTTCGAATGGCGGCAATGGGCGCTCGGTGGACGGCGCTCAAAATGGGCGGTTCAACACGGCGCCGCAGAGCGGCGTTAGACCGGGATGGCACAGCTTCACGCCTTCGAATGGCGGGAACAATGGCTACCGGCCGACGCAGGCTCCGGCGAGGATAAATCAAGGAGCGCCATCGCGGCAATTCCAGCAGCACAATCCGTCGGGGCAGCAACGCCAGGGCGGATGGCGTACATTTACGCCCTCTCAGCAGCAATCGCGTCCAGCGGGACGGCCCAACACAGCGCCGTCGCGGCCGGGGTACCGGAATTTCTCTGTTCCTTCTCAACCGCGCAGCGGTGGGCCTTCGCCTGCGCGCCCGAATAACTCCCGTTCTTATCGCCCGCAGCTCGATATGCGACAACCCATCGTTTCTCGCCGCGGGCCGTCAAATTATTATGGCGGCGGAACGCAGCAACGCTACGGTGGCGGCAGTCCGTATGGCCAACCAAACAGCGGATATTCTCCGCGATCTTACAGCGGCCCGTCCTATGGGCGACCGAGCGGCGGTGGCGGGTATCGAGGTGGCAGTCCTTCCTATAGCCGACCCAGCGGCGGCGGTGGCGGTGGATATCGTGGTGGAGGTGGTGGCGGTTCTCGAGGCGGAGGCGGCGGTGGTTCTTCGCATTCGTCTGCGTCACACGGTGGCGGCGGGAGACCTCACCGATAAGATTGCCGGGGCTCCTCCAAGCCTAGCCCTTTCGTTCACAGGAAACGATCGCGACAGCACCACACATAAAGTACGAGCCAAGTCTCCGCGGGCTGCTAAAGCCGGGCACGGAAACGCGCGAGATACGAATCCAGCTCGCTGGTGCCGAAGAGCTTCAGCAATCCTAAAATAATCACCAACCCTGCCGTCGACGCCATCAAGAGGATTTCGAACGATCCTAGTGTCTTCTGCCAGGCAATCGAACGAGACAACCACTTCGCCAGTTCGTAGACCGCAACGCCAGAAAGAATGGACGCCACGGAAACCTTCAGCAAGAACTGCAGCAGATCGCCAAGTTCGTGATTATGGGTCCGCCTGACGAGCAGGGTGAAAAGCACGATGGTGAAAAGAATAATGCCTGTCGAGCTTGCCAGCGCCAGTCCCAGATGTTGCGCCTGCCTGACCAACCACCAATAAAGCGGAATATCGAGAAACGTGAAGACAGTCCCGACAATCGCGGGGGTCCAGGTGTCACGCGTGCAATAAAAACCGCGCGCGATCAGGTTCTGCGCGCCCCAGGCAAACATACCCACCGAGAAGAGCGCCAACGTCGACGCCGTGGCGTGTAAATCCGTGGCGGTCAGGCGTGTGTGCGAGAAAACCAAATGCACTACGTAGGGGCTTTCGGCAATGGTGAAAGCGGAAATGGGCATGAGAAGGAAAATCAGACCTTTGAATGTGTCGTTCAAGACGCGATTGAGTTCCGTGAGTTTTCCCTCCGAATACAGCTGCGAAAGTATAGGGAACGAAGCGACGCCAATCGCCTGGCCCACGACTCCCAGAGGGACGCGCATCAGAGTCTTCGCATAGGTGAGCCACGTAATGGATGCGGGAACGAGATACGAGCCGAACCAGCGGATGATCCAATCGTCGGTGAACGAAAGCGAAAGCGCGAGCATGATGGGGACAGCGAGTTTCACGAAAAGACGAAAGCCGGGATGGCGCAAATTGAGGGAAAGAGAAAATTTCGCTCCGACCTGGTGCGCGCCATAAACTTGCAAAAGAAAATTACCAAGGAAGGATCCTACCAGGACGCCGACGGCAAAACCCGTGATTCCAACGCGGGACGCCAGCAAAACGCCTCCCAGAATAATGAACAAGTTGTAGACGAGCGGCGCGAGCGACGGCACGATGAATTTTCCCTTCGCATATTGCACGGCGCTAAGAATGCCTCCCTGATAAAAGCAAAATTGCGCGGGCAGCATCAGGCGCGTAAGGAAAACGACATGCTGTTTTTCGACCGGACCGAAACCGGGCGCGATCACGGAAACAAGTTGGGGCGCGAAAATCTCCGCGACACAGATAAGGACGGTAACCAGAAGACCCATGAACGTCATCACCGTGGAAAAGACGCGCCAGCCTTCATCCTCCTGATTTGCAGCGGCGAATTTCGTGAAAACGGGAATGAAAGTGATGCTCAGGGAGCCGGCGGCGACCAGATAGTTCAAAAAGTCGGGAAGCGTGAAGGCGGCGTAGTAGGCGTCCGTGATGGCTTTCGCGCCGATCTGATGCGCGACCGTCCATTCCCGCATAAAGCCGAGCACGCGGCTGAGTAGAACGCTGGTCATGACGATGCCAGTGGACTGCATGATTTTGCGGTTCAGACCGTGAGGGCTCACGCCAAAGATAGTACACGCGTTGCGCGCAGCAACCTCGACACGCTTTCGGACCGATTGCCGCGTTTCATACTACTAGGAGCGGAGAGATTTACCGAGGTGCTGGCTGCGGGGGCGCCGAATTGACGGCCATGTAAGCGCGACCGAACGCCGCTAATGGCTGGCCCGCTGCGACGACAATGGCCTGAACGGCGTAATTCCCCGCGGGGAATTTGCCGGGGGGCAAACTGATACGGAACGAGGCAGAGCGAGACTTCGCATCAACTTGGACCGGCTCGAGGAGAGGCGTGCGGCTGACTTCTTCGCCCCCGCGGAAAAAGACCAGGCCGCCGCGCAAGGAAGCGGGATCCACGTTCTTGGGAAGATAGGCCTGAAAGAAAACGTAAATCGTTTGTTGCGATTGAAAAACATTGGTGACGCTGGGAATCAATCGCTCGCCTGAAAATTCCAAAGGCGAATTCTTAAGGCTGGCTGCGAGGCCCACTGTCTTGATTTGTACTTCCGATGACTTGGCGATAGGCGCCAGCTGGCTGGAAAGCAGAACGGAGCTGAGCGCGAGGCGCTTGGGATCCGGAGCTGTTATATCGAGGCTTTGCTCAAAAGTGCCAATGCGTCCCGTCTCGTTTTCGCGCGAGACGAACTTCAGGCGATAGGAGCCGGGAGCAAGGATCATGCCGCCTTGATAGAGCAGCGCGTTTCGATGGACTTGCTCGAAATGCTCCGCGCCGAGGTGCACGCTGATGGTGTCGCGCAATTGGGCCACCACGCGCTTTGTCCCGGCGTCTTCCACTTGGGCGGCAAAATCAAATTCATCCTCCTGACTGCCGCGTTTGGCAGCCCATTGCAAAGCGCCCGAAGGAAGCTTGGCGGCAATCGGAATGTAGACTTCTCCGCTACTGAGGCGGAATTGCGAGACTTCCAGGGCAATGGGGAGCTCGACGCGCGGGGAATCGGAGCGAAGAGCCTCTTCCAGTTGCTGGTCGCGATCGTCGGTAGACATGTGCTTGAAATCGCGCGGCGCAAAATATCCGGTGCGATATCGCAGGCGCGCGCCGGGAACCTTGAGCTTCAAAGTGACGCGGCGCCAGCTTCCATCCGGCTTCGTGTTCGACGTGCTGTAGCCGATCAGGTAGTAGCCGGAAGTATCCTGCTGCACTTGGCGGAACGCCTTGGATAAATCGCCGATATCAAAAAATGAGCGCCCGCCCGTATCGGCAGCGAGCGTGGATAGCGTGTCGCGAGAATCCTGGCGCGATTCAGATTGCTTGAAAACGGAAGCGCCGGAAAACATCGATTGTCCCGAAGATGCGCCCGTTGTGGCGTCGCCGCCGGGGGTTTCAGCCATGAGGCCACGCGCGTCGACGGCGTAAAAAGAAACGTTGGCGCGATTCGCAGCGTCGGTTGCCGCTTCGAGCTCCGTGCGATTTTCCTCGCCCGTTTGCGTGATTCCACCCGTGAATTGCATCACGATCTTTTTGCCGGGAATGTGCTTCAGAAGATTGGCAAGTCCCTGCATGGCAGAGAGCTTGCGATCGGTATTAAAAATATTGAACTCGGTGTCGTCCGGCGTATAGGCCGCACCGGTATCTTCGCTGACGTCGTATTCGCCGTTCTGCGCGGGCGCGGCGGAAAGTCCCGCCAGCTGCGAATGAATTCCGGGAGTGAGGTTTGCGATAGCTTTCTCCAGATTGGGGCGCTGGTTCGTGAAGTCCGAGAGGATGCTCAATTGATTCCCGAGCACGGCAACGGACACCAGATCGGCAGGCGTCATTTGTTCACGGACGAACTGGAGGGCGGCATCGCGGGCGCGCAAGAGCTCGTCGTTCTGCAGAGAAGATAAGTCAAAAAACAGGAGAATCATGCGGTGGTCGCGAACGGTTGCAGCCAGGGTGTCGCTCGAAACCGTCGCTGTGGATTCGACAGGTACAACGACTGGAGGACCGGCAGTCTTTCCGGCGGTCTCAAGAGACTCGATATCTGAGTAAACGAAAGAAAGAATTTTCTGCTGTTTGCCGTCTTCAAGCAGGGTGAATTGATCGGCGCGAAGTCCGCGAATGGGGCGCCCGGAACGATCCGTGACTTCCGCGTCGATGACGACGAGATTCACATTTGCGTGCATAACCGCAGGAGCGGCCTTCTTTTGCTGCGGCCGCTGGGGCGCGGGGATCTTTTGCTCCTGCGAAAATGCAACCGAAGTCACCAAGAAAAACGCGAAAAGCGAGAGCGTGAGCCGGCGCATCAGAAGTTCACCCGTAACGAAATATCCATCGTGCGCATGGACTTCACGCTTTGCACACGGCCATACGTGGACGAATTTACGACAGTCGAGAGCCCTGAGAAATTCGGCGTATTGGTCAGGTTTTGAACCTGCCAGGCAAGCGTCATGCGGCGCTGCTGGTCTTTGCCAAACACCATGGATTTTGAAAGGCCCGCGTTGATGTTGAAACTTCCCGGGCCGCAGATGGTGTTGCGCGAGGCATCGCCGAAGGTGCCGACGGGCGGGGCGACAAACGCCGACGTGTCGAAGAAATGGAGAGGTGTGCGCTGGTCCCAGGGCAAACAGGGATCTCCCACTTGATTTGCACGCTCGGAAAATCCGCCTCCGCTGGCGGTGTTGTCCGAAGGAGGGCCAAGCGCCGTATATGCCTGGCCGCTTGAAACCGTAGCGACGGCGTTGAGGCGATAATTTCCTAGGAGCGAAGCCTGCCACCCATGATGCGCCCAGCGCTGCCGAGCGCCGAAGGGCAGTTCGTAAACTCCGAACATGCGGAGCTGATGGCGTACATCGAATGCGGAGCGTCCCCACTCCGCGCGCAAGTTACCGTCCTGCTGTTCGACGACGGGAGAACCGCCGCCGATGGAGCTGGCATCGTCGAGCGATTTGCCGAAGGTATAGATGCCGAAGACCGTAAGGCCGCGCGACATGCGCTTCTGCAGGCGAACCTGAACGGCGTGATAGATCGACTGGGCACCGGACTGATCGAGAGTGAAGCCGCCGACGTTTGGAATGCGGCGCACATCGCCGTTGAGTTGAACCAGTCGGTTGGGCGCTCGAAGAATGTCGAGATTTGCACCCTTCGTGCCGGTGTAGGTGACGTCCAAAACCCAACTGCGCGGCAATTGCTGCTCGAGGCCGAGATCCCAAATCTGAATCTGAGGAACTTGGTAGTTTGGATCGACCGCGATGGTGTTGGTGACGGTCCCCGATGGCTGCGAAGGCAGCGATGGAAAGCCGTTTTCAAGCGTCAAGAACTGACTGGCGGAGGTGGTGAGGAATTGCGCTTGCGCCCAGGGCGGCTGGTTGGCAAGCTCGGATGCAAGATGGCCATAAACCGATCCGCTATAAAAAATCGAGTAGCCCGAGCGAACGATGAACGCATGTTTCGCAAAGGGCTTCCACGCCATTCCGAAGCGCGGCGCCCAGTCATTGTAACTGCCGCGAATCAGCGACCTTGGCAAGGAGCCGCTGAAAGGACCCGACTGACCGGGCACGACGACCTGGGCTTGGGTAATATCCGAATTCAAATCGAGATTGGCGACCTTGTTGTAAAGCTCGACCGGCGGCGTCTCTGCCTCATAGCGTAAGCCGAATTCGAGCGTGAAGCGCGGCCGAACGCGCCAGTCGTCTTGAGCGTACCCGATCAAGCCCCAGTTGCGGAAGTAAGTATTGGTGCTGCCGAACTGCAATTGCGTGGTCTGCGGCACACCGAGGAGAAAATCCGCGAAGTCAACGCCCAACTCGCCGGGCACAGGCTGACCGGAAGTGTCGAGCTGGCTAGTCATTAAGCCAGTGAAATTGAACCGGCCGCGAGGTATGGGATCGGACTGAGTGTTGTTCTGCATGCGGCGCAGTTCCCCGCCGACGGTGATGGTGTGCTTGGGCAAAACGTATGTGACGCTATCGTTGAAACGCAAAGTTTGATTACGGATGAGCGAGGGGATGGGATCGCTCAAGCCGGTGAAATTCGTGAAATTGATCCCCGGAATGCCGAAATTAATCGGGGCGTTGGAGATGCCATTAATTCCGAGTTGCCCGGAGATATCGCTGACAAAAGAATTGTCACTCAAAATACGGCTGCGGCTGCGGCTCCAATTGACAAAGGAATCGTTTGTCAGGCGCGGCGACCATGTCTGAACGAAGTGCAGGTCGACATTCTGATTGCGCGATGAGCTGGTACCGCCGATGGTCAGAAAATCCGCAATACTATTGCCACGGCTGGAATTGAAATTGTACCCGCCATTGAGGCTGAACCGCCGGGAGATGGTGTGGAGGATGTGGATGTTAACAGAATCGCTCGACGCGGGAACAGCCGTTTCGAGATGGTAGTTCTGCACGGTGCCGGGAAGATTGGGCGCCGGAATGAATTTCAAAAGGCCCAAGGCGGCATTATCCTGCATACCAATCGGAATCGAGCAACCGAGCGGCTGGCGAGGACCGTTGGAATTAGAAAACGGATTGTAGAGTTGCGAGACGACGGCGCAAAAGTTGCCGCCACGTTCGGCTGGCGTGGGGACTGTGGAAAAACTGTCCTGGGGCGATTGCTGGCGATTGAGGCCGTAGTTCGCGAAGAAAAAAGTCTTGTCGCTTCCGTCGTAGATATGCGGAATCTTGAGTGGGCCACCGGCGTTGAAGTTAAGACGCTCGTCGTAATAGCTAATTTTGGGGGGATTAGGCTCGGTCAAGGAATAAGGACGCGCATCGAAAGCCGAATTTTGATAGGTCTCTGCAAAACCGTAATGGATGCGGTTCACCTGCTGCCTGAATCTCTGTATGACGAAAATTCCTCCGCCGCCCTCGCCACCCGGAGGCCCACCGCCGCCGCGAAACCCGCCCGGCCCCCCCCGGCCACCGCCTCCAGCCATCATGATTCTTCTTTGCCCCGGAGCTGGGCCAAGATCAACACCTAGATTCGAGCCCGGCAGGCCGCCGCCACCGAAGCCGGGACCAAATGTGTTTGCCCCAAGACCAACCGAGCCATTGAGCAGCAAGGCATCGGAAGAAGATGCGGCGCCGAGCGGTGCATTTGTAGAGGCGGAAGTCTGGTCAGGGGACGTGGTGTCGCCGCCGCCCTGCACATCCACCTCGACTTGCTGAAAGCCGCCCATGCCCTGCCGCATCGCATTGGTCAGACCCGCGGGCATCGCAGAGCCGCCTTGACGGCCGCGCCCCGGTTGGCGTGGAACGGCCTGTCCTTGAGCGTTCTGGACTGGCGCACCGTTCGGTGGAACGGTTGGTCTGTTCATCGGGGATTTTTCATTTTCTGGCTTAGGCGGCTTTCCGGACGTGACAGGGCCTGAATTCCCCGAAGACATTTCCGCGAGCGAGAGCACATGAAGAACGAGGACAACAGGAGGCGGCGGAGGCGGCGCGGACTGGAATGCGCTGTCGAGCTTCGCTGTTCCAAAACCTAAAGCATCCGAAGATATTTGGTAGGAGCCCGGAGGAAGGCCCGGGAAGTTGAACTTGCCGCTCTCATCGGTCCAGGTGACCCATCGCTGGTGCGCGGACGAGTTTTCCACGCGAACAGTGGCACCCGGAATCGGGATGCCGCCATCCGTCTGAACAATACCAGACACGGAGATGCCCGAGACGGGGACGCGCGTCTGCGAGGCAGCATTCTGCTGTGCTCGCGCGGCAGGAGCGGTTGCGAGTAGAACTCCAAAAATGAAGCCGAGTGTTCTGGTTACGCGCAGGGTCAGACTGCCTTTCCGAAATTCCAGATGGTAACCGTGGAGGCAAACGAAGGCCCGGTCGCACTTCGTGTTGAGGTTACAATCTTCATCAATCTACAGCGCGAACCGGGCCACGAAAACTATTGCCCGGCAGTTGTGTGACGTGCACCGTCTGCCGGGCGTTGCTCTGACTTCAAACCCTGTTACTAGTTGAGAGTTGCGCCAGGGCCTGGGCCGCCGCCACTGTTCCGCCTTTCCTGCATTCTCTTCTGCTGTTCCTTTTGAATGTCATCGAACTTCTTCTGCTGAGTTTCGTCCAGATTGGAACGAATTTGTTTTGAGGAGTCCTCGCGAATGTCACGCATCTTCTGGAAACGATCCTGCTGAGACAAGGTTGAATCGTTGCGGAGGTCTTCCATCTTTTTCTGTTCATCCACGAGAATGGGCTTGATTTTCGCTTGCTCGTCATCGGTGAGGTTGAGTTGTTTCGTGAGCATTTGGAGCCGCTCGTCAGGGGATTGCATCCGGCGCCGGTTGTTCATCATCTTCTTTTGTGATTGGTCTTGCGGTACCGATGCACGAACTGAAGCGCCTGCAAAGAGAAACAAGCCTGCGAGCAAAGCAAAAGTCCCCACAAACCGCCGAAATTCTTTCGTCATGCGACTTTCCTCCTGTGTTAGCAATAAATCCTGGCTGGATCGTGTCGCCGGCGGCCGCACATGCTGGTAATGTAGAGCGTCGAAGCGGGCAGAACTCAGCCTACCGCAGCGTTACATATGGTATTCATACCGGCAAGCCGGAAAGTTCCAGGATTTTGAGCGGCCTGGGGTCGGCATATGGCAAACCGTGGACCGGGGCCGGCTCCCTATGACGCAAAACGGAATGAATAAGCATCGCTCGAGCATGGGAAGCAGACAGGGGACACTGGTTTTACTGTGGGTGTGCGGAGCGATCGGACTG
>JBAUEX010000291.1:0-6037 GCA_049678845.1 Candidatus Acidiferrales bacterium
ATGGTTTGGGAACTTTAAGCCCCTCGAATTACCGGCGTTCCGTGTGATGCCCCCACGCGCGTTCCTTTGCCGGAATCCAAATTGAACTGCCGCATCTTGTAGAGCAACGCCTTGTAGCTAATCCCCAACATCCGCGCCGCATCCTTTCGGCACCAATTCGTTTTCTCGAGCGCGCCGGCGATCGCCTCCATCTCAGCCTCGTCCTTCAAGCCTCTTACCAGTGCCTTCAATCCCTGCTCCGCAGGCACCCGCACTTCCTCGCGCGGAGAAACCCGTTGCTGCGTTTCTGTCAATTCAAGTAATTCTTTCAGGCTGCCGTCATTGTCTTCCAGAATGACGTACCGTTTCACAAAATTCTCGAGCTCCCGCAAATTCCCGGGCCACCCGTACCGCAAGGTGGCCTCCAGCAGATGCTCGGTCGGCTCGGGAACAGGCTTTTGAAATTTCTCGCTGTACTTGACCAGGAAATGCCGGAAGAGCATCGGGATTTCGTCAACGCGTTCGCGCAGCGGCGGGACATGCAAAGAAAGCACGCTCAGCCGATAGTACAAATCTTCCCGGAATCTGCCCGAGCGCATGGCATCGGCCACGTGCACATTGGTCGCTGCAAGCACTCGCACATCCACCTGAATGCCGCCGCGCGCGCCCAACCGCGAAAATTGATTGTCCTGCAGCACGTGCAGCAGCTTGGCTTGCAGATGCGGCGGCATTTCCGCGATCTCGTCGAGGAAAATCGTTCCCTTGTTCGCCAGTTCGAATTTTCCTGGCTTCGCCCGCACCGCTCCGGTAAACGCTCCTTGTTCGTAGCCAAACAGCTCCGACTCGAGAAGTTCGCCCGGCAGCGCCGCGCAATTTACTTTCACGAAAGCCTGTTGCCGCCTCGTCGAACGCAGATGAATCATCCGCGCCACCACTTCTTTTCCCACGCCGCTCTCGCCGCTGATGAAAACCGGAACGTCCACCGGAGCAATCTGCAGAATTTGCTGCCGGATCTTCAGCATCTGCGGGCTCGCAACCAGAAAACACATATCCTCGGTCAACTGGTCGCAGTATTCGCGCAGCGCCTGATTTTCAGCCTTGAGTTGTTTCTTCTGTCGGCATTTGAGCAGCGCCGCATCGAGCTCGGGCTTCTCGAATGGCTTGGTCAAGTAGTCATGCGCGCCCAGGCGAATCGCCTCGACAACCGTGCTCACTTCATTCGAACAGGAAAGCATGATCACGTTCAGGGCGCGATCCATCTGCATCAGCCGGCGAAGCGTTTCCAGCCCGTCCATCTCCGGCATCAACACGTCCAGAATCACGAAGTCCGGCTTCGCTCCCCCACCAATCGCTTCCAGTCCTTCTGTGCCGCTCGCCGCCGCGGTCACTTTGAACCCGTCCACTTCCAGGAGCGTTTGCAGATACTTTCGAATACTCGGCTCGTCGTCGATAATCAGAATTTTCTCTTTATCGGCCGGAAGTTCCACTTGCACCTTGGAGCCTTCACGCATAGCTATGAACCTCGACTTTCATTGGCAGCAAAAACTTGAACGAGCTCCCGCGACCGGGTTCGCTGTCCACCCAGATCTTGCCGTGATGCGCCTGAATCAACCGTTTCGTGATCGCCAGTCCTAATCCCATCCCCGAGGAAGACGGATCGACGCGCACAAAATCCTCAAAAATCTCCTGATGAAATTCCGCCGCAATCCCCACACCTGTGTCCGTCACGGAAACCAGCACGCTATTGGGCTGAGGGCGTCTGCCCGCGCGCCGCTCCTTTGTCGGAGTAATGGGTGAAATGCGCCGCTCCCAAAATTGCGTCTGCACTTCGAGCGTCACTTTTCCGCCCGACGGCGTATGCTTCAGTGCATTGTCGACAAGATTGGTCACGCATTGTTGGATCTTCGGATAGTCGAATTTGAAGGCCGGCAATTTCTCCTCCAAAATCAGGTCCAGATGCACGTTGGCTCTTCGAAATGCCTCTTTCCATCGCACCGCCATGTCATTCACACAATCGCGAATATCATTGTCCTGGAATTGCAATACCAGCTTTCCGCTCTCGAGCGCCGTGTAATTCAAGAATGTTGACACCAGCCGAACCAGGCGGTCGCAACTATGCTTCGATTCCTGAAGAATATCCCGTTGCTTCTCCGATAAGTGCCCGAGCGAGCCCGAAAGCAGCAGATCGTAATAACCTTTCATCACCGCCAATGGCGTTTTCAACTCGTGCGCGGCCGATCCCAAAAACACGGTCTTCTGCCGGTTCACCTCTTGCAGCCGCAGATACGCCGCCAGCAAATTCCGGTAGGTGATTTCCCGCTCTTGCAGCAGATCGTGGACCGTCTGCCTCATCTGATCCTGATCGGCCGGGGCTTCGTTCGGCGCAGGCTCGGCGAAAATCACCAACCAATCCGGCTCCGGCAGCCAGCGGATCCGTGCGCGCGCCGGAGCGCCGGCGCATTGAATCTGCAAATCTACTTCCTGCTCTCCGCCTTCCAGTTGCCCGAAAAGACCTTTTGCATCCACATGCAAAACGTCACGGAACAGATTCGGCTCTGTTCCATTCTCGACCGCGTCCCACTCAACAGAATTTTGCGCGTGCAAGTTGGCAAACAGAACTCTCCCGCTGCGATCGGTAACCAGTAGCGGTTTGTCCAGAGCGTCCAAAAGGCTGGACATCAGCCCGAACAGAGTCGCTCCGGGCGCTCGAGGTTCGGTCGGTGCGCTCTTATTCAAACGAGCCTCTCAAATCGTCCTCGCGGAATATGGCTCCCAAATTGTTTCGCAAATGCGGTGATTTTTCGTGAGTCTTGATGTTGGCAAAGGCCCCTGTGCAGTGTCAATGGTAAACGCGTTTGCTTTGCACTTAATATGCAAAGGAATGTCGAATTTCGGAGGCAAAATAGCCCTCCGGAATCGGTGGTCGACCATGACCCTCTTCCCACATGATAACACAGCCTTTAAATCCATAAAATAAGCCTCAGTCTAGCACTAAAATTGCTCTGGAACACAGTACTAAAACTAGGGTTTTATCGGGGACGAAAAAAATTGCCATGCCTGGGGGGCGAGGTAAATGAAATCCAATGGCCATCATACGGAGCGCCGCAAGACTCCGCGTATCCGCGTTCAGGTTCCCCTGTTTATTCGAGGAAAAGATAATCAAGGTGTCGAGTTTCTGGAATTAGCAAAAACGCTCGATCTTAGCGGTCAAGGCGCCAGGTTAATCAGTCCCTATGCATTGCGCCACGACGAACTCATCCTATTGACCATACCTGCCCCGCTCCCCAGGTCTTCCGAGTTCGGCGAATCGGGCACGCCGCCGATTCAGGCCCGCGTGCGCCGATTAGAGTCGAGCGGCGACATGAAACTGGCTGCCGTTGAATTCCTAAAACCTCTAGAATAGAAGAGAGTTAGCGAACCACCACCCCCAAGAGTGCACCATATTCGCAAGAAGTACGAATTCGTTTCCCTTCGCCCGCCCTCATCTCGACCGGATCAGGGTCGGTAACCAACCCCGGCCGCCCTTCATCCTTACGATTCAGTGACATACGGATTGGCACTCTCGAATAAATTCCTTGAGCGTTGGCATGGTCATTGCTATGCTCACTACTGTCCCCGCAGGAGCCACTCACATAGAAGTGGGCTGTACAATCCCGAAAGAGTAAGACCAACACTTTGATGCCCCAGCCATCGGAGTCTAATCCACCGCTGCACGCCGACGACTCGTTCTTCGACCTGCTCATCGAAACCCTCGAGAACGTCGAGGAGTCTGTCCGCGGACTGTTCCTTCAACAGTTCTTCAAATCCATCGCGCGTATCGATTTGTCACCCGCGCAAAGCCTGGATTACTGGAATCAGATCCTTGCGCGTCGCACGGAACTTTCTGAAAGCACCGGCAAGCGCGTCTCTCTGAGGACCGCCATGGTCGATGTCCTCGCGGCTACCAATTTCCTCCGCGTGCCCATTCTCATGGAGTATGAGGAATTCAAGAAACTCCAATTAAATGCCGCGACCGACTCGCTCACCGGTCTCTATAATCGCCGGCTTTTCGAGGAATACTGCGATAAGGAATTCAATCGCGCCAAGCGCTACGGTCAGCATCTCGCGCTCGTTCTGCTCGATCTCCACCGACTAAAAGAAGTCAACGACCGCTATGGACATTTGCGCGGCGATGAGGTTCTCCAGCTCGCCGCGGTCATTTTGCGAAAAAATTTACGCGCCTCCGATTTTGCCTTCCGCATCGGCGGAGACGAGTTTGCCCTGCTTCTTCCCCAGGCCGATCCCGAGCAGGCCGCCACTCTCTGCGACCGTCTGCGAGCCAATTTCGAATCGGAATCAGCTCCCCTGAAACTCAGTACACCGGTGACGATCGACTACGGCATTGCCGTGCATCCCCAGGATGGCGACACCAAAGGAACCCTCATTCGCTTGGCTGACGAACGCCTGTACCAACTCAAGAATGCCCAACGCGCGCAGGCGCGTCCGGCAGACGCGCCCAAGCCGATGGCTTCGATTCGCACCGAGCGGGCCGCCCCCACGCGCGTTGTGCCTCCGCCTGCCTCGAAAGCAACCGCTGCTGGACCTTTCGCGGCTCCTCGCGAAACGCCCCGACAGCCTCCGCAACCGGAACGCCGCAAATGGGAACGCGTCTCGCTCGCCGGAACCCACGCGTATGCCGTCATCGCCGGAAACGAAACGAAGAGCGCAACCGTTATGGATCTTTGCACCGGCGGATTGTCACTGATTGTCGAGAACGCGGAAGAATTGGCCTCTCCCTTTTTCGCTGTCCTTCACGTTCCCATCTTGCCGCCTCTCCGCGTCAATCTGCGCAAGATCTACACGCGTAAAATCGAGAACGGCCGCAGCCAGATGGGTTGCGCCTTCGTTTCCTGATTCTCAGCCGATTATTTCAGGACGTAGGAGCGGTACAGCGTGTCGCGTTGCGCGGGCATGTACCCGGCGTCGGTGATGATGCGGCGAAGCTCGGATTCATTTGTGCGATTGCGGACCCCCGCGGCGTAAACCACATTTTCCTCGATCAAAATACTGCCCACGTCGTCGGCGCCGAATTGCAAACCGACTTGGCACACCTTGATTCCCGGCGTCAACCAGCTCGATTGAATGTGATCGATGTTGTCGAGATACAGCCGGCTGATCGCCAGCGTCTTTAAATACTCAACCGCGGTCGCCTCCGGAACTTTCTTGCCCAGCGGCGTATTTTCCGGCGCAAACATCCACGGAATGAAAGCCGTGAAACCGCCCGTGTCTTCCTGGATGCGGCGCAGCCGTTCAAAATGATTGACGCGGTGCCGGTATTCTTCGCCGCAGCCGAACATCATGGTTGCCGTCGTGCGCATGCCCAGAGAATGCGCGGTGCGATGCATCAGCTCCCATTCGTCCGCCGAGCATTTCAAGCGCGAAATGCGCGAGCGAATTTCATCATCCAGGATTTCCGCGCCGCCACCGGGGATGGAATCGAGGCCCGCGTCCGCCAGCCGTGCGATGGTGTCGCGGATCGAAAGGCCGGAGACTTCGGCGATGCAGGTGATCTCCGGCGCGGAAAAGCAATGCAGATGAATCTGCGGGTAGCGCTGCTTGAGCGAGCTGAGCAGATTTTCGAAGTATTCGATGCGCAAATCGGGATCGAGCCCGCCTTGCAGCAGAATGCCGGTGCCGCCGAGTTCAATCATCTCGTCGATTTTTTGATAAATTTCCTCGAACGGCAAAAGGTAGCCGTCTTTCGAGCCCAACGGACGATAGAAAGCGCAGAACGAGCAATATTCCGTGCAGAAATTCGTGTAATTGATGTTGCGGTCGATCTGATAGGTCGCGACGCGCGGGTCGTTCTTCCGGCGGCGCACTTCATTCGCCGCCATCCCGATCGAAACCACGTCATCGGAGTTGAAAAGTTCGAGCGCTTCCTGCGGGGTGATTCCCATGTCGTTTTTTTTGATGCCCTCTAGTCGATGGCACAGACCGCGTCGCCGGCGCGCACAATCCCTTCGCGAAGAACCGATGCATAAACGCCAAAGCAACTGCGGTGATTCCTGGCGACGAC
>JBAUEX010000292.1:0-17199 GCA_049678845.1 Candidatus Acidiferrales bacterium
TCTCTCAAAGCGAAAAACCGAACAGCTACACAACAGCATCCCGCGAAACTATCTCGCAACTCCCAACTGGAACAAACTTCATTGCTCTTTTGCCAAGCCTGTGAGAAATGGCGGCTAGTCACGACCAATCTTATATAAGAACTTATATAGCTGTCAAGGGCCGCTGCGAAAGGGCACGACTTTCTGTTCTCCACTTCCACAGGCTGTCCGTGGGATGCAAGCTTGTTTCGCCAGCGGAAGTTGAAGCCACTACTTCGCTCAGTCGAAATCAGAGAAGCGGGGCTTCACGCTTTCCGACACTTCAACGCCTCTCTTCTATCTTCGCTTCGCGTGCCGCTGAAAGTGATTCAGGAACGGCTAGGCCACTCCTCAGCCGGTTCATTGACGCTTGACGTATACACGCATTCAGAGTGGAAAGAGAACGTTGAAGCAGCGCAACTCGCAGGGGAACAGATCTAAAAAGCTGCGAATTCTGTCAGCTTAACCGCAATTCAGCAAAAAGGACCTGCTGACCAAAATCAGCAAACCCTTGTAGGTATTTAAGATAGCTGGTTGCGGGGGTCGGATTTGAACCGACGACCTCCGGGTTATGAGCCCGACGAGCTACCAGGCTGCTCCACCCCGCAGAAGCATCATAGCACACAACTTAGATTTTTCTGCGAATGCCCGTTGCAGAGCTGTCGGTATAGTTGCCCGACGAGCTAAGCGGTTGCTTCGCGCCGCGGGTTGAGATCACGTGACTTGGTGCTCTTGTGCACTTTTCGGGTGCCCGCTTAGTGCCCAAAATTCTTCAGCGCGTCTGCTAGTGAGCAGGAGCCTTGGCGATGTTGGTTGGTGGAAACGTGGGCGAGAGTCGAGGAAACTACTGCCCTCTTAACGGAGCAAAATTGACAGTGTTCGGAAGAATTCTGCAGGAGTAGCGATGCGCAGACCTGTCCGCTTTGCAACCGCTTGGGTAAAGTGCTTGGTGTTGTGCGTCAGCAACCAGTCTGGCTTGCTGGCGATTGCAGAAAGCAGAATGGGGACGTCGGCAGCGTGCCGGATCAGGTGACGGCTTGACCTCACAAGCGCCTCCGCGGGATAAGAGACCATCTCAGGATCGGTCAGTTTGATTAGCCGACGATAGTGTTCAATCAATTCGTCGGCTTCTAGAGAGGGCAGGCGCTCTGCGTGGACTAACAGATTCTCTTCCACCTCATCGCGGACGACCTCCGCCAAGACCAGTCTACAGAGCCGCGCAGCGCACAGCGACAACGCGGCCTTGTCGAGGCCCCACGGAGAAACAATGCCCCCGGTGAGGACATTCGAGTCGAGGAACAGTCGAATTCGCCGTTGGCTCGTCACTTCTCGCGTTGGCCGCGAGAATGTGGGCGTGACGTTCGCTTGGAGGAATCAGACTTCTTGTAATGGCGCGCAAAGACGCGCTTCCTCGCTTCAGGCAACGTCGCCAGAATTGCATCTGGCGTAAGGCCAGCACCGGTGAGAGCAGAGCCTACTTGTTCGCAGAGATGCTCAAAACGCTGCTGCTCGGGCAGAAGAACGAGGCCATCCCCCAAGCGCAATACCGCAAAAGGCGCCCCCGTTCCCAAACCTAGGTCCTTGCGGAATTGTTTTGGGACCGTGAGTTGCCCCTTCTCACCGATCTTCGTAGTTGTTAGATATTCGAGAGTCGCATGTCGGCTCGGCATGAATCGCTCCTGGTAGGAATATCCTACCAGGACAGACGGGCCCTGGCAACTCCTTGGCGACGCGACCCAGCCGTAATGCCACCTCCGAATGCCGAGGGCGCCAATCGAGCGCGAAGCGCAAGCGAGGCATTTCTATATCGGCGACTCGAAACTTTGGCCGCAACAAACGGAAAGTTTCGTTTGAATACAGAGTTGCCGATTCCATTCGATGGCTGGGGCCGGATGGAGGTTGATCTCCTTTGCGCGCCGTCCCGAATCGCCATCGAATTGGACGGTGGCCAGCATCTGGGCGACGCGGACGCCTACCGGCGAGATCGTTGCAAAGATGCCTTGCTTCAGGAGAACGGCTATCTGATCCTCCGATTTCTTGCTGAAGACGTCGGCAAGCACCTCGATCGAGTTCTGGATGCCATCTTGCGGGCTTTATCACATCAAGACGCCAGAATCTGAACTGAGGCCCTCCAGGGTGGGATTCGTTGTCGACACCGCGCGAACAGGTAAACGAGCCGCACTCTTGGCGTCAACTTTGATTTTGGCGAAGGACAACTACAGCATCGGCGACCCGCTTATCGAATCTTGCAACAAGAGATTCCCAGGTGCCCGTTAAGTGCCCAGAATATCGCGTTTTGGAGGGCTTTTGCGACTTTGAAGAATGGCTAAGTCGTTTGAATCCAACAGGGCCATGTGCTGTTTGACGCGTTATGAGCCCGACGAGCTACCAGGCTGCTCCACCCCGCGGAATCATCATAGCGGAAGCGCGCAGGCCGGTCAAATCGGCTTCATCTGGTGGTAAAGCTAAAAGTCGAAAACAAAAACGCGAAGAACGAAGCCCGAGATGCGAATCACGTCAGAAACGCTGTGGAACGAATTCGGCAAGGTCTCAACGGGCGACTGCAACCATTCGCGACGTCACCACGAACTATACGGCGTGCCTTCAAACGAAGAGACGCGATCGGATGCCGAGTGAACATCCGTAATTCCGCCGTTCGACGTCTCGTCCGGGCTCAGCAGCAAATCCGAAGTCGCTACCACCCAATCCTTGGCACCCGTTACGGGGTCGACGGGAACGGCCCGCAGATAGCCGGCACTCACCAGATCGTCCAACGATTGTGGCGCTTCCTGCTTGTCGAGCGTGTACTGTTCGATGGCATCGCGCATCACCGACAAATCATGATGTAAAGCCGCCTCTTTTGCTCGCGTAACGGAGCGGTCATAGTGCACAGCAGCCATCGAAGCCAGAATCATTATGATCGTCATCACAATCATCAATTCGATCAACGTGAACCCGCGCCTATCTCTCCGGCGCTGCTGGACCTTGCCCAGCCATGAGCATCGCGACAGATTTCGCAAACGCATCACAATGTTGTCTCTACCAATCCGAGTATTTCGTGCCGTCCAGCGCCGTTCCTGTCGACTTCGTATAAACGTCGAACACATCCTGCCCGCCCCAGTTCGTCGCGTCCGCATCGTCCTGCACCGAACGCAAGCCCCAGTCAGTGGTTTTCGTCATCGGATCCACGGGAATCTGGCGAAGGAATCGCACATGCCGATCCGGCGCTCCCGCCAATTGCACGCCGTCGACCAACGTTTGCAAATCCGGGGGATAACCTTCCGTCCCCGCTTGCACGCGAATTAAATTCTGATCCGCCGCGTCTTTGTAGCGATCGATTGCGTTACGTATTTGCAGTTCGTCGTAGCGCAATTGCGCCTCGCGCTCCCGCTTGATCTGCACGCGCGCCATGGGCACGGCCATGCCGGAGAGCACGACCAGGATCCCGCACGCCACGATCAGCTCCAGAATCGTCATCCCCGCCGCCGAACGGGCAGCCCACCGAGTTTTTTGCGCGCGCCGATTTTTTGCCGCTTTGCTCATCACTGCACCTGGATCGTCGCCGTGCCGCTGGTGACGGGAAGCGGCTTCTGTTGCGAGTCGCGTGCGTTCACCTGCACCACTTGCAATTGCGATGTGCCCGGCGCAATCGCCTTAATCACGATGCCCAGCAGAGTTCCCGTTCCGCTGATACCCGGTGTGTTGGGTCGCCGCGTTGCGGAAACGACGGCCTGGCCTTGCTGCTGGTCCACCTGGTGAACGACCGCAATTTCCTGCGTCCCGCCGGAAAGGAATCCGCCATTGCGAATATCTTCGATTTGAATCACGGCCGGATCGTATTTCAGTAAAAGAGGAATCGAAAACAGGTCATGCGCATTGTCAATTGCCAATCCCACCGTCATCGTATCGCCGGGCTTCAAGGAAATACTTGCCGGCTGAAATTGAAGCGAAGCCGCCCCGCTCGCTGTCGGAGAAGCCGGCGCCGAACTTGCTGTTCCGGGCACTCCCGTCGGCGCGGCAGAATTCTGCGCGGTCGCAGCCTCGCCCGCCGCATTTGGGCCGTCCACATTCTTTTGGAATACGCGCACGTTCGTATCCGTGCCCGCTGCCAGCGCGCGCATGTCATCGGCAGTGATACTCGGCATCCGGACCACGTGAGGAGTCATTGCAATCAGTACTTCATCGTCCTCGGCCTTGTTGTCCTGATTCGAAAAGAAATACCGCAGGAATGGAATGTGCGCTACGCCAGGCCAGCCGTTCAGTGCCTTTGTTTCGCTCCGCGTGATCAGTCCACCCACGAGGTTCACCTCGCCGTCTCGCAAACGAATGTCGGCTGGACCGACTTTCCGACTGCTGATAATAGGCTGTTGAATTCCGCCAATATTACTCTGCGAGGTAACCGATGAAACTTCGATCGAGTAGTTCAGGCTCACTTCGCCATCCGGGTGCACGCGCGGCGTCACCGAAATGATCACACCCACATCCTTGTACTGAAAAGATGTGCTCCCAAGCGTGTTGAGGGTTCCTCCAGACGCCACTCCTATCCCAGGAGTCAGCGTGCTGACGGCGATGGGAACTTGGTCCCCAATCGACAGTTTCGCCGTCGCGCCATCCGTCACGCGAATCGATGGATCCTGAATAACTCGCGTCGTGGTGTCGGTCAGCAACGCGTTCAACGTCGCGCCGGGCAGCGTCAAGCTGTAATCCGCCGTGGACAGATGTTTCAGGTTATTCAGCGTGACTTCTGGAACCGTCGGAGTGGAAGTGCCCGATGAGCTCCCAGACGTCGTCGTTTGAGGTTGAATCGCGGATCGCGGCGTACCCGTCACTGTTAAACTCTGCGGCGGCTGAATTCCCAGTTCGTGCTCCCGGTCGAGCCGCGCTTCGAGCACGTCGAACTGGATGATCACCTCAGGCTTCGCCTTGTCCAAGGAATCGATGATTTTGCTTGCCAGCATCAGCTTATCCGGCGTCGTTCGCATCACAATGGCATTGTCAGCAGCGACTGGCTGCAAGCGGGTAATGTCCAGCAATTGTCGCAATCCGTTCGTAATCTCTGTCAGTTCGGCGGGCGTGGTCGTATTTCGCAGATAAAAGGTCTGCACTTGCTCGTCTTGGAGCTTCAGCCGCGTCTGCGGATTGTCGGTAGCGACCAAAATAATATTGCTCGTCACCGGCTTCCAGAACGCGTCCGCTTCCAGCGCCACCGCGTCCAACCCCTGTTCCAGCGTTACATTAGGTAAATCCACCGGGATTCGCCGTGAAACGTAGCTCGGATCGAAAATCACACTCAAGCCCGCGAGCTGTCCAATCGTCTCAAAGACCACCCGCGCGTCATTCGTCATCTTCAGGTTGATGGGCTCTCGCGAAAGAGGTTTCAATTCCGGCGGCGCCGACATCAATCCCGTGTCTTCTGGCGGCGCCACGCCCACGGGCTTCGGCTGTTCCGCCTCCTTCACTTTGGCAACCAGGTCCAGAGTTTTCTGCGCCTCCTGCGACGCAATCGCGCTCGAGGGATCAATCGCCTCTGCCTTCTGAAACTCGGCCAGGGCCATTTCCAATTGGCCTTTATTCAGGTCCTTCTCGCCTTGCTCCACGTGAAATTGCCCCGCCTCGAAGTGCGCTCGGATGCTCCGCAGCTGGTATTCAGCGTTCCCGGGATCACTTTTCAGCGCCCTTGCATAGGAGACAACCGCCGTGTCGTAGTCGCCGGCAAGTTCAGCCTTCCGGCCAACTTTGTAATCCTGATTTCCTTTGGGGCAGCCCGCCACAAACGTCACGGCAATCGCCACAAAAGACACCATTAAGGCGCGACGCAAATCGACCCTCCTCAGTAAGCTGATTTTCTCGGTCAGTCTAGCACCCACCGTAGGATGCAACAAGCAAACGCGGCGTTGTCGTTATCAAAGGTGCCACTGCCTATCGGTACAGATCGGAAATTTTGCGCGATTGCCACGCCCGCGCCTTGCCCGCATTCTACTTCCTAGACGACAGGCTTCTTTGAAATTGTTCACTTTTGTACATCTTCGTAGGGCATCCGACAGACAGAGCCATGAACTTACCGCATCCTGCCACATAAACCCCCGTTATTTCTGTCTTGGGAGTCAGAAATGGCCGACGTAGATAGGAAGGGCACATTCGACATTTTTCGTCAGGATGACACTGGTGCGATCTGGGTTCAGGCTGTGCGCGGCCAGGACGAAGCGATACAATCCCTGCTGAAGTTACGCGCCGAAAGACCTAAGCAGGTTTTTCTTCTCTGGGATTCGAGAACCAGACGATTCTTGGATTTGCCTGCCAACTCGCGGAGTTCACCGAACGGGTGATGGCGCGTTTAACGTTTCGCGAAATCGCAAAACTTATTGCTGGGCGTTGCGGTCACCCGCCTTTATAATTCGGCTTCGTGGCGAGTGAGGTCGCCTCTCCATGCACTCCGAAATCCACCGTGCCACCCGCTTTCCCTTCGCGGCCAATGTTGAGGTAACCGACATTCGCTCGGAGCGGTTTGTCACGGGACGCACCGGCGACCTGAGCGTGTTTGGCTGCTACGTGCACACAACGAACCCATTCCTCGTAGGAACGAAGATCACGCTCAGGATTACCCATGACGGCGCAAGCTTCAGCGCCTTCGGCAAGGTGGTCTATTCTAAACCGAACGCCGGGATGGGACTTGCCTTTGCCAAGGTCGAACCGGCCCACCAAGCAGTTTTGGAAAAATGGATTGCCAATCTTCGAGCGAAATAACCCGCGAAACTCATTTCGAGCGTTTGTTGCCTTTCGTGAGGGGATGGGGTTATGACATCGTGCGGATCTGCTGCTAGTTCACCGCAATAAAATCTTCACCTTGCACTGCCGCTTCGACTGCTCTTACGAGTGCTTCGACTGCTTTCGTTTTCGCAACGTATGCGCAAATGCCGATTTTCCGGGCCTCGTCAACGAAACGCTGATCGACGCTGGACGACAAGATTACAATCGCGCACCCCGGCGACTTAATTTTTATCTCACGGGCTGCGTCGAACCCGCCCAAGATAGGCATGGCCAGGTCCAGAACCACCACGTCAGGCTTGAGCCGTTGAACCTCTTCAATGGCCTCCGCGCCGTCCTGCGCCTCTCCGCAAATCTCTAGTTGGGGATCCTGCTGCAAGGTAGACCGGACTATTTTGCGGACCAAGGGATGATCGTCGGCTATCAGAACGCGGACACGGCAATTGGCCCCCAGAAACATTCTCAATTCTAGTGCCCAAAATCCCGCCGGCTACATACCCTGAAACGCGTATTTATTGCTTTTCCTAGCCTTATCGTCGAGTCAGGCCAAATCTCCGCATCCGCCTAATTCATAGCTACTTATGGAGATCCCGTCAAAACGCCATCTCTCCGCGTCGCGTAGAATGCCCGGGCTTTGTCCTGGTTGGCAGGGCCAACCAGAGTCGGTCGGTGCACTTGCCGCGCACATGATTGAACGCGGTTGCGCGCCGCGGCTTGCGCATTCCGTACCCCGGCAGATATCATACGCACGGTGAAGCCTGCGGCGAAATCCTCGAACAAGAAAGACGCTCCCGCGGTCAAGATTGTCGCTCAGAATCGCTCCGCCTCTTACAATTACGAACTTCTCGACAAGTACGAGGCCGGCATGGTCTTGGTCGGCACGGAGGTCAAAACATTGCGTGAAGGGAAGGGAAGCCTGCGCGATGCCTACGCCGAGGCCCGCGGCGGGG
This sequence comes from Candidatus Acidiferrales bacterium, assembly GCA_049678845.1. Classification (GTDB taxonomy): domain Bacteria; phylum Acidobacteriota; class Terriglobia; order Acidiferrales; family UBA7541; genus DAHUXN01. Next base: position 7,734 of record JBAUEX010000292.1, read on the forward strand.
AACTCTGGCTCATGAATTTCCACATCCCCGAATATCAGCCCGGCGGTCCGTGGAATCACGGACCTCTGCGCGCGCGCAAGCTGTTACTCAATCGCCGCGAAATCGACAAGTTGAGCGTTCAAGTTCAGCAAAAAGGCCTTACCCTGATCCCGCTGAAAATTTACTTTCGCGACGGCATGGCGAAATGCGAGCTCGCGCTCGCGCGTGGAAAGAAAGATTGGGACCGCCGCGCCGCCGAACGCGAAAAAGAAGACAAACGCGAAGCGAAAGATGCGATGCACCGCTACAAACGCCGCTAATTCAGGAGACTGAAAGGGGAATATGGAGATTCAATTTGAAGCTCAGCCATTTGCATCCGTATCTGCCGACGCAATCGTCGCCTACGTATTCGGCGACAAAGACGCCCGTTTCGAAGGAACCGTCGCGGAACTCGACCGCGCGCTCGGCGGCAGGATTAAGCCTCTCGCCGAGAGCGGGGAACTGAGCGGAAAACCGCTCGAAATGATCTTGCTGCACTATCCCGCGGGTCTCGCCGCCAAGCGTCTGCTTTTCGTTGGCGCCGGAAAGCCCGAGAAGTTTTCGCACGCCGAGCTTCGCAAAATCGCGGGAGCCGCTCTCCGCTATCTGAAAGCTCGCGGCGTAAAGACTTTCGCTTTCCTGCCCGCCGACAAAGATCGCACTCCGGCCGCCGCGCAGGCGATTGTCGAAGGCCTGCTCCACGCAGACTACGAATCGGATAAATATCAAACGCAAAAGAAAAACAATAAAGCCATCGATCGCGTTTCGCTCCTCGGCTTTCCGGCGGCGTCGCGCGCCGGAATCGAATCGGCCATCACCCGCGCGACAATCATCGGCGCATCTGAGAATTTCGCCCGCGACCTGATCAACGAGCCTTCCAATCGCCTCACCCCGCGCATGCTCGCGTCCCGCGCGGAGGCTATGGCTAAAGACGCGGGTCTCGAAATCGATGTCCTCGACGAAAAACGAATCGCAGAACTGAAAATGGGCGCGCTTCTCGGTGTCGCGCAGGGAAGCGACGAGCCTCCCCGCGTAATCGTCGTTCGCTATCGCCCCGCACAGAAAAAAGCTGGCGCTCCTGTTCTCGCTTTGGTCGGCAAAGCCGTCACGTTCGACACGGGCGGCATTTCCATCAAGCCCGCTGATGGCATGGAGAAAATGAAGTACGACATGGGCGGCGGCGCAACCATGCTCGGCGTCCTGCGCGCACTGGCGCGACTAAAGCCTTCCATCGAAGTGATGGCCGTCATCCCGGCCACCGAAAACATGCCCGGTGCTCGCGCGCAAAAACCTGGCGACGTGCAAATAGCGATGTCGGGGAAGTCCATCGAGGTCATTAACACAGACGCGGAGGGCCGTTTGATTCTCGCCGATGCCATTACGTACGCAAAAAAGCTCGGCTGCACGCATCTCGTCGACGCCGCCACGCTAACCGGTGCCATCGTGGTCGCGCTTGCCAACATCCACGTCGGCGCTTTCGGCACTCCGCGCGAATACCTCGATCGGTTCCTCGAAAGCGCGCGCGCCGTTGGCGAAAATATGTGGCCCATGCCCATCGACGACGAGTACGAAGAGATGATTAAGAGCCATATCGCCGACATTCGCAACACCGGCAGTGGCAAAGGGGGAGGTGCGATCACTGCGGCGTGGTTCATCAAGGAATTTGTGGACGACACGCCGTGGATTCATCTGGACATTGCCGGCACTGCTTGGCTCGACGACTCGAAACCATGGGCCGCAAAAGGCCCCACCGGCGTCGCCATTCGTACTCTCATCGACTTCGCGCTAAAGATGTAGGCGTTGTTTTTCTGTTGTCATTCCGAATGAGTTCCGACGCTTTTTGTGGGGACGACGAGGAATCTGCAGTTTCTTTTCGGCTCTTGTTTGTAAGGGCGGGCCTTACGCTGCTTTACGGACGCCAACGCGTCTTCGGTTGTAGGGGCGCCGCTTGCTGCGCCCGTCGCGACTCTCCAAGTCGCGTCTACATCTTCTCCGGCGCTTCAATTCCCAGCAATTCGAGCGCCGCCGCTAGTTGTCGTCGAACCAAAGACGTCAGGCCCCACAGGACAGACTTCGTTCCCTCGCCCTTCTCGGAAACAATATGATGCTTGTGATAAAAAACATTGAAGGCCTGCGCCAGTTCGAATGCATACTTCGCGACGAACGCGGGCTCCTGCGCATTTACCGCCGCCTCGATTCGCGCATCCAACGATCCTGCCAGCAACGCCAATTCCCAAAGATCGTCTCCCTCCGGCGGTGCAAGGAATGTCTCCATCCCCGATTCTGTTTCGTCCACGGAAGCGGGAAGGCCTTGTCCCTGCTGCCACTCTGCCAGCTTCCTCTCAATGCTTCTCGCTCGCACCACCGCATATTGCACATACGGCCCCGTCTCCCCTTCAAAACTCAGTGCATCTTTGAAATCAAACGCAATAATCGTCGACCGCGTGTATTTCAGCAGAAAATATCGAAGCGCGCCGATGGCAATCGCATGCGCTACGCTCACCCGCTCAACGTCGGAAAACTCCCGATGCCGCGCGTCCACTTCCGCCCGCGCGTGTTTCTCCATTTGATCCAGCAAATCATCCGCCTTCACGCCCTGGCCTTTGCGCCCGCTCATCTCGATGTATGGCCGCTTGGCGTCTTCTTCCGTCACCGTGTACCCAAGCTCCACCGCGCACCGCGGCGTCAGTCCCACCACGTCATACGCAATGTGCGTCAGATGATTCGCTTGCTCCTCGAATCCCAGCGCTCGCAACCCCTCCCGAACCACCTGCTGTGGATATTTCTGCCGCGAGTCAATTACGTTGAAAACTTCTTGCGCATTTCCAAATTTCGGCACCGCACCGCCCGATTCCTGCCCCTGCATCGAAGTTGCCCACGCCGTGTGGCCGTCCGGATGCTCGTGAAATCGCTCATACCGAAAATCGCGCTCCAGCAGGCCGAATTTCCAAAGATGATACGCAATGTCCTTCCCAACGTACGTCACCGTGCCATTCGACCTCACAATAATTTTCGCCTCAGCTTCGGCGTCTCCCGCCGCCTCCGCATCTGTTTCCGTCGCGTCGCCCAGCGGCATAACCCAGCAGCCCGCCTGTTTTCCCGACGTCGCCATTCGAATCGCCTCGCGGTCGCGCAGCATTTGGAACGCGGCATCCCAAAATTTCATCCCCAGCACTTCGCTCTCGCGCGACAGCAGGTCGTAATCGATTCCCAGGCGGTCCATCGTTTTCAAATGCGCGCGCAGAATCGCCTTCGACACAAACTCTGCCATTTCCGCAACCGGTTGACGCCCCGCCTCGATTTCCTTCATCACCTGCCCGCGAAGCTCGAGCCGCGTCTTGTCTTCCGCCAGATATTGCGTCACCCGCGCGTACAAATCCCAACAGTAATAATCGAAGCGCGGCTCCTTTTTCGCCGCCAGCGCTTGCACATCTGCGAGAGACAGCTTCTCGCGGTGCATGAGCCCTAGAATCACGTCGGCGACTTGCACGCCTGTGTTGTCGATATAGTTTTGCACTTCAACGCGCCGCCCCGTCTGTCGCAGTAGCCGCACGAACGTGTCGCCAATCACCGCGTTGCGCAAGTGTCCGATATGCGCTGCCTTATTGGGATTGATCGCCGTATGCTCGACGATCGCTTTTGGCGACGCGGCCGATGCGTGAACGGCTTCCCGGCCCACCGCGGAAGACGCGGCGCGAAAGAAGGCAGCGCGGTCGAGATAGGCATTCAAATATCCCGCACCGGCGATTTCGATGCGCTCGACGCCATCAATCTTGCCAATAGTCGCTGAGATTTCTTGCGCGATCTGTCGTGGCGCTCGCTTCAGGCGCTTCGCAAGCTCAAAACACACAGGCGAAGCGATTTCGCCCATCTCGATTTTCGGTGGCCGTTCGGTGACAACGTCGATCTCGACGTCGTATTTCGCACGGATGAAAGCCGTCAGAACCTCGCGGACACGCTTTTCAATTGACTGATACACGAATTCTCTTTTCGCAAAAAGGGTAAGTGATTATAGGGGGTTCGAGCAGCCCAGTCAAAATAGCTCAGGGCGTCAGGCGCAAAAATAGATCGCTTGGCGCAGTTTGACAGTGTTCGGAGCGCAGCATAGTATCTAGTTTTCGCGATTTCCCGGCGGAGTTACTGTGAATCTTGTCTCGGCGGAATCGGCGTATTGGGAAGCGATATCCGAATGAAGCTTGCCTACTGCGACTGTTTTTCAGGAATCAGTGGCGACATGGTGCTCGGCGCGCTCGTCGACGCCGGCGTCGATTTACGCGAACTTGAGTCCGAGCTGCGCAAGCTGAATCTCGAGGGCTGGAACATTTCGGCAGAAAAAGTTCAACGGCAAGCCATCCGCGCCACCAAGGTCCATGTCGAGACGAAGGAATCGCATCATCATCGACATCTGTCGCCGATTCTGAAAATGATCGACCAAGCCGCGCTCGCGCCGCGCGCCGCCGAGCGCGCCCGGCAAATATTTCAGCGCCTCGGAGAAGCCGAAGCCAAAGTCCACAACATCGCCATCGAAAAAGTTCATTTTCACGAAGTGGGTGCGGTGGATTCGATTATCGACATCGTCGGCTCCGCGATCGGATTCGAGTTGCTGGGAATCGACAGCTTCGCTTGTTCGATCATGGATGTGGGCAGCGGGCGTGTGCAGACAGAACACGGTCTGCTGCCTGTTCCCGCACCGGCGACTGTGGAATTGTTGCGCGGAGCGCCGACTTTTTCCAGCGGCATCGAGAAAGAACTGGTGACGCCCACGGGCGCAGCCATCGCGACGACGCTGTCGACGCAATACGGCGCAATGCCGGCTATGACGTTGAAAGCCATCGGCTACGGCGCAGGCTCAGCCGATTTGCCGCAGCAGCCGAATGTTCTGCGCTTGATGATTGGCGAGATGATCGGCGAAAGGCCCGGTGAGTCCGCTGACGCGAACGCCCGTGAACGCGGGGACGCCCCCATCGCGGTGATCGAAGCGAACCTCGACGACATGAGTCCGCAAATTTACGGATACTTCGCCGAGCAAGCGCTCGCCGCTGGCGCCCTGGATATTTTTTCGACCGCCGTGCAGATGAAAAAGAATCGTCCCGGCCAACTGGTCACCCTTCTTTGTGAACCGTCGAATCTGAAGTCGCTGATCGATTTGATTTTTCGCGAGACGACCACCATCGGCATTCGCACGCACGAAGTTCGCCGCCAAACTTTGGCGCGCGAATCCGTGCCCGTCGATACGCCGCTGGGCACGATTCGCATGAAACTTTCGCGCTTGAATGGCACGTTGCTGAATGCCGCTCCGGAATATGAAGACTGCAGAAAAATCGCCGCGGAAAAAGGCTTGCCGCTGAAACAGGTACTTTCAACCGCGGCTTTCCACTTTCACAAATTGGGCGAAGCGGCGAAATAATCCATGGCCAAACGGAAGTTTTACATCACCACGCCGATTTATTATGTGAACGCGCGCCCGCATCTGGGTCACACGTACACAACGGTCGTCGCCGACACAATTGCGCGATACAAGCGCATGCGTGGTTATGACGTCGTACTGCTGACAGGTACCGACGAGCACGGACAAAAAGTGGAGCGCGCAGCGAAAGCAGCCGGCGTGTCGCCGCAGGAATTCGCCGACCGCATTTCCGCGGAATATCGCGCATTGTGGAAGGAACTCGATTTGCCCGTTGACCGCTTCGTGCGCACCACCGAGCCGCGTCACCAACGCGCGGTGCAAATGCTTTTTCGCAAGGCGCAGGATCAGGGGTATGTCTACAAGGGCGGCTACGAGGGCCAATACTGCGTTTTCGATGAGATGTACGTCGACGAACCGCTGCCTGGGAATCTTTGCCCAGAGTGCAAGCGGCCGACCGAGCGCGTCCGCGAAGAGAATTATTTTTTCAAGTTGTCCGCGTTTCAGGATCGCTTGCTCGAACTCTACGAAAAACAGCCTGATTTCATCCAGCCGGATACGCGCCGGAATGAAGTGCTGGCATTTGTGCGCGGCGGCCTGCGCGATCTTTCCATCAGCCGCACTTCCTTCAAGTGGGGCATCCCGTGGCCGGGGGAGGAGAAGCACATTTTTTATGTGTGGTCGGACGCGCTGACGAGCTACATGACCGGCGTGGGTTATGCGGACGACGAAATGGAATTCGAAAAATACTGGCCTGCGGACATGCACCTGATCGGCAAGGAAATTCTGCGCTTCCATGCCGTCTACTGGCCGGCGTTTTTGATGGCCTCTGGAGAGACGTTACCCAAGCGAATCTTTGCGCACGGCTGGTGGCTCTTCGCGGACGAAAAAATGAGCAAGTCGCGCGGCAACATGCAATATCCGCAGCCAATCGCGCGCGTGCTGGGAATTGATGCGCTTCGATATTTTTTGCTCCGCGACATGGTTTTTGGCCAGGACGGAAATTTCAGCCGCGACGCTTTGCTGACGCGCTATAACTCCGACCTCGCGAACGGTCTCGGCAATCTGACCAGCCGCACGATCACCATGATTGAACAATATCTTGGCGGCCGCGTTCCCGCGCGTAATCCGAAAGAGGAAAATGATCGCGACAGGGAAGTTGCCGAGCTTCAGAGCGGGACCTGCGAAGAGGTCTTGCGTTATTACGAAGCGTACGATTTTTCGCGCGCTCTCGAGTCGATTTGGAGCCTGATCGCGGAGATCGACAAGTACCTCGTCGAATTTCAACCCTGGGTTCTGGTGAAGGAAAAGTCGAAATGGGAACGCCTGGAAATGGTCTTGTACACGGCGTACGATGCGCTGCGCGTGGTGACATTGCTCGCGCATCCCGTCTTGCCGCATGCGACGCAGAAAATCTGGGAGCAGCTTGGGAACAGCACCCCGCTAGCGAGCCAAGTGTTGAGCGATAATTTGTCCGCCGGCCCGAAACAGGCGGGGCACGTTAACAAGCCCGAAGGAGTTTTTCCGCGCGTCGATAAAAAGGAAGCTTTCGAAAGGATCGAAGCCATGGAAGAAGAAATTCGCAACCCTACGTCATCATCGCCGACAAGTGGAAGCGTACAAAGCTGACCGGCAGTACCTGCAGCGGGGGCCGGTCCGGCAAAAATAGGCATCGAGGATTTCGCAAAGGTCGAGATGCGCGTGGGCGTGGTGAAATCCGCCGAGCGCGTCGCCGGCGCCGACAAACTCTTGAAGTTGCTCGTGGACATTGGCGAAGAACTGCGCCAAGTCGTCGCTGGCATCGCCACGTCGTATGCCCCCGAAGATTTGATCGGCAAGAAAGTAGTGGTCGTCGCGAATCTGGCTCCGCGCAAGCTGCGTGGCGTGGAGTCGAACGGCATGATCGTCGCTGCTTCGGTCGCGCCCGATGGCCGGCCCGTTCTTTGCACATTCACGGAAGACGTGCCCGCAGGCGCGCGGCTGAAATAAAAGCGCCGCACAACAGGGAAAGGCCTTTGCAAATTATCGACTCTCACGCTCATCTGGAATTTCCGCAATTCGACGCTGACCGCGAAGAGATGCTGGCGCGCGCGCGCGAAGCAGGCGTCATCGCGATTCTTGCCATTGGCAGCGGCACGGCGTCGGATCGTCTGGATGCAGCGATTCCTTTCGCGGAGAAGTACGATTGGATTTACGGAACCGTTGGCGTTCATCCGCACGAATCGAAATTGGCGACAGATGAGTGGTACGAAGAATTGGCACGACTCGCCAAGCATCCGCGCGTGCTGGCATGGGGTGAAATCGGCCTCGATTATTTTTACGACCATTCGCCGCGCGATGTGCAGCAAAGCGTTTTTCGTCGCCAGCTGACTCTGGCGCGCGCCGCGGAATTGCCGGTGATCATCCATTGTCGCGATGGGTGGCCGGATTGCCTGCGAATTCTCGAAGAAGACTGGCGTCCGAGCGGCCTTGGCGGAATTTTTCACTGCTTTACCGGAACGCTGGCCGAAGCCCAGCAGGGAATCGAGATGGGCTTCGTAGTTTCGTTTTCGGCGAACATCACATATCCGAAAATGGCGCATTTGCGCGATACGGCGGCCGCGCTGCCGCTCGACCAAATTCTCGTAGAAACTGATTCGCCGTTTCTGCCGCCGCAACGCATCCGTGGAAAGCGCAACGAGCCTGCCTTTGTGGTGGAGGTAGCGCAGACCTTGGCGAATGTGAGAAACTTAGCAGCGGATGAAGTTGCGCAGGTGACGGCGGAAAACTTCCGCCGGTTCTTCGTCTTGTGAGCGGGCATCTTGCGAGTGGGCATTTTGCAGACCGGGTGGAGCGTTCCACTCCTTGGTAGCCGCCGGAGGGCGCCATCTCTGTACTGACTGTTCGCGAAATTTTTGACTTGGTGCGCGACGATCTTGCGCTCGTCGAGCAGGAAATCGCGGCGCAAACGGGCGAAGCGATTCAGCCGATCGCGGAAATCGGCGGCTACTTGCGTGAAGGCGGCGGCAAGCGGCTGCGTCCTGCGTTGCTGCTGCTCTCGGCGGGCGCGTGCGGCTATCGCGGCGAGAGCGCGATTCCGCTTGGCGCCGTCGTCGAGATGATTCACAGCGCCACGTTGATTCACGATGACGTTATCGATGGCGCGAACACGCGCCGCGGCCGTCCCTCGACGAATGCGCGCTGGGGCAATCACATGAGCGTGCTTGCGGGCGACTGGTTGTACATGCAGTCGTTCAAAATCGCGCTGCAGGTGCGGAAATTTTCCGTGCTCGATATTTTGATTGAGCTGACGCAGAACATGGTCGAGGGCGAACTGTTGCAGCTCACTTGTCTTGACCGCATCGACTTGACCGAATCGGAAGCGATCGACCTTTCGTATCGCAAAACGGCGTGCCTCTTCAGCGGCTGCGCGGAGCTGGGCGCGGTCCTCGGCGATGACGATGTGCGAACCCGCAACGCGCTCGCCGAATATGGCCGGCAGTCGGGGCTCGCGTTTCAGCTTGTTGATGATCTTTTGGACTTCACCGCGTCATCTGAAAAACTTGGGAAGCCCGTGTTGAGCGACTTGAAGGAAGGCAAAGTGACGCTGCCTTTGATTTTTGCTCTGCAAAATGGCGCGGGACACGACGGCCATCCAAGCGGCCGCGATTTAGTCGCGACCGTTCTCCGCGAAAAAGGATTTCAGAGCGTGCATCCCGAGCAAATCACTTCGCTGGTGCGCAATTCCGGCGCGCTCGAACATTCACGAAACTTGGCCGTCGAATACGCCAATCGCGCGAAGGCATGCCTTGACGCCTGCAAAGACTCCGAATATCGCCGCGCCCTTCTTTCCGTCCCCGACTTCATTCTCGACCGGGAAAACTGACGTGCCTCTCGCGTCATCCTAGGACGCGTATTTCGCCAGCAAGGCCCCCGACTGGGTTCTTTGACGTTCCCAAAAGCTTTTCAAGAGGCTGCTAGTAATGGAAGTGATAGCGAAGCTCAACATAGATTTCACGCGGGTCGTTCCAATGAAATCCTCCGAACGTTAAACTATTGTCGGTC
>JBAUEX010000293.1:0-32395 GCA_049678845.1 Candidatus Acidiferrales bacterium
GACATGCACGGCGTGCACGACTGGTCCGCATTCCTGTCGCGTTGGGAGAGGCAGAGCGAGGGCGCGCCGGATCTGAAGGACGCCACGAAGCTCGCATTCGACTCCTCGCCCGATTCTTCGGTTGCCACCTGGAAATCCCCCGTCCTACTCATTCAGGGCGACGACGATCGCAACGTTCCATTCAGTCAAATGGTGGATTTAGTACAGCGCCTGCGCGCGCAACACGTCCCATTCGAGCAAATCGTTTTCCCGGATGAAATCCACGACTTCCTGATGTGGAAATCCTGGGTGCGCGCTTATGCCGCCACGGCCGATTTCTTCGAGCGCGTTCTCGTAAAGGGAGAGACGATTCCGCCCAGGCCGTAACGCACTCGGAGATCTGGCGGCAGGTATCGGCTCTGCGAGTTGCGGAAGGGAAGGTTAATTGTGACCGCCGCCGGTTTCAGACGCCTCGCTCTTCGTATGCCGGATGCAGTGGAGGGCAGCCATTTCGGTAATGCCGACTTCCGAGTGGGCGGGAAGATTTTCGCTACTCTTGCTCTTGAGAAGGGTGGTTACGGCGTTCTGTTGCTGGCACCCGAGCAACAGGCTGGGATGGTCGAGGACGCACCGGCGATCTTTTCGCCAGTTCCCGGCGGATGGGGACACAAGGGCGCTACAAGGGTGAGCTTGGCGAAAGTAACTCCGGATGTGCTCGAAGAGGCCCTGAAGCTCGCGTGGCGCAGAAAGGCGCCGAAACACTTCTTGCGTCCGCAGTTCACTTAGACACTGGCGATTCTTCTGGCCCGCGGGTCACCGCTGTTCTTCGGCGGCCTGCCGTTCCGCTACGATTTTCTTGGCATTGTCGTAGAGAGCCTTGGCTTGCGGGATCAGATCTTCAGCCTTCAGGACTTGCGCGTCATTGTCCACGGCTACCTTGTAGCCCGCGGGAATGCCCAGAGCGTAGGTAAACGCCTCGCGCTGGATGTGATCCTTAATCCAGTCCAGATTGGCGCTAATCAATTCAGGAGTGTATTTGATGTGTTGCTTGTCCAGGAATCCGAAAAATTCCTTCATCACCGCATCATCCACCGTGAAATCCTTGGTGATTGTGGGGTGCGTGCCCATGAAGTAGCGTGTAAAATCGCCGACGCCGATAGGTTGCGATGAAACGAAGAAGGGATCCGACGGGAAAAACACACCGCGTCCGTAGAGAAGCTGCTGAAAAGGGTCCAGCTTCGGAGCCGGGTCCGGTATGTCTGGGGTGATCCCGCCGCCGCCGTAGACTTTGCGCCCGCTGTCCGTCAGCTTGACTTCGGGCTCCTTATTCGGTTGGCGATTGTATTCATAATCGTAGAGCGACACGTCCTTATAATCGCGCTGAATCAGGCGTCCGCTCGGAGTGTAGTAGCGCGCCGTGGTCAGCAGCAGCATGGTGTTGTCGCTCAGCGGAAATTGCGTTTGCACCAGGCCTTTGCCGAAGGTGCGTTCCCCGGTCACAAGGCCGCGATCATGGTCCTGCAGCGCGCCTGCCACGATCTCGGAAGCCGATGCGCTTCCGCCGTTGACCAGCACAACCACCGGAACATCGTTGCCGTTGTTGCCGCGGAGCGCATAGTAGCGCCGCTCGGAGGAACTGCGCCCCTTATGGGAAACCACGAGCTGATCCTTGGACAAAAACAAGTCAGACATCCCGATGGCCTGCATCAGCAATCCCCCTGGGTTGCCGCGAAGATCAAGAATCAAACCGTCGAGGTGCGGATAGTCGAGCTTCTTCAATGCTGCCTTGAGGTCGCTGTCAGTGGTCTCTGAGCTGAAGCCGCTCACGTGAACATACCCTACGCCCGGTTTGAGCAACGTCGAGAATTCAACGGAGGATTGCGGTATTTCGTCTCGCATCACATTCGCGACGATCGGATTTGGCCATCCTTCGCGGCTCAGGGTAATCGTCACCACTGTGCCTTTGGGCCCTTTCAGGATGTCGGCGACTTGAGTCGTCGTAAACCCGGTACAATCTTTTCCATCCACCTTCATAATGAAGTCGCCCGGCTTGATTCCGGCTCGATCAGCAGGCGATCCGGGGAAAGGGGAAACGACTTCGATGTGGTTTCCGTCGGGGACGATGCGCATGCCCACGCCGTAGTAATTGCCGCGCTGCTCTTCCATCATCAGTGCCCATTGCTTCGGATCGAAGAAATTCGAGTGCGGATCGAGCACGTGAAGCATCCCGGGTATGGCGCCGTCGTAGACCACTTTATCGGTGTCAATCGGCTCGGCGTAATTCTGCTGAACGATGGAAAGCACCCGGGCGAACGACTGCACGGATTCCTGCAAGTCCGTGGCGCCCGCGGCCGTAGCCTTGAGCGAGGGACCGTAAAGGCCGCCTAAAATTGCCGCAATGATGAGTATTATCGCTAAAAGAAAGGCCCCGCGTTTGTGAGATTCCATGCGTCCCTCGTTGCGTCTCATGGCAGTATAGCACACATTTTCAGGCGGTTTGACACGCCTCCCAGCCTCTTCTATGATGCAAAAGAAGGCGATCAGGCATCCAAAAAATGCTCAGCATGCCCCATCTTGTGATTATTTTTTTGGTAGCCCTGCTTGTGTTCGGCCCCGAAAAATTGCCTGAACTGGCGCGCACGTTCGGCAAAGCGATGGCCGAATTCAGGCGCGCAACGGGCGACTTGCGCGCAGGATTTGAAGAGCACATGCGCGAACTCGAACGCGAAACGCGCATTTCGGAGGCAACGAAGCAGCAGACCAACCCGCCGCCCGGGCAGCCCGCGTCCGAGACGGCCACGCAGGCCGGCACTTTGCCGGAGCCTCCTGCAATAAACGCAAGACCCGATCCGGCCCTGCCGGACTTCGCGCAGACCATCGCGCCCACCGCAGAACAAGGAGACTCGGTCTCGCCTCCTTCGGTCCCGTCAGTGTCCGGGGCATCCAGCCCCTCGTCCGATTCGCCAACCCACGAGGCCGTTCCCCAGAAGGCGAGTGATGGCCACGCCTAGCCAGCCCGCCCTGCCTCAATCCAGTCGCGGAGCAGACGAAGACACCAGCGACAAGATGTCGCTGATTGAACATCTGATCGAACTACGCAAGCGCCTGCTTTATTCGGCAGTCGCCATTGCCATCGGATTTGTCATCGGATTTTCCGTCGCGAAATGGGTCATCAACTTCATTGCCCAGCCGATGGTTCATGCGCTCCAGCAGGCGCATTACCCCGACAAGCTGATTTTTACCGGTCCCGCCGAGTACGTGAATCTTCTGATCAAAGTGGGTTTTTATCTGGGTCTGGTCATTGCGTTGCCCGTGATCCTCCATCAAGTGTGGCTCTTCGTCGCGCCCGGCCTCTATAAACACGAACGCAAGGCCGTGCTTTCCTTCATCCTGTCTTCCGTTTTTCTTTTTCTCTGCGGCATCGGGTTCGCGTATTTCATTTTGCTGCCGTTCGTCCTCAAATTCCTCATCACTTTCCAGGGTCCGCAAGGCCCGTTCCAGCCGCTCATCAGCATCAGCGAGTATTTCGACTTGATTCTCATCGTGATGGTCGGTCTTGGCGCCATCTTCGAGCTTCCGGTCTTGATTTTCGTGCTTTCCGTTTTTGGTATTGTCACGCCGCAATGGCTCTGGAAGAATCTGCGTTACGCTATCTTGGTTATCACCATCGTGGCCGCGATCGTTACGCCCACGCCGGATGCAACCACGATGCTCGTGTTCATGGCGCCTATGCTCGCGCTGTATTTTCTCGGAATTGGCGTGTCGTACATGGTGTTTCGCAAAAAACGAAAGCGTGAAATTGCCGAGCAAAGCGCGCCATAGAAAGAACGGAATCGAACAGGACGCTGGAAGCAATGCAGAGAGCAGAACGCAAAAAGGAGCGCAAATGTTAGGCGGCTTACGAATTTCCTTGGCAATCGGGACGGGCGTACTGGCCTGCGTCATGGGATGCGGCGCGGGAGCGAACAAATCCAACGTCGGTGCATCAGGTAGCGTCGCAGCCGCTGGCCCGGTGATGGGTCCCCAGGATAAAGCCCCCGCGCCGGAGCAAACGGGCGGTTTCGACGGCCAGCGCGCTTACGACTACACAGCGAAGCTCGTCAGCTTTGGGCCGCGCCCGTCGGGCTCGGACGCCATCAAAAAAACGCAGGAATATATTTCCAGCGAGCTGCGCGCCGACGGATGCCAAATCGACGACGACAATTTTAATGCCCAGACGCCCATCGGCAACATCGCGATGAAAAATATCGTCGCCAAGGCTCCCGGTACCGGCAAGAGCAAGGATGTGATTCTGCTGCTCACGCACTACGACACCAAGCGCCTGGACAATTTCGTCGGGGCGGAAGATGGCGGCTCGTCCACGGGCCTGATGCTGGAAATGGCTCGGCTTCTGTGCGGCAAAAAACAGCCGCTGGCGATTTGGATGGCGTTTCTCGATGGCGAGGAAGCGGTCAATCCGCAGTGGGGCGACGACGACCACACCTACGGCAGCCGTCAGATGGCCGCGAATCTTGAACTGACTGGCCAGTCGAAGAACGTCAAGGCCGTAATCCTGGTCGACATGATCGGTCAAAAGGGCCTACGCATTCCCAAAGAAAGCACGTCCACCGCTTGGCTCACCGATCTGATATGGTCGACCGCCGCAAGGCTCGGCTATCAAAATATTTTTGTCTCCGAATCCGGGCCTGTCGATGATGACCACGATCCGTTTCTGGCCAAAGGGATTCCGTCCGTCGATATTATCGACCTGAACGATTACATAAACGAAGGCTACTGGCACACTCCGCAAGACACCATGGACAAAATCAGCCCGAAAAGTCTCGCGGTCGTCGGACATGTGGTTTTGGCGAGTGTCGACGAACTCGAAAAGAAATTCTCTCGGTGACGCCGGGTAGAGGGAACACAATCCGCGGCACGATTGTCGCGAATGCCGCCGAAGCGTTGATGCTATAACTCCGATCTCCAATGAAAACAGTTCACGTGCGTTCTTCGTCGTCGAGTTATCCGGTGATTTGCGGTCGCGGTTCGCTCGCGCGCCTCGGCAATCTCGTTGATGACTTGCGCGAAGGCGGAGAAGCGTTCGTTTTGTCGTCGCCTCGCGTGTGGAACTTCTGGGCTCGCGGCGTTATGCATCAACCTCCGGATATGCGTCGCGACCGCGTCATTTTATTTGACGACAGGGAAACGGCGAAACGCCTCGCGACAGTCGAGAGAATTTGTCGAAAGCTCGTGCGCGCCCGCGCCGACCGCCAAGCCTTGCTCGTCGCCGTGGGCGGCGGAGTTGTCGGCGACGTCGCTGGTTTCGCAGCTTCGAGTTACTTACGCGGCGTCAGAATTGTCCACGTACCCACCACGCTTGTTGCCCAGGTCGACAGCGCCATCGGCGGAAAGACCGGCGTCGATTTGCCGGAAGGCAAGAACCTCATCGGCGCTTTTTACCCGCCTCAATTGGTGCTGGCCGACCCGTCAGTCTTGCGCACGTTGCCCGCGCGCCAATTTCGTTCCGGTCTGTACGAGGTGATTAAGTACGCCGTTATTGGAGACAAAGAACTTTTCGCATTTCTCGAGCGCAAATTCGATGCATTGTTGCGGAGGGATACGGGCCCGCTCGAATGGGTGATTGAGCGTTGCATACTCGCGAAAGCACGCATCGTGAGCCGGGATGAACGCGAGACCGGCCGGCGTCAAATTCTGAATTTCGGCCACACCATTGGCCATGCCCTCGAATCGTTGACACAATACAAAATATTTCTTCACGGCGAAGCCGTCGCATGGGGAATGCTGGGTGCAACTCGAATGGCTGTCGGAGCGGGTCAGTTGAGTGAACGCGACGCCAGCCGCATTGCTTCCCTTATTGCGCGCGGCGGAAGCTTGCCCACGTTGCCGCGCATTTCGCCTGCCGGGCTCTCGCGCGCAATCGTGTCGGACAAGAAGTCGCGGTCCGGCCGTGTTCGCTGGGTGCTCCCGAAACGAATTGGCGCCGCCGATATCGGCGTCGATGTTCCCGAAAAGCTTCTAGGAATGGCATGGCGCGAGCTGCCGAAATGTTTCGCCCGCGCGCGCCAGAGTGGGCGAGCGTGACTCGCGCCGCCGATCCTGTCGATTCTCCGAACGGCGCGGCTTCGCCCGGAACGCGCCCTCACGGCGTTCACGATGAGCGCGAAGCGGAGCGCCGCGTCCGCGATATGTTCAGCAACATCGCGCCGCGCTACGATTTCCTCAATCATTTCTTGTCCGGCTCGTTTGACAAGCTATGGCGCAGACGCACAGCCAAGAGATTCACTCACATTTTGCGGCGCCGTGACGCCCCAGTGCTCGATTTGTGCTGCGGCACTGGCGATTTGCTGTTTGCACTCGAGCGCGAGGCAGGGAATTCCCACAAAGAGGTTCGAGAGGCGCCGCGCTGCTTCTTCGGAGCCGATTTTGCGTTGCCGATGTTGACGCTCGCCCAACTCAAAAATAGGAAAGGCGCAACCTTTCTGGCAGCCGACGCACTGGCCCTCCCATTTCCCGACGCGAGCTTCGACCTCGTCACCACCGCATTCGGTTTTCGCAATCTGGTGAACTACGAATACGGCCTACGCGAAATCGCACGCGTTCTGCGCCGCGGCGGGGAACTGGGCGTTCTGGAATTTTGCGAGCCGAAAGGCGGGATCCTCGCGGCGCTGTATAAAGTGTATTTCACCAAGATTCTGCCCAAGGTTGGCGGCGCAATCTCGGGAAGCGGTGAAGCGTATTCCTATCTCCCGCAATCCGTTCGGAAGTTTCCGCAGCCGCAAGTTCTCAAAGAATGGATCGAAGCTGCCGGATTTGCGAACGTACAGTATGAACGCTGGACCTGTGGAATTGTGGCGCTTCACCGCGGAACGAAAAGCAGTTGAGAGTTGACAATCGAAGACCTTTTGATTCTTAACTCGCAACTCTTAACCGCCTCGTCAATTCTCCAGTCCCAGCGCCCGAATTTTGTGCAGCAGCGTTTTGTATGATACGCCGAGCTGTTCGGCGGCCCGCGACTTGTTCCACTTCGATTCGCGCAGCGCCGCTTCGATCTTGAATCGCTCCACGTGCTGCACCGCGCGCTGCGCTACCTCCTCCAACGGGCCATCCCAATGAAACTTGTCATCCAGCATCCCGTCGGGCATTTCCCTTGCGCCAGGCCGCGGCAATGGCAATTGCAAGTCTTCCGCGCTGATTTCATTTTTGTCCGCCAGGATCGCCGCTCGTTCGATGCTGTTTTGCAGTTCGCGCACGTTTCCCGACCATTGATGGCCGCGCAACCGCGCGCGCGACGCCTCGGTGAATTCCAGCGCGGGCTTGCGAAATTCGCGACGGAAACGCTCCAGAAAATGCTCGGCCAGCAGAGTCACGTCATCACCCCGCTCGCGCAACGGCGGAATCGTAATGGGCACAGACGAAATACGAAAATATAGATCCTCGCGAAAGGTCTTCCGCTCCACGGCCTCCTGAAGATTCTTGTTCGTCGCCACTAGAATGCGCACATCCACATCGATCGCTTGCGTGCCGCCAACGCGCTCAAAGCGCCGCTCCTCCAGAACGCGCAGCAGTTTGCTCTGAATGGCAAGCGGCAACTCGCCAATTTCGTCCAGAAAAATTGTGCCGCGATGTGCAAGTTCAAGCTTGCCGATTTTTCGCGCGCCCGCGCCTGTATACGCCCCGCGTTCGTGACCGAATAGCTCGTTTTCAACCAGCCCTTCCGGGATCGCCGCGCAGTTTAGCGCCACAAACGCGCAATCCTTGCGCCGGCTCAAATGATGCAGCGCGCGCGCGAACAACTCTTTCCCCGTACCGCTTTCTCCCAGCAGCAACACAGTCGAATCCGTCGGCGCAACCCGTTGCACCATCTGGCTGGCCGCTTGCATCGACGGATGTTCTCCAACGATGCGCGGAAAGCCATAGCGCTCCGCGTATTCCTCGCGCAGCAGTAAATTCTCGCGGAGCAAGTCCTGCTGCCGCGCCGCCCGCGCGATCAGCAATTTCAAATGCTCCAAATCGACGGGCTTCTGTATGAAATCAAAGGCGCCATCCTTCATCGCCGCCACGGCATCTTCTACGGAGCCGTACGCCGTAATCAAAATCACGGGAATCATCGGGTCGGCGCGTCGTGCTTCGCGAAGCACATCCAAGCCGGATGCGCCGGGAAGTTTCAGGTCAGTAAGAACGGTAAGGTAACGTTTGTTGCGGACTTTATCGATGGCCGACGTGCCGTCGGGAGCTTCATCGACCGTGTAGCCGGCTTTCTCGAGGGCTTTGCGCAACATCGCGCGCAGTTCAGGTTTATCCTCAACGAGGAGGATTGCTTCCATGGCGCCGCGCTATTCTCTCGCCCAGCCGGGATCGCCGCCTGCTTGGCGGAGTTCATCCTCGAGCGTCGAGATGGCTTGCTGGTCGGCGTCAATCTGTTTTTTCTTGTCGTCGATGGCTTTTTGTTTCTTGAGGATGTCGCTGCGATCCACCGACTGCATCAGCGCCTTGGTCGGGTCGGGATAATATTGAAGTTGCATCTGATTTAATTCCCGCTGCATCATGGCAAGTTCGGTCTGGTCTTGCTCCAGTTTGTGGCGTGCGTCAGCGAATTTTTTGCGCCATGCCGCTTCATCCGTCTTCGGCGCTGCCTCAGAGCCCCCTGTTTTGCTGGACGACGCAGATGACTTGCCGGAAGCTTCGGTCGCGGTGCTGCCAACCACGGACACTGCTCCCGGTGTAGCGGGGAGATTGTCGTTGGTAAAAACGGCTGACGCCTTTGGCGCATTCTTTTGCGCTTCGCGGTTTTTGCGCGCGGCCTCAACCAGCGGATCAGGTTTCGCCGTCGGCTGCGTTTCGGAAGTCTGAGTCTTCGATGGCGCGGACGCCTGTGATTGGCCGGAATGCTGTGCTTGTGCCCCTGAACCGTGCGGCGAAGCAATCAACACCACGGCAGCTGCCAGCCAGATTCCTTTTCGCATCGCATCACCTCGGAAGCCCAATACGAATGCCTATTCCTTTAGTTTAGATGCAGCCACAGCTCCAGGCAATCGGGCAACGGTCAGGCCCTACCGCAAAGGTAACCATAAGTCGAACTCAGCTCCGCCTCCTGCGCGATTGCGCGCTTCCACTCGCCCCCCGTGCTGCAAAGCTATCTTCTGCACCAAAGCGAGGCCCAACCCGGTCCCTGCCGACTTCGTAGTGAAGAACGGCACGAATATCTTGTCGAGATCGCCGACCGGAATCCCCGGTCCATTGTCCCGTACTGCAACGCATTGCCACCGCTGCCCGGCATAACCTTCCTGGCCGCCCGCGATTATCACCTCACCCGCATGCCCGTTGGACGATGCAGCTTCCGACGCATTGCGGGCCAGATTCAGCAGCGCCTGCCGCAGCAATCCCGCGTCGCCGGAAACCGTGCCAAAAACGCCCTCGGTGCGAATTGTCGCCCCGGGAACCGCGGCGCCAATCTCATCCGCTACTTGTTCCACCACTCCGGCCAGCGCAAAATCCTCCTGCGCCAGCTCCAAAGGACGCGCGAATCGCAGAAATTCCGTTACCACATGCGTGAGCGATTTTGTCTGATCCAGAATTTTTTCTGCGCATTCACTCATCTCTGATGCAGGCGCCTCGCTGCGAATCATCTGTGCGTAACCTGAAATCGTTGCAAGCGCGTTCTTGAATTCGTGCGCGATTCCGGCGGACATTTCGCCCAGCGCCGCCAAATTCTCCTTCCAGCGCATCTGTTTCTGCAATGTGGCCAGCTCGGTCAGATCGCTCATCAGGCACAGCGCGCCGGCGATTTTCTGTGTCGGTGCCGCGCCGGGCCCTTCGATCAGTGTATTGCGCGCGGTCCGGTAGATCGGCGAAATCGTGACGCCCAACTGGCGAACCTCTCCGGAAGGGGTCGTGTGCGGCACTTCACCGCGTTGAAAAGTCTGTCCGTCGCGCAAGCACGCAGTGAGCATTTCGGTCAGCGCCGAATCCTGGCCCAGAATTTCCGTGTATCGCCGGTATTGCAACCCGCGAATATCCAGATTCTTTTCCGCGGCCGGATTTGCGGAGCTGATAATCCCCGTCGCGTTCACCAGCAGAAGACCGGCGGGCATGTTGCGCGTCACCGCCTCGCTCAGCCGCTCCGTTTCTTGCGCGCGTTCCTTTTCGGTTTGATGTAGGCGGCCCAACTCCTGTTCCTGCTCGCGCAGACGTGCAATCACGCCTTGCATCGAAGCGGTCATAAATGCCGACGGGTTTTCGGAATTCACGCGGAAAGAATCCGTCGGCTCTTTCGGGTTTCGCCCATCTTCGCGCATGGACCGCCGGATGAAGAGGAACGCGCCAATCACCGCCATAAAAATCAGGGCAACTATCGCGAGCGTAACGATGATCTCAAAGTTGAAATTTGGATGTGCTGGAGCGATGCCCATTGTGCGCTCCTACCGCATCACGAACAACGATTGGTACCAAGTCACGACGGGCGTCCCAAAAAATACCACCAGCAGCGCAGCCGCTCCCAGAAACGTGCCGAAAGGCAGCTCGTAGTCCGAGCCCTTGCGTGAAGCCAAAATAAAAACCGCCCCCAGAAGGGCGCCGAGCACCGAGCCGAGGAGAATCGTGAGAATCGTGCGTCGCAGCCCCAGAAACGCGCCAGCCATGAGCATCATCTTCACGTCGCCGAAGCCCATTCCTTCGCGTCCTCGCAGCCGGAAATATCCCTCGCCAACCAGCCAAAGCACGCCGCCGCCGACCATCGCGCCTATCAGAGCATCCGCAAAAGAGATTACGGGCATCGGCGGAGGAAACTCGAAGAGCCGATTCGCAATCCATAGCGCGGTGCCGTCGTCAGGGCGCACAAAGAAGCTGACAACCAGCCCGATCGCCAGGCCCGTGAAATTCACCGTGTCCGGAAGCAGCCGTTCGCGCCAGTCGGTAAAAATCAATACGACTAAAACCGCGCAGAACGCGGTCCATTTTATCGTCTCCATGGAGTTGCCGAAGACCGCATAGCATGCCAGAAAAAGCAGGCCAGTGAGCAACTCGACAGCCGGATAAACCGGCGAAATGCGCATCTTGCACGCGCGACATTTGCCGGCAAGAAAAAAATAACTCAGCACGGGGATGTTATCGTAGGGCCTGATGGATTTTTTGCACCTGGGGCACCGCGATGCCGGCCGTACCACGGACTTGCCCTGCGGCAGCCGGCTGATGCACACGTTCAAAAAGCTGCCAATCATCAGCCCAAATATGAAGACAAACGCCGCGATGAATTGTGTCGGGAGCACAATTTCACTGTGCCACAAGCCCGCGCGAGCCTCAATGACACGCGCAAAACGCGTGCCCGATGCCTAACGCGCCGCCGCAGTCAGAATCTGGCAATTCGTTTGCGAAAACAAATCTTTGTCATTCCGAAGAGCTACGTGACGAGCCTGCCTGCCGCAGGCAGGGAATCAGCCTTTGCCTTGTCGGCAGCACCGGAGCGCAGCCGAAAGTGACCGTGACCCCGACGCCGAGGCATCGTCCGATTTGGAAGTCGCGCAAACGTTAGCTATATTTCTAGGGTTGCGAACATGACTTGGCTCGAACAAACGATACGGCGCTACGAACATCGCCGCTGGGCCGCCGAACCCAACCGGCGCATATTGCCCTTTGACTGGGGCTTGGAGCATATCGGCGGTCGCGCCGACGAAAAGCACCCACGGGAATTTCTGAATCGCTTCGTCGACGAAACGCTGGCCAGCAGCGACGACTGGTTCGCCTGTGAAACGCCGACGGATTATCAACTCGAAGTCGCAGCGGACGATGTCCCATGGAGCGGAGTCCTCACGTTCACCAGTGCGGTCCATTCTACGTGGGAAGAAAATAATCCCGTCCAGGCGCGATTTTTCCCCGCGAATGCCATCGGTCCCGCGGTAGTCGTTCTGCCTGAGTGGAACGCCAAGTACGGCGCGCACGTCGACATTTGTCGTTGGCTGAACCGTCTCGGAATCACGCCTTTGCGGCTCAGCCTGCCTTATCACGACGAACGCGCCGTGCCGGGCCATCCGAAGGCCGACCACATCGTCGGTCCCAACATCGGGCTGACGCTGCAAGCCAATCGTCAAGCCGTTTGCGACGCGCGGTGCTGCTTGCGATGGCTCGCCCAACGCGGCTATGGTCCCTTGGGGATTTTGGGGACCAGTCTCGGCTCGTGCATCTCCGGCATTACGGCCTCGCACGAACCGCTCATCCGCGCTGCCGCGCTCTTGCACGTCTCGTCCTATTTCGGTGACGTGGTTGCCACCGGCCTCACCACAATTCACGTCTGGGAATCGCTGCGCGGGACAGTCTCGCAGGATGAAATTCGGCGTTTCTGGGCGCCCATCAGTCCGATTCCGTATCTGACGAAATTGCGCAGAACAGGCCAAAAGCTCTTGGCCATCAGCGGGCGCTACGACCCCACTTTTCAGGATGAATTTTCGGAGGATTTTTTCTCAACTGCGCGTGCGAATGAAGTGTCGTGCAGGTCCCTGCGATTGCCGTGCGGGCACTATTCACTCGGCGAAGCCCCGTTCAAATGGATCGCGGGCTGGCGCTTCGGCAAATTCCTGCAGAAACATCTAAGGTGAGCGCGTCCGAGAATGCCCAGGCGCTATCGAAGTATATTTTGAAACTCGCCCTTCGCGACAAGTTGCGCCACCGCCGCAATATCCGGCGCGAGAGCGCGGTCTTTGTCAACGACGCGCGAAACGGAGCGCACCAGCGTGTGAGCCTTTCGCGCCTCAATGCCCGTTTGCAGCGGCGCCTGGAAGTCGATTCCTTGGCATGCGGCGAGCAGCTCGATGGCGATGACATTGCGAAGTGCGTCCAGCATCCGTTTCAGCCGCCGCGACGCGCTCATTCCCATCGACACGTAGTCTTCCTGGTCTCCCGATGTGGGAATCGAATCAACCGAATGTGGTGTTGCCAGTGCCTTCAATTCGCTCGCGAGCGACGCCGCCACTACCTGCGCGATCATGAATCCCGAATTCAATCCCGGGTCCGCCGTCAAAAATGCGGGCAGCAGACTCGTGTGAGGGTTCGTCATGTGCTCGATGCGGCGCTCGCAGATTCCCGCGAGCGTCGCCACCGCGATGGCGATTTGGTCCGCCGCCATGGCCAGCGGCTGCCCGTGAAAATTTCCTCCGCTTACCACTTCTCCCGAGTCCGCAAATACCAGCGGATTATCCGTTGCGCTGTTGAGCTCGATGGACAATGTCGTCCGCGCTTGCGAAAGCGAATCGCGCACCGCACCGTGAACTTGCGGCGTGCAGCGCAGGCTGTAGGCGTCCTGCACGCGCGCGTCTTCTTTGGCTGAACGATGCGATTCGCGAATTTCGCTCCCGCGATTCAGTCGCGTCAGGTTCCGCGCGCTTGCCATCTGTCCCGGATAGGGACGGATCCGTGAAATCCGCTCGTCGAAAGCCGCGGGACTTCCGCGCAGCGCATCTAGCGAAAGAGCGGCGGCCACGTCTGCAGTGTCAATCAGAATTTCCGCGTCGCGAATCGCCAGCGCCAGCAAGGCAAGCATCCCTTGCGTTCCATTCAGCAATGCCAAACCTTCTTTCGCTTCGAGCTTCAGCGGAATCATCTCTGCCTGTTTCAATGCATCGCCGCCGGATAATTTCGCGCCCTTGTAAATTGCTTCGCCTTCGCCGATCGCCACGATCGCCAAATGCGCCAGCGGCGCCAGGTCGCCGGAAGCCCCAACCGATCCCTGCGACGGAATCACCGGCAGCACGCCACGATTGAGCATCGCGAGCAGGGTTTCCACCACTACCGGACGAACGCCGCTGAATCCTTTCGCCAGCGCGTTCGCGCGCAGCAAAATCATTGCGCGCGTTTCATCGTCCGCCAGGGGCGCGCCCACGCCGCACGCATGACTGCGCACCAGATTCAGCTGCAGCTCGCGAATCTGTTCTGGCTGGATGCGCACTGTGGCCAGGGCGCCGAACCCCGTATTGATTCCGTAAGCGGCGACGTCGCCCCTGGAGAGCCGTTCAACCACCGCCTGCGACGCGTCCATCCGCGCGCGCGCTTCCGGTGCCAGCGTTGCTTCGAAGCCTTCGAGCGCAACTTGATAGAGCTGCCCCAGAGTTAGGTCGTTGCCTGAAAGCGCGAGCGATTTCTTCATGATGGGTGCGCCGTTCCGGCGCCGACGGAATCGCCCGCGTGCGTCAACGGGAAATACTGGCGATACTTCTCCGGCAAACTCTTCGGCCTGCCATTCCGGTCGCAAATCACGTGCAGAGTTTCGCCCGTCGCGATTGCTGTGCCGTAAGTCTCGCTGAAAACCTCATACGCAAAAGTGATTGTGCGTCGTCGCGATTGGGTCACGGCAGTACGGATTCGCAACACATCGTCGAACTTCGCCGGATGCTTGTAGGTGCAACTCGCTTTCGCCACCACGACGAAACTGTCATCTTCGATTTCCATTTTCTTGTAGCTGAATCCCAATTGGCGCATCAATTCCACGCGCGCCACTTCGAACCACACGAAGAAATTCGCATAGTAGACTACGCCCATCTGGTCGGTTTCAGCGTAGCGCACGCGAACCGTTGTTTCGCCGGCCACGTTCATAGGCCGCGCCACTCGGGTTTTCGCTTTTCGAAAAATGACGCCAAACCTTCGCGGAAATCCGCCGTACGCCGGATCTCCGTGCTCTCGCGTATCGCGATAGCCAGGTCGCGTTCAATTTCTTTTTCATTCCAGCGCAAAATCATGCGTTTGGTCAGCAGCAAGCTCGTCGGACTTGAAGCGATCAACAATTCCGCCAGCTCGCGCGCCGACTCCATCAGTTTTTCTTGCGGCACTAACTGGGTCACCAACCCCAGACGATGCGCCTCGGCCGCATCGAATATTTTCCCGGTCAGTAAAAGCTCGCGCGTAATCTTCTCTCCCACCTGCCGCAACAGAAAAACAGAAACCACAGCGGGAAGGAAGCCGATGCGTACTTCCGTGTAGCCGAATTTCGCCTCTGGCACGGCAAGCGTGAAATCCGCGAGCACCGCCAGCCCCGTTCCCCCTGCGATGGCCGCGCCGTTCACGGCAGCGATCAGCGGTTTCGGAAAGCTGTAAACGCGATGGAACATCCTGGCCATCCGCTCCGCGTCGGCCACGTGCTGCTCGTGCGTTTGCGACGCGAGCTCGCGCAGTGCCGCCAGGTCCATTCCCGCGCAAAACGCCTTCCCCGCTCCCGTGAGAATCACGACGCGCGCTGGCCCGCGCTCCGCTTCATCCAACACGCCGAGCAGGTCGTCAATCATCGCAGGCGAAATCGCATTGCGCTTGTCCGGACGATTCAGCGTGAGAATTCCGATTTCGCCGTCGAGTTCAAGTTTCAGAGTTGTGTAGCTCATGAATTGTTTTCAGTTGGGCTTCGGCGCATCCACTTCGCGCGCATAGGTTTCGCGAATCTGCCCCGTCAAAGCGCACGCCACGGCTAGCGATTTCGCGTCGATACCCGTCGACACGCCGCGAGCGGCCAGCGTCGCCAGCACAGCTTCGGTCGGAATGTTGCCGACCAGATCGTCTCCCGCGAACGGACATCCGCCGAGTCCCGTGAGCGCGCCATCGAATCGCCGGCAGCCTGCTTCGTAAGCGGCTAGAAGTTTTTCCGCGGCGGCGTCGCGACGGCTGTGCAGATGCACTCCCAGTTCCACTCCCGCGACGCAACTCTTTGCCGCGCGATAAATCGACGCCACATCGTCAGGCGACGCCTTGCCAACCGTGTCGGCGAGCGAAACGGTGCGCACGCCGACGTCTTTCAGCCACACCAGCGCGTCCTCGACGATCTCCGGCCCCCACGGCTCATCGTAAGGATTCCCAAACGCCATCGAGATATAAACGACCAGATTGCGCCCCGCGTCCTTCGTCTGCCGCTGCAATGTTTCCACCAACGCGCGCGATTCGGCGCGAGACATATTCGCATTAGCGCGGCGAAAATAGGCCGAGATGGAGTAAGGATAACCAATCGTCGTTACGCCCGGAGTCACCAGTGCCCGTTCGAGTCCCTTTTCATTCACGACAATTCCGATAATTTCCGGCGGCGTCCTATCGGCAGGGAACTGCTTCGCCAACTCCGCCATCACTTGCTCGCTGTCGGCCATCTGGGGAACATATTTCGGCGACACAAAACTCACCGCATCCAGGTGGCGAAAACCCAGCGCGATCAGCCGCCCCAGATATTCAATTTTCGCCTGCGTGGGAATAATTTGCGGCAGCCCCTGCCACGCATCCCGCGGACACTCGATGATCGTCACCGATTCCATTTATGTTTGTAAGACTCCAGTCTTAAACTCGGCAACTGTCGGATTCAGCGACGCCGCTTCGAGCGCCTCAATGATCGCGTCGCGCGTGTGTGCCGGATCGATAATCGTGTCCACCCATAACCGCGCGGCCGCGTAGCGCGGGTCCGTCTGGTGCTCATAGGTCGAGCGAATCGACTCGAAAAGCTCCTTCTTGTCCTTCTCCGTGATCTTTTTTCCTTCGCGTTCCATCTGCTTGATTTTGATTTCCACCAGCGTTCCCGCCGCTGATTCTCCGGCCATCACCGCGTAGCGCGCTGTCGGCCACGCAAAAATGAACCGCGGGTCATACGCCTTGCCGCACATCGCGTAATGTCCGGCGCCGAAACTGCCACCGCAAATCACGGAGATCTTCGGCACCACGCTGTTCGCCACCGCGTTCACCATTTTTGCGCCCGCGCGGATAATCCCGCTCCATTCGGCTTCTTTGCCCACCATGAATCCGTTCACGTCGTGCAGAAAAATCAGCGGAATTAGATTCTGATTGCAGTCCAGAATAAACCGCGCCGCCTTGTCCGCTGATTCGGTATAGATGACGCCGCCGAATTCCATTCGTCGCTCGCCCGTTCCCGCCGCTGGGATTTGCACGTGCATTTTCTGATTCGCCACGATTCCCACGGCCCAGCCGCCAATCCGCGCAAATCCGCAGAGAACCGTTTGCCCGTATTCAGCGCGATATTCTTCCCAGCGGCTGCCGTCGACAATTCGCGCAATAATCTCGCGCATGTCGTATTGCTTCGCCGGATCCGAAGAAAAGATCCCATATATCTCTTCGTCGGAATACATCGGCGGTTCGGCCTTCTGGTGGTCAAAGGGCGCGCGTTGCCGGTGACCCATTTTGTCCACCAGCGCGCGAATACGCGCAATGCACGAGTCGTCATCCGGTTCGCGAAAGTCGATCGTGCCGCTGATTTGTGCATGGACTTTTGCTCCGCCCAATTCTTCCGCGGAGGTTTTCTGCCCGATCGCCGCTTGCACCAGCGCTGGGCCGGCGAGAAAAAGTCCGCTGCCCTCCGTCATCAGTATGTGGTCGCACATCACCGGCAGATAAGCGCCGCCCGCCACGCACATGCCCATAATGGCCGTCAGTTGCGGAATCCCCATCGCGGACATCACTGCATTGTTGCGAAACACGCGCCCAAAATCGTCCGTGTCGGGGAACACGTCCTCTTGCAGGGGCAGAAAAACCCCCGACGAGTCCACCAGATAGATTGTCGGAATGTGATTTTCAATGGCGATATTCTGCGCGCGGATCACTTTTTTCGCCGTCATCGGAAAGAACGCCCCCGCTTTGACCGTGGCGTCGTTCGCGATGATCATCATCTGCCGCCCGGCGACACGCGCCAAGCCCGTGATCGTCCCGGCAGCCGGCGCGCCGCCCCATTCCTGATACATTTCGTAAGCGGCGTAGAGTCCCAGCTCAAAAAAGCGGCTTCCCGGATCGATCAGTTTTTCGATGCGTTCTCGCGCCGTCAGTCGGCCTTTCTTGTGTTGTGATTCGATGGCCTTCGCGCCGCCGCCCTGGTGAATCTGCTCCTCTTCATTTTTGACCTCCGTCAACAGGTCGATAATCGCGCGCCTGTTTTTCTCGAAATCGGCAGATTTGGGTTTGGCACGAGACTCAATCAGGGAGTTGTTCACGCGGCGTCAGACTTTCTGCGTACTCGGGGCCAAGCGTTTGCGAAGGAACTCGACAATATCCTGCGTGGATGTGCCGGGCAAAAAGACCTCCGCGATGCCGTTTTTCTTCAATGCGACAATGTCCGCCTCGGGAATAATTCCGCCGATCACCACGGTCACGTCCGCCATGCCTTTTTCGCGCAGCAGTTCCATCAACCGCGGGCACAGCGCATTGTGCGCGCCCGAGAGTATCGAGAGACCGATGACGTCCACGTCTTCCTGCGCCGCCGCCGACGCAATCATCTCCGGCGTCTGCCGCAGCCCCGTGTAAATCACTTCCATGCCGGCGTCGCGCAGCGCGCGCGCAATGATTTTCGCGCCGCGGTCGTGCCCGTCCAGCCCCGGCTTGGCAATCAGCACCCGTATCTTTTTGTCAGTCATTCGCGCTGAAAGCATACTTCAATTCGCGGCGATTTGTGTAGCGCAGAAGAGTGTGAATGCACAAAATCATTTGGGAAGCGTATTCAGAAAATTGTCGAGCACGGTATTGAAGTGTTCCGGATCGTCCACGAATAGCGCATGGCCATCGCCGTGAAAAACTTCCAGACGCGAGCCCTTCACGCTCTGCTGAATTCTCGCCTGCGCCTCGGCGGACATGTACGGCGAATCGGCGTAGCAAAATAGCGTCGCTTTGTCGATTTCCGCAGCAACACCGCGATAGTCCGCCGCGAATTTGCCAAGCAGCAAGGCGACAGCCGTGTTCGTGGGAACCTTGAGCGACGTATCAATCACGCGTTGGACGTAGCCCTCAGGCTGTGGCATCTTGAAAAATACCGTACGAACAAAATCAGACGTTGTTTTCTGCCGCGCGGTAAGAATCTTGTCGATGAAGAGAAGGTCACCTTTACCTTCGCCCGGCGCAAGCCCGCCAAAGTTGTCGTCGACGAAGACAAGTCCCGCAACGTCTTTCGTGCCAAACTGGTCGACATACGCCGCTACTTCCATGACGGCCATCGACCAGCCGACGAGAACGACCGGCGCTAGATGAAGCTGATCCACAATTGCTTTAATGTCGCGAGCGCGCGCCGTCGGATATAATCCCTCACCCGTTTGTGAAGATTCGCCCTGGCAGCGCGGGTCCATCGCGACCACGCGATAATTCTTCGAGAAATAATCGATCTGCTTCTGCCAAATCCACGCTGGCATCGTCCAGCCAGGCACGAAGAGCAACGTGGGGCTCATCGTGGGCCCTACTTCCGCTTCACCCATCGGTTTGTCGCTGACCTTGACATGCCATTGCGAATGTCGCGGGCCCGCGGTGAGGTAGTGAATCTTCACGCCGTCGCGCGTGGTAATAAAACCATTCCCAATTTTTAGCGGAGTGGAAGAGCCCGCGATTACAGTTGCCGGGAGAGAAAGGACAACAAGAAGAATCGTCGCCATGCGGAAATATATGGAACACTCGCAATTCCTGGACTCACAGCCTAACGGGCGCCGCATGATTTAGGTGATGGCAACTTCTTCGTAGATTCCGAATACATCGCGCAGCGCGTCGCAAATTTCGCCGAGCGTCGCGTAAGCTTTCACGGCGCCGTAAATATGCGGCATCAGGTTTTCTTCGCCCTCTGCGGCCTTGCGAAGAGCTTTCAGGCGGCGATCGACTTCCGCGCCGGATCGGTCCGCGCGCAATTTGCCGAGCCGCTCCGCCTGCCCGCGCGCCACGCTTTCGTCGATTTGCAGAGTATCGAGCGCCTTTTCCTCAGCGACGAAATCATTGACGCCCACGATAATCTTTTCTTTCCGGTCCACTTCCACCTGATAGCGATACGACGCCTCGGAAATTTCCCGCTGCGGATACGCGCGTTCAATCGCATTCACCATGCCACCCAGCGCGTCGATCTTCTCGATATAATCCCACGCGCCGCTCTCCACTTCTCCTGTCAGCGTCTCGACGAAATACGAACCGCCAAGAGGATCGACCGTATTCGTCACGCCGCTTTCGTGCGCAATGATTTGCTGCGTGCGCAAAGCGACTGTCGCCGCGAATTCCGTCGGCAGCGCCCACGCTTCATCGAGCGAATTCGTGTGCAGCGATTGCGTTCCGCCCAACACAGCGGCCAACGCCTGCAGCGCCGTGCGAACTACGTTGTTGTAAGGCTGCTGCGCGGTCAGCGAACAGCCCGCCGTTTGCGTGTGGAACCGCAGCGCCCACGAACGCGCATTCTTCGCTCCAAAGCGCTCGCGCATCGTTTTGTACCAGATGCGCCGCGCCGCTCGGTATTTCGCGATCTCCTCGAAGAAATCGTTGTGCGCGTTGAAGAAAAACGAAAGACGCGGCGCGAAATCATCCACTTCCAGCCCGCGGCGAATCGCCCAGTCGACATATTCGATGCCGTCACGCAGCGTGAACGCCAATTCCTGAATCGCCGTCGAGCCCGCTTCCCGAATATGATACCCGCTGATCGAAATCGCGTTGAACTTCGGCGTTTGCTTCGCACCAAATTCAAAAGTATCGATCACCAGCCGCATCGACGGCCCCGGCGGGTAGATGTATTCCTTTTGCGCGATGTATTCCTTCAGTATGTCATTTTGCAGCGTGCCGGAAATTGTCTTCCAGTCAGCGCCCTGCTTTTCCGCCACCGCCAGATACATCGCCCAGATAATCGCCGCGGGCGAATTGATCGTCATGGAGGTGCTCACGTCCGCCAACGGAATCTTGTCGAATAGCACTTCCATATCCGCCAGCGAGCTTATGGCGACTCCGCATTTGCCGACTTCGCCTTCCGATAATGCGTGGTCCGAGTCATAACCCATCAGCG
The DNA here is from genome assembly GCA_049678845.1 of Candidatus Acidiferrales bacterium. GTDB lineage: Bacteria > Acidobacteriota > Terriglobia > Acidiferrales > UBA7541 > DAHUXN01. Next base: position 20,723 of record JBAUEX010000293.1, read on the forward strand.
TGGGAAGGTCGAACGCCACCGAGAGCCCCGTCTGCCCCTGCGCCAGCAGATACCGGAAGCGTTTGTTCGTATCTTCCGCGGCGCCGAATCCCGCGAACTGCCGCATCGTCCACAGGCGCCCGCGATACATCGTGGAATGGATGCCCCGCGTGTACGGCGGTTCTCCCGGATAACCGAGGTCCTTCTCAGGTGACCATCCCTTTAGATCCGCCGGCGTGTACAGTCGCCGAATCGGGTAGTCGGAGATGGTCGTGAATTCTTTCGCGCGCTCGGGTGATTTCTCGAGCGTCGGCTCCAAAACTTTTTTCTCCCACTCGATTTCAGCTGCCGAGGGGGTACGGGACATGTCTGGCGAAGTGTGTGAGGAAGTGCGTGCCGATGCGTTTGACAAAATGCGAGGCGATTCAGGCTCTGCGCTCGTCGTCAGCGACGAAGTCCGCTCTTCTTTCGGCATTTCGCATCTCCCGGCCGGACCGCACGGCCTCTAGACCGCTCGCGAAGCTCCAATTCGATTGTAGGGCAAGCCTAAGAAGCGGGCAAGCGCGGCTCGCGAGCGGTTCCCAAGAAAAGCCGAAAAAAAAGGCCCGAGAGAAGATCCCCGGGCCTTGATTCGGTCGTGTGGATCTAGGGCGGCTACTTGTGCAACCCCAATCCGAACACGTCTTCTCCCGTTAAATGCCCGCCGATCGTGCCGGGGATTAGCGGCTGTTGGGCTTCGAGATCGATGGCCCGATGCCTGGCGTCGGCGATCGTGATGTTGTTTGTCGTCAGAGTGCGACCCATTGCCAAATTGAAATTCACCAGCGCAATTTGCAGATTCGCTTTTGCCAGCAGTTCGTTGCCTTTGGCCGCTGTCAAGTCTCGGGAGCGCAGAATCACGTTATAGCTGGTTGACGCTCCCAGCGAATATTTCTTCTGTTCGTCGTCGAGCGTTTGCTGCGCAAGCTGCGTGGCCTTCTCGGTGGCTACCACCTGTGCGGCATCCTGCTGAATGGCAATCAGCGCGTTGCGTACGCCGACGACGATGGTGTTCTTTTCTTGCTGATAGATCGTCTGGTATTGCCGCTCGTTGAGCAGAGCGCGAGCGTGGTCGGCTTGAGCCGAGCGGTTTCGCAGCGGCAAGCTCAAGTTCAAGCTGGCCGAATAGCTCGGGAACTGATTCTGAAAAATCGCGGAATAGGCATCCCCAACGCCGCCGGGCACGACCGTCGTCGTGGTGTTAAACGTGTTTCCCACACCAACAAACTCCTGCACGCCGCCGGAAAAGACGGGATTGCCGTTGGCATCCAGGATGGGACCGTTCAAATTCGGAACAAAAGTGAGCGGCGTCGAGGAATTGATCCTGGAGATGCCCCCTAAGCCCTGACTCGTATAATTTCCCGAAAGAGTCAGCGCCGGAAGCAACTCGTTCCGCGTGGCTTTGATTTCCACATTGTCATTCGCCAGCTGGAGCTGCTCCACTTTCAACTCAGGACGGTTCGCCCATGCTTCTTTCACCGCGTCCGGCAGAGCGATCGTCGGCACCGCCGCCAATTCTTCGATCGGCGTAGTCGGAATCACCTCAACATCCTGGAAGGCCGGGTCCAAAAGATTCTTGGTGATCAACTGGAGCAACAAGGTTTGCTGCTGCAGCAAGTTGGTTTGAGCCTGGATAACTAACTGGTTGTCGGTCGCGATTTCCGATTCCGCTGTCAATACGTCGAGCGGCGCGAGTGTGCCGATTTCGAGCTGGCGCTTATTGTCCTCGTACAATTTTTGTGACGTCGCCAGCGCCGCTTTTTGCACATCCACGTTTTGCCGCGCATAGACGAACTGCCAGTACTGATTTTGGACCTGCGTTACCGAGTTGATTACCTGCTCCTGAAAAGTCAGGTTGTCCTGTTCCAGCGTGTTCTTTGTCTCGACAATGAAGCGCGTCACCGGCAGTATGCCGAATCCTCTCAACAGCGGCTGTTGAATGCTGGCGAAAAGCTGCGACGAGACGGACGGATTGAAAAAGTTGGCGGACGACGAGGAAGAACTGCGTGTATTGTCCAGGCCAAAAGAGAACGATGTTCCGGTGTGCAGTTCCTGCGAATAGCCGATGTTGAGCTGAGTCTGGTGGCTCTTGAGCGCCACCAGCGAGTTGGTTCCGGTTCCGGTCCCCGAAATGAACGGATTGTTGACCGGGGTCGTGTTATCGGCGATAGTTGCCGTGGCGCCGATCACCGGATCAAAGGTGCCGCCGCCGCCGGAGCCGAGCTGAAATTGCCCGCTCGGAGTCCCCCCGCCTGCCGCCCTCAGAACGTCAGTCTCTCCAAACCATGGCGTGTATCGCGCAACTCGGATGTCCAGATTGTTTTGCAGCGCCAGAGCGATCGCATCCTGCAGGCTGAGCTCGAGCTTTCCGTCGTGGATCAGGCTGTAAATCGCCGGCGTGTTCGTCAAATCGGGAGGAGGCACATTGATTGAGAAATACGGAGCGAAAATATTCGGAAACCATTCTCTCCCCTTTGAATAATCCGGGCCCGAGTGAAGATTCGGATAGGGCAGCACGGCCGGAGTTTGTTGCGCCGCGGGCGTCTGTGTTTGCGTCGTTGTCGTTTGGGCCTGCGGCGGCGTTGTCTGTTGAGACTGCGCTTGGGCGAGGCCGGGATACCCGACCGCGAGCGCCACGGCCAGATAGAGAGCAACGGCGGTCCGAATGAGCCTTCCAGTCATATAGTTTTCTTCCCCCTGATTTCAGAATTGCGGTTTATGTCCTAGTATGGTGAAACGTGCCAGAGCGATGATATGTTTCAACTGATTGCATGCAGCAAGGCGGCGGCCAATCCTATCCGTTTGCAATCAGGCAAATAAAGCTGGGATGGTTTCGCACGGTGTTCAGAATCGGACACTGACAGGCCACAACCGAACACGTGAATCGACGAGTCTAGCATTCCTCCTGCCGCATTGACAACGAAGGCCGGGCTGACCTAGGCTAGCCGGGCGCGATCGATTGGGAGGCTCGCTCATGCGTGCGGATGAAATTATGCAACTCTTCGAGCGGGTTGGGGCCGTGCGGCATGGACATTTTGAGCTGTCCAGCGGCCGCCATAGCTCGACGTATGTGCAATGCGCCCTTGTGCTTCAGTATCCCGAATCGGCCGAGAAACTCGGTCGGGCGCTCGCCGAGAAATTCAACGGTGTGCAGATAGACAGCGTCGCCTCCCCAGCTCTCGGCGGGGTCCTCGTGGGGCACGAAGCGGCTCGCGGCCTGGGCGTCCGCTCGGTCTTCGTCGAAAGAGATAGTTCCGGCCGCATGGCCCTCCGCAGGGGATTTGCTTTCCGGCCGAATGAGCGCGTTCTGATTGTCGAGGACGTCTGGACCACCGGCGGTTCTACTCGTGAAACGATTGGCGTCGTCGAGCAAGCCGGAGGACTCGCCGTAGCCGCCGGAGCCCTGATCGACCGCAGTGGCAATCAGCTCGAACTCAACGTGCCCACCAAAGCCTTGATCGATTTGGATATTCCCAGTTATGAAGCGGTTGAATGCCCCCTTTGCCGCTCAGGACAGGAAATCGCTAAACCCGGCAGCCATTTCGTCCGCTCAGAAAAGTAGCAGTACTACATTAAAAAAGTTATTGCATTGTAAATACACTCGTATCAAAATACCCGCCTGAATTCCGCGTTGCTCTACTTAGAGGGTAGGTGCCGCGCATCATCCGAGCTTCCGTCGTTGCGGTTGCGTGCCCGTATTTTTGAATACGGCGCGGCCGCTTTGGCGTGAGCATTCCTCTCCTTACTTGTCGGCGAACTCGCAGCGTCCGCCGTTGAGGTTTGGGACATGGCTATTGTCAAAGTGCCGCATCTCGGCAGAACCTTCATCATGCCCGCTCAGATCGAGATCTTCCTCGCGGGTGTCGGCGTGGAATACCATCGTTGGTTTAGCTCGGAACCCCTCTCCCTCCATGCCACTCCGGCGCGAGTGCTGGACGCATACCAGCCCCAACTCGAGAGCTATAAAAACACGCACGACTTCGCGGCCTACGACGTAATCGATCTCACTCCGGAGACTCCGGGAATCGACGATCTTCTCGGACAGTGCAGCAAAGAGCACTGGCATGACCAGGAAGAGGCCCGCCTGATCGTCGCCGGCCGCGGAGTTTGCAATATCCATCCCGTGAGACGCCCGGTTGTAATCGTTGAACTCGAGCCAGGCGACTTTCTCTCCGTTGGCCGCGGCATCCGGCATTGGTTTGACCTCTGCGCCGAGCGGCGTCTCCGCGCTGTGCGTTTTCTCGGCAGTGAGCAAGAAACATCGTATACGCAAAGCGGTATCGAAAATGAATACGAGCCGGTCTGCCTCGGTCCCGCCTATTTCGCCTATCAACCCCGCTGACGTGTCGTTTTGATTCTCCCGAGTCGTTGCTCGCGTGCGATAATTTCTGCCCCATGCGAAACATCAAGTTAACCCTCGCCTACGACGGTGCTGCGTTCCACGGCTGGCAAATCCAGCCCGGAGTCCCCACCATTCAAGGCGCAGTCACCGACGTGCTTCGCAAAATCACTCAGGAACAAATCACCATTCACGGCGCCAGCCGCACAGACGCGGGTGTCCACGCACTGGGTCAGGTCGCAAGTTTCAAAACGCAATCGCAGCTCGCCACCGAGGAATTGCAGCGTGCCCTTAACGCCCTTCTGCCTCCCGCGATTCGCGTTGTCGCCGCCGAAGAAATGGGCTCCGATTTTCACGCGCGCTGGCAGGCCCTCGAGAAAACCTATCATTACCGCATCTTTCGCGGACCCGTAGTTTCTCCCTTTGAATTCCAGCGTGTTCTGCCTTATCCCTATCCTCTGAATGAGGCCAATATGATTGAGGCCGCGAAACTCTTTGAAGGCGAGCACGACTTCACCTCCTTCGCCGCATCGAGCGGCTCGGAAGACACGGACAAAGATCGTTCTCCGATCCGCGTCATTCTGCGTTCTGTCTTGGCTCCGCATCCGCACAAAAACGAACTCGTCTACGAGGTCACCGGTCGCTCGTTCCTTCGTTACATGGTGCGAAAAATCGTGGGCACTCTGCTCGACGTTGGCCGTGGCAAACTGGGCCCTGCGGACATTCCCGCATTATTCGAATCCCGCGACCGCTCGCTCTCGGGTCCCACGGTAGATCCAGATGGGCTTTATCTTGTCGCCCTCAAGTATCCAGAGCCCTGGAAAATCGGTTAGAATTCGCGCAGCGGTAAATTGCTCGTTTGCAGCCTTTCGGTGACGGAGAAGTGATGGATTTAAGCGAACTGATCTACGACTGGAACACCGCCAAGGGTCGCGATATTCCGCTCGGCCGCAAAGTCATGCTGAACGACGAGACTCTGCGCGACGGCCTGCAAAATCCCTCCGTGCGTGACCCCAGCATCGAAGAAAAAATCCATATTTTGCATTTGATGGAAAACCTTGGCATCGACACGGTGAATATTGGTCTCCCCGGCGCCGGCCCGCGCGCGTACAGCGACACCGAAGCCCTCGCGCAGGAAATCGTTCGATGCCGCATGAAAATCCGACCCAATTGCGCCGCGCGCACTCACGCAAGCGATATTCGCCCCATTGCCGAAATTTCCCAAAAAACTGGCATCGCCATTGAGGCCGCCACATTTCTTGGCTCGAGCCCCATCCGCCGCCTTGTCGAAGACTGGACCGTCGATCATCTTCAGCACACCACCGAAGACGCCGTGAAGTTCGCCATTGCGCAAGGTTTGCCGGTCATGTACGTCACCGAAGACACGACCCGCGCCGATGCCGCCACCGTGAAGGCGCTCTACACCACCGCCATAGGCTGCGGCGCTCGCGCCATCGTGCTCTGCGATACGGTCGGCCACGCGGAGCCGCGCGGCGCTTACAATCTCGTCCAGTTCGCAATCGAAGAAGTCGTAAAGCCCTCTGGCGAAAAAATTCGCGTCGACTGGCACGGCCACAACGACCGCGGCCTCTCCATCGCGAATTCTCTGGCAGCCATCGCCGCCGGTGCCGATCAAGTCCACGCCGCCGCAAATTCTCTCGGCGAGCGCGTCGGCAACACGCCCATGGAACTGATGCTCGTCAATCTTCGTTTGATGAGCTTGATCGACCGCGATCTCTCCAAGTTGAAAGAGTACTCAGACGCCGTATCGCTTGCGACTCATACGGTCGTACCTCCGAATTATCCCGTCGTTGGACGCGACGCTTTTCGCACCGCGACAGGCGTCCACGCGGCCGCGATTATCAAGGCCTATCGCAAAAACGACGTCATGCTGGCCGACTCCGTCTACAGCGGCGTGCCTTCGCATCTTTTCGGCCTGCGGCAAATAATTGAGATTGGCCCATTGAGCGGCCGTTCCAACGTCACCTATTGGCTCGAGAAGCACGAAATTCCTGCGACCGACGAACTCGTCGACCGTATTTTTCAGGCCGCAAAGAAGGCTGAGCGCGTCATGACCGACGAAGAAATCGTGGCGCTCTGCGGAACCCAGGCGCACGCCAAGCCAGCGGCAAAGCGTTGAAGTGAACGCATATCCAATTTTCGCAAAAACGTCTCGCTCGCTCGCGAACGCCGCCTCGATAAAGTCCGTGAAACTTTTTTTCTTGTTCGGTATCCTGTTGGTCATGGGAACGCTGACCGCGCGCGCCGCAAATCCAATCGATGCCCTCGTGCAAGACAAGCGCGTAGCTCTCGCCATGTCCTGGTTGGACAAAAATCTCGACTGGGTCACGGAACAGCAAATCGCCATCACGGAAATTCCTGCGCCGGAGTTTCACGAAGCGTCGCGAGCCGCGTACATCGCCAAGCTTCTCGCTGCCTGTGGCCTCGACGTCCACACGGATTCTGTCGGCAATGTAATCGGCGAGCGCCCTGCTTCGCCCGGCAAGAGCAAAGGCGTGGTCCTCATCGTCGCGCACCTCGACACTGTTTTTCCCGCCGACACCGATGTCCGCGTCAAGCGTGTCAACGGCCGCCTCCAGGCCCCTGGAATCGCCGACGACGGCGCGGGTCTCGCCGCGCTTGTCGCCGTCGCCCGTGCCATGAACGAAGCCCAGGTCAAAACGCAGACAAAAATTCTCTTCGCCGCTGACGTGGGTGAAGAAGGGGAAGGGAACCTGCGCGGCATTCGCGAATTGATGGACACCTACAAAGGCAACGTTCGCGCTGTGATTGCACTTGACGGCGCCGCGACCGATTACGTCACGACGATCGGTCTCGCCTCTCGACGTCTCGACATGCAAATCACCGGTCCGGGAGGTCACAGCTGGTCCGATTTTGGCGCGCCCAATCCGATCACCGCTCTCGCGCGCGGCATTGTGCAATTTTCTCGTACGCGCGTTCCGCAAGAGCCGCGCACCACTTTCAATTTTGGCGTCATCGATGGCGGCAACTCCGTGAATTCCATTCCCGCGGAAGCCAGCGTGAAAGTGGATTTGCGCTCCGAAGACGACGCGGAACTGTCGCGCCTCGAAAGCGAGCTGCGCAAGGCATTCGCCAGCGCCGTCGACGAAGAAATGGCCGCCGCGGAACCCGGAAATGAAGCCCTCAAGCTCAAAGTGACGGTTATCGGCGTGCGCCCCGGCGGAAAATTGGCTGCGGATTCTCCGCTTCTCGCCGCCATCGAAAACACCGACCGCTATCTCGGCAATCGTTCGCGCCTCGAGCGTTCTTCCACCGACGCGAACCTTCCTCTCTCGCAAGGCGTCCCCGCAATCGCGATTGGCGCCGGCGGACTGGGCGGCGGTTCGCATTCCCTCGAGGAATGGTACGATCCCGCTGGACGCGAGCTCGGTTTGAAACGCGCCATGTTGACGCTGCTCGCCTTCGCAGGAGCCCAATCCTGAAATCGTCCGTTTCTTTCGCGAACGCTTTCGCCATCGCTTGCGCGACGCTCCTGTTTGCCTCCGTCGCTGTGCTCCTCGCCGCGCCATCCACGCCGCATCGCACGCTCAATGACAAGGGGAGGGGCATGTCTCCAGACGAGCACGCCGCAAAAACGCCCGCGACTTTGGCGCTCATCGACGGCGACATTTACACCGTCGCCTCGCACCCTGCCCATGCGCAGGCCGTCGCGATTCAAGGTGAGAAAATTGTTGCCGTTGGCAGCGATGATGACATTCATGCATGGATTGGCCCGCATACGCGTGTAATCGATTTGCATGGGCGCTTCGCCATGCCCGGATTCAACGACGCGCACACGCATCTGGCCAGCGCCGGCATGGCCAAGCTGACGGTCAATTTCGAAGGTGCAAAATCGCTCGCCGAATTCCAGCAGAGAATTCGCGCCGCGCTCAAAAACTATAAGCCCGGTGAATGGATCACCGGAAGCGGATGGGATCACACTCTCTGGCTTGAGAAGCGTTTCCCCACGCGATTCGACCTCGATGCCGTCTCGAAAGATCATCCCATGATTTTTGGCCGCGTGGACGGTCACGTCGCCGTCGCGAATTCGCTGGCCCTCAAACTCTCTGGCGTCACGAAAGCAACGCCCGATCCCGCCGCCGGCCATATCATGCGCGACCCCAAAACGAGCGAGCCGAACGGCATGCTCGAAGAAGACGCGGCCATGAGCCTCGTTTACCGTCACGTTCCACCCGTCAGCCATAAACGCCGCCGCCGCGCGATTGAACTTGCACTGGCGGACGCCGTTTCCCACGGCGTCACTTCGATTCAGGATTATTCCACCTGGCAGGATTTCCTGATTTATCGCGAACTGAAGGAGGAAGGGAAGTTGCCCCTGCGAATCACCGAGTGGCTCACCTTCACCGAGCCGCTCGCTAAGCTTGAAGAACAGCGCCGCGAAGGCACCACGACGGATCCCTGGCTGAAAACCGGTGCGCTCAAAGCCTTCATGGATGGCTCGCTCGGCTCTCGCACCGCGGCCATGCTCGCCCCTTATTCCGACGATCCATCTACCTCCGGAATCCTCCGCATGCAGCCCAAGGAACTGAACGCCATGTCCATCGAGCGCGACAAAGCGGGCTTCCAGCTCAATTTTCACGCCATCGGAGATAAAGCCAATCGCGTCGCTCTCGACGCTTTTGCCGCCGTAGGCGCTGCGAATGGCCCGCGCGACCGCCGCGATCGCATCGAGCACGCGCAGGTCGTCGCGCCGGACGATTTTGCGCGCTTCGCTGAACTGCGTGTAGTCGCCTCCATGCAGCCCGTTCATTTGCTCGATGACGAACGCTGGGCTGGCGCGCGCCTTGGCCCCGAACGCTCCAAGGGCGCGTATGCCTGGAATTCCATGCGCGAACACGGCGTGCATCTCGCCTTCGGCACCGATTATCCCGTCGAAGGAATCGACCCGCTGCGCGGACTTTATGCCTGCGCCACGCGCGAACTCCCCGAGGGCGGCCCTTCCGGCGGTTGGGAGCCCCAGGAAAAGCTCCCGATGACCGATTGCATTTCCGACTACACCGTCGGCTCGGCCTACGGCGAATTCGAGGAAAATGCCAAGGGCCAAATCAAGCCGGGTATGCTCGCTGACGTCGTCGTCTATCCGGTCGACATCACCCGCATTCCTCCCGCCCAACTTCTTCACACCTCCGTCGACGTTACCATCACTGGCGGCCGCATCGTTTACCAACGCCATTGAGTCCTGATTTATGAGCCTCTCAATTTCGCGCCGCCTTCGGGCTGACTTGGCCCTGGCGTTGTGCTCTCTCATTTGGGGCGCCACGTTCCTTGTTGTAAAGGACGCGCTCGCGTTTTCCTCCGTTTTCGTCTTCAATGCGCTTCGTTTTTCCCTCGCGGCAATCGTCATGGCTGTTGTCTACTGGCGCGCGCTGCGCAAATTGCCTCGTGCCACGCTCATTGCGGGCGCGCTGATGGGGTTTTTCATGTTCGCCGGATACGCCTTCCAGACTCTGGGTCTGAAACTCACCACGCCATCGAAAGCCGGATTCATCACCGGCGCCGGAGTCGTCATGGTTCCCGTGCTGCTCGCCGTATTTTGGAAGCGCCGCGTGAACCGCTGGGTCTGGGCCGGCGCGATCGTCGCCTTGGTGGGTTTGTATTACTTGACTGTGCCGCGCGCGGGATTTGCCAGGTTAAACGTTGGCGATCTTCTCGTGCTGATTTGCGCGCTCATGTTCGCGCTGTACATCATCGTCGTGGGACGTTACAGCGTTCGCCATTCCGTTCCCGCGCTCAGCGTCTTGCAGGTAATCATGACGGCTCTGTTGACGCTCGCCTGTTTGCCTCTCCTCGCCGTCACGCGATGGGAGCCTCCGCGCCTCCTGTGGTCTCCCACTCTTGTCTGGGCAATTCTAATCACCGCCGTCGGCGCCACCGCGCTCTGCTTTTCCATGCAAGTCTGGGCGCAACAATATACGACGCCCACTCACACCGCGATTCTTCTGAGTCTCGAACCGGTCTTTGCCGCGCTCACGTCTGTAATCGTCGCGCACGAACACCTCGGCGCGCGCGAATTATCCGGCGCCGCGTTGGTTTTCATGGGGATTTTGCTGGCGGAATTGAAGGGCCCGGCGCAATCTGCCGCCGACTCCCCTGGCCCCGTCTCCGAAGGAACGGCGCTCTAGCGGCCTGCTCTGAGAAACCCCATCCCGAGCGCTCCGCGTGTTCGGCCTCGCTTCGGCCCTTGTAGCTCACGCCTGCCTCCCGCAGACCGGTCCGGTTCGCACCGGCTCTCTGCGAACTGACCTGAGGCTCTTCGTTGTGTTTGTGCCGGCGCGCAGCCTGCTAGTGCACCGGAACGCGCAGCACCAGCGGATGCGGCAACTCCACATCGAAAGAAATGCTTTCGTTCGTCAACTGCACCTCGATCCGTTCCGCGGGCCCGATATCGCGCCTGTCCCAGCCGGTGCTCGGTACCGTCGGCCCCGGAATCGGAATGGCGGTTTGATAGTACTTTCCATGAGGCTGAAATTGCGCGCTCGTAATCTCGTACACTTGCTTCGTCTTCGCATCCAGAATCAAGTAGCGATTGTCCATCTCCACCAGCACGCGTTCTTTTTTCTTTTCATCCTGATACACATTCCACACTTTCGGCGGCTTGCGTCCGGTAATCCTAAGGATGGCGTCGCCAATCGGCTTCCAGTTGATCTTGTCACCCTCGCGCGCGCCCGCATGCGGCGCCACCATCGCCAGCGCTAAAATCATCATGGATGATATGGAAAAGCAGTGAGGAACTCGCGTTTTCATTCGCATCGGTTCATTTCCGGCCGTCATTAATAAACGCTCGACTCCCTTTTACGCCCCGTGTAATCAATATAAACCGTCTTCAGCTCGGTGTAAAAATCCAGCGCCACGTGCCCAACCTCGCGGTGCCCGACGCCTGTATCTTTGATGCCGCCGAAGGGCAAATGCGCCTCGCCTCCCACCGTCGGTGAATTCACATGCGTGATTCCCGTCTCGATCCGGTCGATGAACTCGAAAACCTTGCTCGCGTCGCTGCTGTAGATCGCGCTCGCCAATCCGAACCGCACGGAATTCGCCGCGTCCAGCGCTTCGTCGAAATCCTTCACGCGAATCACGCTCAACACGGGACCGAAAATCTCTTCCTGCGCGATTCGGCTCTTCGTCGCCACATGATCGAAGATCGTCGGCGCAACAAAATACCCCTTGTCGTATCCGCTCCCCGTCAACCGCTCGCCGCCCAGCAGCAGTTTGCCTTCCTTTTTCCCGATCTCGATGTATTTCAGCACCGTGTTCATCTGTTTGTCGTCCACCGA
>JBAUEX010000294.1:0-9995 GCA_049678845.1 Candidatus Acidiferrales bacterium
GCTGTAGACGGGAAAATCTGAAGGCACCCGCAAAGGTGAAATCATGGCGCTCATCACACGAAATCACCCGAAGCTGACTCTCGAAGGCGCGCGCGCCGTTCTTGCTGCCGCGGAAAATCGAGCGCAAGAAATTCACTGCCCCATGAATATCGCCGTGGTTGATGAAGGCGCGCACCTGCTCGCCTTTGCGCGCATGGATGGCGCAAAACCGTCGTCGATTTCCGTGGCGCTTGTTAAAGCGCAAGCTGCGGCAATGCGCCGCGCTCCCACCGGCTCCGCAATGTCAGGCGATCAACCGAATGTCGTTTTGTCGCTCGGCCTCGCGCTCGCGAATTCTTACGCGCAAACGCCGATTCGCGGCGGCGTCCCGCTCAGTGTCGATGGCCAGATCGTTGGCGCGATCGGCGTGAGCGCTGGTTCGGAGGATCAAGATTTGGAAGTGGCTCGCGCCGGAGCAGTTGCCCTCGAAAAGGCATGAAACATTTTTGTTTCAGGAGACTCGACGAAAACTGATGGCTACGATCGACGAACGCAAAGCTCTCGCTCGGCAAATCTTCTCCAACACCCTCGCGGGCATCGACATTCCCGCGACGCTCGCGGCGAAGCTCGGTCGTCGCGACGGCCTGATTCAGGCGGGCGATTCCGAAGTGGATTTGCGCGAGTATCGCGAAATCGTTGCAATCGCCATGGGGAAAGCTGCGGTTGCGCTCGCGGAAGGAATCACGGCCGTGCTCGCGCCGGAATTTCACGTCACTGGAATTCTCGCCGGGCCCACAAAGTTACTGCGCGCGCTCCATGGCTGGAAATCGTTTGTTGCCGGGCATCCGGTTCCCAACGAAGAAAGTTTCCGCGCCGGACGCGCGATTCTCGAATTGCTGCACGGCTGCGACAGGAAAACGCTGATCTTCTTTTTGCTTTCCGGCGGCGGTTCATCTCTGGTCGAATTGCCGCTCGACGAAAATATTTCGCTCGACGATTTCGTGAAGCTGCATCATGCGCTGGTCACCTGCGGCGCGCCCATCGAGGAAATCAACGCCATTCGCAAGCATCTTTCGGCCGTGAAGGGCGGGCGTCTCGCCGCCGCCGCGCCTCAGGCGATGAAGCTCACCTTCGGCGTCACGGACGTGCCGGAGGGGCAGGAATCGGCCCTCGCCTCAGGGCCCACGCTGCCCGATCCCGCCACGATCGCCGACGCGCAGCGCGTTGCCCAAAAATACCACCTGCTCGATAAATTGCCCGCCTCCCTGCGCGCAAAGTTCGACAAACAGTCGCTTGTCGAAACCCCGAAGCCCGGCGACCCAGCCTTTGCGCGCGCGAAATTCGAATTGCTTCTCGGTCGGCGCGATTTGTTTCATCACGCGCACGTTGCCGCCGAAGCCGCCGGATTTTCCACCGTGTGCGACAACGCGACCGACGGTTGGCCTGTTGAGAAGGCCGCACAACATTTGCTCGCGCAGCTCGACGCGATCTCGCGTTCGTTTGATGGCAAGCCCGTCGCGCTGATCGTCGATGGAGAAGTCAGCAGCCCCGTAACAGGCAAAGGAATCGGCGGCCGCAATTCCGCTTTCGTGCTTGCTTGTGTGGAAAAAATTGCAGGGCGCAAAATCACCGTGCTCAGTGTGGGCACCGACGGAATCGACGGCAACAGTCCCGCCGCTGGCGCTGTGGCCGACGGAACAACGCTAGACCGAGCGCGACAAATCGGCGCGGACCCGCAGGATTTTTATCGCCGCAGCGACGCCTTCACTTTCTTCCATTGCCTCGGCGACGCAATTATCACCGGCCCCACCGGAAATAATCTCCGCGACTTGCGCATTCTTCTCGCAGGCTAAGCGCCAATTTTTCTTTCACTGTTTACAACAAACTTTTCGTCCAGCCGCCGTCCACGGGAATCGAGCAGCCATTGATATAACTCGCGCGCTCCGACGCTAGGAACGTCACCATTGCCGCGAATTCCTCAGGCCGCCCTACGCGTCCCACCGGCACTTGCGCGCTCAAGCGCTCCAAAATCGTTTCGCGCTCGACCCCTGCATTCTTGGCCTGTAGCCCGACAAGCTCGTCCAGGCGCTCCGTCAGCGTGTAGCCGGGGCAAATGCAGTTCACCGTAATTCCGTTGCCGCCGAATTCATTCGCCAGCGTGCGCATCAGTCCCGTCACACCGGCGCGAATCGAATTGGACAGCAGCAAATTGTCGATCGGCTGTTTCACGGAAACGGAAGTGATGGCCAGTAAACGTCCCCAGCGATTTTTTTCCATTCGAGGCAGCACTTCGCGCGCAAAATAAACGGCGCTCATCAGCGTCAAATCTACGGCGGCGCGCCATTCCTCAATCGAGATATCCACAAATTTCTTCGACGGAGGCCCGCCGGCATTTGTCACGCAAATGTCAACGCGGCCGAAGCGCTTCTCGACCGCCGCCACAAAATCGCGCACGGCTTCGTGGCGCGTCACATCAACTTCCTGCGCAAAGACTTCGCGCCCCGTGGCTTTGCGTATGCTTTCCGCAGCCTTTCCAAGATTCGCAGTCGAACGCGCGCAAATCGCGACTTCCGCCCCTTCGCGCGAGAATTCCTCGGCGCACGCGCGGCCCAGCCCTTTGCTCGCCGCCGCTACAATCGCCACTTTTCCCTTCAGTCCCAGGTCCATGCTCATGCTCCTCGAGATTCGGCGAAAACCACAGCCAAAATTATTTGCGGAGATAGGCGTCCGTTTTCTTGATCCAGTCCTCGCGCGGCGGAGCAAAAATATCCATGTCCACGGTATCCTCCATCGCTTCAGCCGCGTGCGGCACGTTCGCCGGAATCAGCAGCATTTCGCCGTCGCGCAAAATTCTTTCGCCGTCGTCAAAAACCAATTTCAACGCGCCAGAAAGAATCCACGTGATTTGTTCGTTCACGTGCGAATGGCGGGGCACAATCGCGCCGCGCGACAGAAAAATACGCGCCAGCATCGCCTTTTCGCCGAAGATCATCTGTCGCGTGATGGTTGCACTCAGTTTTTCTTTCTCGATTTTGTCCCACGATGTCTTTTCCGGCATGTTCTTCTCCCGCCTTTCTGGACTCAATCGCTTTCCGCGCTTGGTCGCGTTCCGGACTTGGAATCCTCCAACGAAAGTGCCGCGCCGTCAATGCCCGCGCGAGGCGACATGGTCGTCGCCGGTTTGCGCCTCTGCGCGCCCTGTGCTAGGGTCGCGGCATGATGGCCCGTGCCGTCTGCCTCCCGCGAATCTGCCGCGTCCTGTGCGTGTTTTTTCTCGTCGCCGTCGCTTCGGCGTCATCGCCGTCCCGCTCCGCCGCAAACGCTCTCATTCATTTCACGCCGCATTTCATCGCCGGAGAGGTATTTCACTACAGCGTCCAGATGCACATCGACGGCGCTTCCCATTCCTCCGGCCCCGTTGTCGACCCCGAAGGCCCCACAAAGACCGGCGAATCCGTCAACGTGGTTCTGCGTTTGGAAGTCCTCAAAGTCTCCGGCACACCCACCGCGCCCGGCCCGGCGCGCATCCGCGTCACCTACGAGACGGCGGTGGCCAACAGCACCAGCGATTCTTACGACGCCGACACCGCTGCAATCGCCGACCAGTATAAGAAGCTCCAGGGCCAGTCGATCGAGTTCACCCTCGAGCCCACCGGCAAAATCACCGATGTCTCCGGCCTGAAAGGGCTTCCCGACGATCAGTCCCGCTCGGCAATTGTGAACCAGTGGCTCAGCCAACTGACGTTGGGAGCTTCCATCCCAAAGAAAGGCATTGCCCTCGGCGAGAAATGGTCCACCGAGCAGGTCATCGACAACGTCCCGCTCTCGGGTCTCGCCTGGCATATCGAATCAACTTATGTGCGCGACGAGCCTTGCCCCAACCGGCGTCCAGAGCCGGCAGTCGGCGCCGTGCCGCAGCAGGTAACTCCCTCCGCCGTTCCGGACCAGTGCGCCATCATCCTCACGCACTCCGAAATCACTGGCGCGCCCGCAAAGCGCTCAAGCCAGCAAGCCGCCAAGTCAGGCCAGCGACCCGAGCAGTCCACGAACGAATCGCCAAACGAAGACAAAGACCGCACTCCTGAAATTTTCCGCAAAAACGGCCTGCGCACCTTCGGCGAATGGACCGGCTCAGGCAACGGCCTCACCTCCATTTCGCTCCGCACTGGAATGGTCGTCAGCGTCACGCAAACCGCCACCGCTCACATGGACTTCACCATCATGACCACCGCCGCCCACAATCGCATGCGCTACGCCGGCGACACCCGCAGCCAGTCCCAAATCACCCTCCTCTCCCAGTCCGTCATCCCATGATGGCCAAAGGACGCACCTCCTCTTCAGTGGTTGATAATCACCATCGGTGGTGGCTTGGGGCCATTTCCTACTGAGTATGGACATGGAAGATTTTGTTACATTTTCCTATATACGATTGATTATAATGCCATTAGCTATGGCCTTTTCGCATCGCGCCATTGGCCCCCCGATTGCCATTTAGTAGTTCGTCTCGCCAGTTTAGCGAGGCAGCCCGGGTCACCTCAGCGGACAGTGCGGGCGATGACAAGGAGGCCGAAAATGCGTTATCTAAAGTACCTTGCTTTGATTGGAATCTTCTTGTTTGCGGCCGGCTATTCCCAGGCTCAGGTATCAGTGGGGATCGGGATCGGCCCAGTCTACGGAGGCTACGTAGAAGCGCCCGTATGTCCTTACGGCTACTATGACTACTACCCGTACGACTGTGCACCTTACGGCTACTGGGCCCCGTCGTATTTCGTTGGGGGAGAGTTCATCGGCGTCGGCCCGTGGTATCGCGGCCGTTTCGACCGTGACCGGTACTGGGGCGACCGCGACCGCTTCGAACACGAGCGTGGGTTTGCCGGTGACCGTGGCCGTGGCAACTACCGCTCCTTCGACCGCGGCAACGGCAACAGAGGCGGCGACCGCCAATCCTTCGGTCGTGGCAACGGCAATCGAGGCGGCAACTACCAGTCCTTCAGCCGTGGCAACGGTACCCGTGGCGGCAACAACCAGTCCTTCAACCGCGGCAATGGCAGCCGTGGCGGCAGCTATCAGTCCTTCAGCCGCGGCAACTCACGTGGAGGTAATGGTTTCCGTGGCAATTCCGGACGCGCATCATCCGGCGGCGGCTTCCGCGGTGGAAACTCGCACGGCGGTGGAGGCTCACGCGGTGGCAATCGCGGCGGAGGCTCTCACGGAGGCGGCCACGGCCGTCACTAATCGCCTGCTTCCCTCGTAGAACTGCGACGGCTGGCAGCATCCTTGCCAGCCGTTTTCACGCGTTCACCTTCATTGGCGCATCAGCTTTCGCCCCGCACGTCATCACAACCGTTTCATCCATAGACATATGTCGCCGAAGAGAGTAAAAACTGGTTGGTTAGTGCCGATGACGGATTCGGTGCTAGATTGCGCCGGCGCGTGAGGTGAACCATGTCGCTGCAAGATGTGAAATTCGCAGGACGAACTCTGCGCAAGAGCCCTGTCTTTACACTCACCGCGGTGCTTACGATCGCCTTGGGTGTTGGCGCCAGCACTGCCATTTTCAGCGTCACGAACGCGGTGTTATTGAAGCCGCTGCCCTACAAAAATCCCGACCGCCTCGTCGTTGCCTGCAGCGACATGACCGTTCGTCACGTCCGCGACTTTCCATTTTCCAATGAAGACTTCATCGACATGCGCAACGGCACGAAGAACGTCTTTCAGGACATGGGGGGCGTTTTCACCTTCAAGCTGATCCTGCCTGAAGCGGATGGAACGCCCGAGCAAGTCCGCGCCGCAGTGGTCACCACGAACTTTTTCGACTTGATGGGCGCCAAGATCGCGCAGGGCCGCGATTTCACGCCGCAGGACGGACTTCCACAACCTCCTCCACCACCGCCCGGCACGGCGCCATCGGGAACCCCGCCGCCTCGTTTGCCGAACATGGTCATTCTTAGTTACGCATACTTCCAGCAGCGGTATGGCGGCAATCCAGCGATAATCGGACGCACGATCCAAACGCAAGGGCAGTTCAACCCGGTGGTTGTCGGAGTGCTCGCGCCGCGCTTCCAATTGTACTTCCCGCCTGAAGCGGAGACCGAATCGGATCCTCAAATCTGGATCGCCAATCGCTTGGATTACGATAACCGCAATCGAAATGGCGTTTCTATTCACGCGGTGGGCAGACTGAAAGACGGCGTGTCGCTCGCCGAGGCCCAAGCGGCCGCCGATAACGTGGCTGCGGAAGGGCGCAAGAATTTTCTGATTGAGCGGACCGCCGGCTACGCAATCAGGCTCGAGCCCATGCGGCAGCATCTTGTGTCGGAAGTGCGGCCGACCATCCTGGCGCTGATGGGCGCGGTTATTTTTCTTTTGCTCATCGCGTGCGCCAACGTCGCCAATCTATTGCTGGTCCGCGCTTCTCTCCGCGAGCGCGAACTCGCAGTGCGCGCGGCAATGGGTGCGAGCCCATGGCACCTCGCCCGCCAAATGCTGACCGAGGCGGTTGTGCTTGCCGCGCTGGGTGCCGTAGGAGGTCTCGCGCTGGCCTGGGCTGGGATTCACGAATTGCTCGTCGTGGCTCCGGTGAATCTGCCGCGCATGGATGCGATTCGTATCGACGCACCCGTTCTTCTGTTCACTGTGGTCGCGGCGCTGGTGGCCGCGGCAATTTTCGGCATGGTGTCGGCGTGGCGCGCTTCGCGGCCAGATATTAACAGTCTGCTCGGCGGCAGCGGCCGAAACGAAGGCCTGACCAGTGGAGGCCTGTTGCGAAAGCTTGTAGTCGTGATAGAGGTCGCGCTCTCTTTTGTCTTGCTCGTTGGCTCGGGCTTGATGTTTCGCAGCTTCCGCGCTCTGGAGCATATAAATCCTGGCTTTGACCCGCACGGTTTGCTGACGTTTCAAATTCTTGGAAACCTGGGCGGGGCAACTCCGGATTCGCGCGCCGCCGCCATCAGACAAATCCAGCAGCGGCTGCAGTCTATCCCTGGTATTCAGAGCGTCACCGCTACGAACCCTTTTCCATTGGGAGGGCAGTTCAGTCCTATCCGCTGGGGCAACCTGGATGCGCGAGGCGATGCCAGCAAATTTCAGGCCACCGATTTTCAGTTCGTGCTTCCGGGCTATTTTGAGACCATGCACATCCCGCTCTTGGCCGGCCGTACATTCACTGACGCGGACAATACACCCCAGTCGGCCGCGGAGTTGGCGGCGCTGCGAAGCCCATCGCCGCCACCGGCTGCGCCAGGTCGAAACGTCGTGGTCATCGACGAAGAACTGGCCAGGAAGGCTTTCCCGAACGAATCGGCTGTCGGTAAGCAGATTCTGATACGCGTCCGCACGCCGGAGGCCGAGCCAGTGGAGGTAATTGGCGTCGTCGCGCACACCCGCGATGAGTCGCTGAGCATTCCCGGTCGCGAACAGGTCTACTTTACTGATGCCTTCATCGGCTCTGGCGGCATTCAGGAATGGGCCATCCGAACCAGTGGCCATGCGGCAAAATATGGTAACGACATCCGCGCAATAGTTAAGGGGATTAACCCTCAACTCTTGGTCGCGGAGATGGAGCCTGTCGACGCTTTGGTCGATAACGCGCAATCCGGAACGCGCTTTTCGCTGTTGCTCATCGGCGTGTTCGCGGTGATTGCGGCGTTGCTGGCCGGCGTGGGGCTTTACGGCGTGCTTTCAACCGTTGTGCGGCAGCGCACCTCGGAGATTGGCATTCGCATGGCCCTCGGCGCCCAGCCCGCCAGAATTTTCAAACTTGTCGTGGGCCAGGGACTGGGACTCACGGCCGTCGGAATCGCCGCAGGCCTGATCGCTGCTTTTGCCCTCACTCGTTTGCTGGCTACCATGCTGGTGGGCGTAAGGGCCACCGATCCGGTCACTTTCGCAACCATGACCATCGTGTTCTTCCTGATCGCCGCCGTTTCGTCGTGGCTGCCCGCGTGGCGCGCCGCAAGCGTCGACCCGAACGAGGCTCTGCGCCAGCAATGACCCACTAATTTCGCGTGAAGTTCCACGCAATCTTGGTGTGGTAATGCCGGTCTATTAGAGCTACAACCCCGTACGCGGCCGGCCAGTATACAATGAGTTGAAGCATCCGTACTTCCCAATTGCTCCAAGTCCCTGGCTGGTTGTACGGGACGCCCACCAAACCCCAGTTCTGGATCGCAGCCGCAAACAGTGTTGTTATTGCCGCAGTCCATAGAATCCCGCGGAGGACTGGGCGGAGCCGCGCTACTCGTCGACTCTGGCGCATTGCCCAAAATGACGGCGCCAAGACCAGGGCCGCCTGCACAATTAGAGGAAACACCACTCGAAAAAATGCGTGCCCAAAGACCGCAGCGTTACCGGAGAAGTCTCGGGCACGGTAAAACAACGCCTGCCCAAGATATCGCGGTGGTGGACCCATCAGTTCTCCCAAGAACAAGAGAAGACCAAACAGCAGGCCATTCACTGGAGTGCTGCGGCGTGACACAGCTCCAAGCGCAAGACCGCTGGACCACGACCAACAAAACAGCGTTAGGAACCCGATCAAGATACCCATGGCGTATTGGAGAAAATCATGTCGGAACGCGGGGTATCCGCGAAAGATTGCCCAATCCCAGTTGTTCGCGTACAGCCAGATAGATACGGCGCTTCTGTCTGCGATACGCGTGGAAACGAGACAGAATAGCATTCCGAAAGGAACGACTAAGGACACGAGGGCCAGCCAAGGCTGCCAGCCCGTCCATAAAACTACCTGCCGCCGCGCCACTAAACCAATCACATCTCGCAGCGCCTTAGGGCCACTCTCGTTGGATTCCGTGAGATCCCCGCGCACTGCCTCGCGATCATCGGGCTCCAACATTAGCGACAAAATGTCGACCAACCACCAGCAAGTTCGCGTCATGTTCGAACTACCAATCGACTCATCTCCCATGAAATGCCTCGGCTTATGCGCGTCACCGCGGCGTAAAAGTGGCTCGCAGCGTGAACGCCCTTCACCGTAACTCGGACCATGCGCTTTGGTCGGCCGCCTCGCTGCGGAGTGGGATCCCCCATTCGCGTTTTGATGAAGCCCTTGGTTTCCAGGCGGTCCAGCGTCGTGTACAATGCTCCGATTGAGCAACTGCGGCCGGTGGCGTTTTCGATCTCCCGCCGGATCCCAGCCCCGTAAGCGTCTTCGCCCAAACGGGCCGTCGCGGTGATTATTAGATATTCAAATTCGCCAAGCATGATTACTACCACATTGTGATGCTAATAAGAGACGCTGTCAACAGGCCGCGTGGCTTGGCGGTACCTGGCAGCGTGACGTCAGCACGCGGTGAGCCACTTGCGTTATAATGAAAGTTTTACACGCAATCAAAATTCGGCCCAGAGAGACTCCGCATGGATTTCAAGATTTCCAGCGACTACGAACCGCGCGGCGACCAGCCCGAAGCCATCGCGCAAATCGAGTGCGGCATCGCGGCTGGCGACAAGCATCAAGTCCTTCTCGGCGTCACCGGTTCCGGTAAAACATTCACCATGGCCAAGGTGATCGAGAAGCTGAATCGCCCCACGCTCGTCATCGCCCACAATAAAACTCTCGCCGCGCAGCTCTATCACGAATTCCGCTCGTTTTTCCCGCGCAATGCCGTCGAGTATTTCGTCAGCTACTACGATTACTATCAGCCCGAAGCCTACATGCCTTCCTCGGACGTTTATATCGAGAAGGAAGCCACCATCAACGAAGAGCTCGACAAACTTCGCATGAGCGCCACGCGTTCTCTTTTCGAGCGTCGCGACGTTATCATCGTCGCCTCCGTCTCGTGCATTTACGGCCTCGGTTCCCCCGAAGCGTATTACGGCATGATGCTCATGCTCGAAAAGGGCCAGACTCTTTCGCGCGATGCCATTCTTCGCAAGCTCGTCGAAATCCTCTACGAACGCGGCGAGGATCTCCGCCGTGGCACTTTCCGAGTGCGCGGCGACAAAATTGAAATTCACCCTCCCTATGACGATCTCGCCGTGCGCATCGAAATGTGGGGCAGCGA
>JBAUEX010000295.1:0-7247 GCA_049678845.1 Candidatus Acidiferrales bacterium
GCACAGGGCGGCCTGTTCCTTCCCAGCTCTCCCGATCCGGAAAAATTGGAGCTGACCATGGCGCGCCTTGCGAATCTGGTTGGCGATTCCTATATCGGCTCACCCGAATTAATAGATACGCACCGGCCGGGAGAATTTCGCATGAACCGGTTCGCTCCTTCGCGCGATGAGTCACTGAAAAACCTCAAATCCGGCAAACCAGCCACAGGGTTTCGCGCCTTCCGGCCTTCGCTGCCGCTCAAAGTCGAATTGCGCGAAGGGCATCCGGCGCACATTGCGTTTCGCGGCATGCGCGGAGAAGTAGTTGCAGCTTCCGGCCCGTGGCGCACTTCGGGAGATTGGTGGCAAGCAGATCCATGGCAGCACGACGAATGGGATCTTGAAATTCATTTTCGTTTTTTTCCAGCGATTCACCTGCAACACGGCTCTCCGTGCCCGCCGCGCGGCATCTATCGCATTTTTTTTGACTCGCTTCGCGGCAATTGGTTTATGCGGGGAATTTACGACTGACCTAGCCATGACCTACATCGAACTGCACACACGCTCCGCATTCAGCTTTCTCGAAGGTGCTTCTTTGCCTGAAGAGTTGGCGAGTATGTGCGCGGAGATTGAAATTCCAGCTATGGCGTTGCTCGATCGGGACGGCGTTTACGGCGCGCCGCGCTTTCATCTGGCCGCGAAGAAAAGGTCGCTTCGCGCCCATATCGGCGCTGAAGTCACATCCGCTGCCGGTTGGCGCTATCCATTGCTCGTCGAAACGCGCGCCGGCTACCAGAATCTTTGCCGCCTGATCACGGGCATGAAAATGGCCGCACGCAAGGGAGAAGGTTCCGTCTCGACCGAGGAAGTCGCGGAAAAATCCGTTGGCCTTATCTGTCTTACGGGCGGCGAAGAAGGACCGCTAGCGCATGCGCTCGTTCACGGAGGAATCGCGCGCGGAATGGAATGTGTCGAGCAACTCTGCAAAATTTTTGGCCGCCACAATGTCTACGTCGAATTGCAGCGGCATTTCTGCCGTGAAGAAGAGTCGGGCAATCAAGCCGCGCTGAAGATTGCGCGCAAATTGCATTTGCCTTTGCTGGCGACCAATGGCGTCTCGCACGCACACGTTCCGTCGCGCGAAGTGCTCGATGTCTTCACATGCATTCGCCATCATCGCACGCTTGCCACTGCTGGACGCCTCCTCGCGCGGAATTCCGAGCGCCATTTGAAATCCTCCGCGGAGATGTCGCGGCTGTTTGCCGATCTTCCCGAAGCCATTGCAAATACTGAAATCCTCTCTTCGCGCTTGAAATTCACTTTGAATGATCTGGGCTACCAGTTCCCGAAATATCCCGTGCCACAGGGCGAATCGCAAATAAGTTTTCTGCGACAGCGTGCGCACGAAGGAATGATCCATCGTTACGGCTCAGGCAACGAACGTGCGCGCCTCCAAATCGAGCGCGAATTGGCGTTAATCGAAAAGCTCGACCTGGCTGGATATTTTCTGATCGTTTGGGACATCGTGCGCTTCTGCCGCGGGCAAAATATTCTGGTTCAGGGCCGCGGCTCGGCGGCCAATAGCGCCGTTTGCTATTCCCTCGGCATAACCGCCGTTGATCCCGTTGGAATGGATCTTCTTTTTGAGCGGTTTCTCTCCGAGGAGCGCGGCGAATGGCCGGACATTGACCTTGATCTGCCGAGCGGCGACCAACGCGAACGCGCCATTCAATATGTCTACGAGCGCTACGGAAAATTGGGAGCGGCCATGACGGCCAACGTCATCACCTATCGCGGGCGTTCCGCGGCGCGCGAAATTGGCAAAGCGCTCTCATTTGATACCGAAACTTTAGGCCGCGTCGCGAGTCTCGTCGGCGCCTGGGAATACAAAGATGGCAACGACACGCTCGCGCACCAATTCCGCGATGCCGGTCTTGATCCATGCCATCCGCACATTCACAAATTTCTCGAACTTTGCCTTGCCGTTCAGGATTTGCCGCGCCATTTGGGGCAACACTCCGGAGGAATGGTCGTTTGCCAGGGCCAACTCGATTCTGTTGTGCCGCTCGAGCCCGCGACCATGCCCGGCCGCGTCGTCGTGCAGTGGGACAAAGAAGATTGCGCCGATATGGGCATTGTGAAAGTTGATCTGCTCGGTTTGGGCATGATGGCCGTGCTTGAAGATTCGCTGAAAATAATTCGCGAAGATTACGGCGAGGAAGTCGACCTTGGCCGTCTGCCCGCGAATGATCCGGCCGTTTACGATGCCCTGCAAAAAGCCGACACCGTGGGCATGTTTCAAATCGAAAGCCGCGCACAAATGTCATGCCTGCCGCGTCTGCGCCCGAAATGCTTTTACGACATTGTGGTGCAGGTCGCCATCATTCGGCCGGGGCCGATTGTGGGCAAAATGGTTCATCCTTATTTGAAACGACGCCAGAGACGCGAATCCGTGGAATGTCTCCACCCGTCGCTCGAACCCGTTCTCGCGCGCACTCTGGGCGTGCCTCTCTTTCAAGAGCAATTGCTGCGCATGGCCATGATTACCGCTGGCTTCACGGGAGGTGAAGCAGAGGAATTGCGTCGCGCCTTTGGTTTCAAACGGTCTGAGGCGCGCATGAAAGACATCGAGATAAAACTTCGTCGCGGGATGGACAAAAATGGAATCGCTCCGGAAATTCAACAGAAAATCGTCCAATCCATCACTTCGTTCGCGCTCTATGGATTTCCCGAATCGCATGCCGCGAGTTTTGCGCTTCTCGCCTACGCCAGTGCCTATCTGAAATGCCATTACCTCGGCGCTTTCACTGCTGCCCTGCTGAACAATCAGCCGATGGGTTTTTATCATCCCGCAACGATTGTCAAAGACGCCCAGCGGCACGGCTTGAAAATCCGGCCCATTGACGTGACCTGCTCGGACTGGCTTTGCACACTCGAACAATTTCAAGAGAAAGACGCTCAAAGCCTGGCTTTGCGACTCGGCCTGCGCTTCGTCAAAGGCTTGCGCGCCGAAATCGCCGAAGAAATTGTCCTCCAACGCGCCGTTCAATCGTTTGCCTCGATTGAAGATCTGAAACTCCGCATACCCGCGATCCATAAATCCGAACTCGCGGCTCTCGCGGAAATTGGCGCTTTGAATTTCATCGAAGGCAAGCGCAACGATGATGGCAAGAATCGTCAGACCATCCATCGTCGCGATGCTTTGTGGCAGATCGAACGCGCCGCGCGGCGGCCAGGAGCATTATTCGAAACACTCGACATGGAAACCGAAAAACCAAAAGAACGCTCGAGCGCCAAATCAGAAAATTTCCGCCCTGCAGTGACGCGGACGGCAGCCGCCGACTCGCCTCTTGCTCCCATGACCATTGAAGAACGATTGATCGCCGACTTTCGCGGCACGGGCATGACCGTGGGTCCTCATCCTCTCGCATACCATCGCGCGGAATTAAAGCGGCGTGGCATGCGCTCCGCCAGCGAACTCGAGCGCCTTCCTCACGGAACGCATGTGCGCTTCGCTGGAGCCGTGATCGCGCGCCAGCGTCCCGGAACAGCAAAAGGTTTTGTTTTCCTCAGCCTTGAAGACGAAACCGGAATCGCCAACGCCATCATCACGCCGCGACTTTTCGAGCAGGATCATACCGTGGTCGTTCATCACCAATTCCTGCTGATCGAAGGACGCCTGCAAAATCAGGACAACGTCATCTCCGTGAAAGTGGAACATATTCAACCGCTGCGCATCACGCGCGCCGAAACCACTTCTCATGATTTCCGCTGAACAACTCGCTTTGATCGTCAATTTGCTGAGCAAACAGAAACTGTGCTCGAGTTTTATTTTTTCACAACATTCTTGACACAAAGATATTTCCTCGCCGATAGTGTTGACGCATACCGAACCGCACATGGAACACAAATCAAGTGCTTACACTCGGCGTTCGCTACTAAAAACTATCGCCGTTGGCTCCGGGACGCTTGTTCTCGGTCATTTCGCCGGCGCGAGCGCTTTTGCGCAACAACTGCCCGCGGCTGCAAAACGCCTGCCGTCATTCACTGGCCCAGGTCCGAATCCTTACTGGAATTCCGTGGGGCCGATAGCGACGTACCCGCAAAAGGCGCCGCTGGTTCTCTTAACCGACAGGCCTGTGCAACTCGAAACGCCGCGAAACTATTTTCTGAATGCCATCACGCCGAATGAAGCATTTTTTGTTCGCTGGCATCTCGAAAGCATCCCAAACGAAGTGGATCTTTCGTCCTGGCGGCTGCACGTCGAAGGCAATGTCAACAAACCGCTCGCGCTGACCTTTTCCGATCTGTTGCACAAATTCAAGCCCGTCACTCTCGTCGCCGTTAATCAATGCTCCGGCAATAGCCGCAGCCGTTTCGGACCGCGCGTCGCGGGAGGCCAGTGGGGCAACGGCGCGATGGGCTGTGCGCGCTGGACCGGCGTGCATTTTCGCGAGCTTCTCGACATGGCGGGCGTGAAAAGCGGATCTGTACAAGTCCAGATGCAAGGACTTGAGCGCGGCAAAGGTCCGAAGGGCATGCCTTCCTACGAATTCAAAAAGTCCCTCGATCTCAGTAATCCCGTCCTCGACGAAAGCATTGTTGCGTATTCCATGAACGGCGATCCTCTGCCGATGCTCAATGGTTTTCCCGTTCGCCTGATCGTGCCGGGATACTTCGCGACTTATTGGGTGAAATGCCTCACAGATGTTCGCCTTCTCGATAAGCCCGACGAAAATTTCTGGATGAATCCCGCGTATCGCGTTCCGGACACGCCGCGAGGCACGACGACGCCCGCCGACGTGGCGGCCGGCAAAGTGAAAATGATTCCCATCAACCGTATGCCTGTGCGCTCCTTCATTATTTCGCCAGACGGCGCGACGAAAATCCCAGCAGGCTTACCCGTCACAGTTCGGGGCACTTCTTTCAGCGGCTTCGGCCGCGTCGTCAAAGTGGAATTCTCTGATGCCGCGCGCGGCGGCTGGCGCGAAGCAAAGCTTGGCGAAGATCTCGGCCCTTACGCGTTTCTTACCTGGGAGTGCGCCTGGACGCCGGAAAAACCCGGCAAATATGATCTGGCCGTTCGCGCCACCGACGAAAAAGGCAACGTACAGCCCGACGAGGGCGTTTGGAACCCCGGCGGATATCTTTGGAATAAAATCGAGCGCCAGGAAGTAACCGTGGGAGAACCGGCATGATCGGTTCTGGAAAAAAGCGGCGCACGTTTTTTGCATTGCTGATTGGCGTGTGCGTCCTCGCTGTCGGCGCTATCTACGCCGACCTGGAAATCGGCTATTACACGGCGGCGAATCTCGGCAGCGTTGCGCAGCCCGCATCGCCAAATCTTCGCCCCAGCGGCGTCTATAGCGTCGCGGCGTATCCGCTTTATTCGCCGCAGTTGGTTCCCGGCGTCGGCCGCCAGGATGCGGCAGCCTACTGCAACACTTGCCACACTCCCAGCTACATTACCATGCAGCCTCCATTGCCGGCGGCCACTTGGAAAGCGGAAGTCGATAAAATGGGCAAAGCCTTCGGCGCACAGATCCCCACGGACTCCCAAACCCGCATCCTTCAATACCTCGACACGCATTACGCGCCCGAAACTCGCAAGCGCTGATATTTCGAATTTCGCTCCGACGGGTATATACTCCCGCGTTCTGACTGAAATACACACCCAAGGGAGCCATCCAATCGTGAGCCATTCTCGCGGTGTCTGTAATCCGTTTGTTGTTTTCTTCGCCTGCCTTTCAATCTTTTTTGCTGCCTCGCCTCGGTCCACATTAGCGCAGCAAGTGAATCCAGATTCTTACAGCGCGATGCGCTGGCGCGAAATCGGGCCTTATCGTGCCGGACGCGTCACGGCTGTCGCAGGTGTGCCCGGCAATCCGGCGGTCTATTACATTGGAACGCCCGGAGGCGGCGTCTGGAAAACGACGGACGGCGGCACCGTGTGGAATCCGATTTTTGACGCTGCGCATGTTGCCTCGATTGGCGCGGTTACCCTGGCGCCTTCTGATACGAATATCGTTTACGTGGGCACGGGCGAGCAAACGCAAGGCAACGGCGTCTATAAGTCCACCGATGCAGGCGCCACTTGGACAAACATAGGCCTCGGCGATACACATTTCATCAACTCTGTGCTGGTTGACCCGCGCAATCCCAATATCATCATCGTCGGCGCCATGGGAGACGGCACACCCAGCGAAAACCGCGGTGTTTACAAATCCACCGATGGCGGCAAGAGTTGGAAGAAAACCTTGTACAAAGACGACGCCACGGGCATCGCCGACATGGCCGCCGATCCGAGTAATCCTCGTGTCATTTACGCGGCGCTCTGGAAACCTGCGGCGCGTCTTTTCTTTCCGCCAACGGGAAAACCTGCTCCCGGTCCCGATGCATGGATTTACAAATCCACGGACGAAGGTTCCACGTGGAAAATCCTAGACGCCGACGGCATGTCTCCGGAGAAATGGGGACGCACGGGAGTTGCCGTCGCACCGGGCGATCATGGCCGCCGCGTTTTCGCCATCACCAGCGAGGGACTCTATCGCTCCGATGATGCGGGCGCGAACTGGCGCAAGATCACGGACGATTCGCGCGTCGTTGGCAACGGTTATTTCAGCCGAGTGTTCGTCGATCCCAAAAATGCTGATGTGGTTTACGTCATGCAAACCTGCACGTACCGCTCGACTGACGGCGGCGTGCATTTTGAGGCCTTCAAGGGCGCGCCGGATGGCGATGATTATCACGTGCTGTGGATCGATCCCACGAACAGTAACCGCATGCTGCTGGGAGTCGATCAAGGCGCCATAATCAGCGTCGACGGCGGTAAATCATGGACCACCTGGTACAACCAGCCCACAGGCCAGCTCTATCATTTATCCGCCGACAATCAATTCCCCTACGTCATTTACGCTTCGCAGCAGGATAGCGGCACCGTTGCGATTCCCAGCCGCAGCGACTTCGGACGCATCCGCGATCGCGACGTATTTTCTCCCGCGGGATATGAATTCGGCTATATCGTCGGCGACCCGCTCCACCCCTACCTGGTTTATTCCGACGGCGCGCCGGGAACAATTGTGCGTCTGGATCGCAGGACCAATCAGATCGTTGCGGTCTTTGATCGCGGCAACAAATATCGCTCATCGAATAATGCTCCGTTGCTGTTTTCACCGCAGGATCCGCACACGCTCTATTACGGCTCTCAGTACGTTCTGGAAACCACCGATGGCGGAATGAACTGGAGCGAGGCGAGCCCGGATTTGACC
>JBAUEX010000296.1:0-26304 GCA_049678845.1 Candidatus Acidiferrales bacterium
CCGGTCTCTTTATCGGCATCGGCCACGAGCCCAACACGAAAATTTTCCGCGGACAGCTTGCTATGGACGAAGCCGGCTACCTCAAGACTCACGCTGGAAGCCGTACCAATATCGAGGGCGTTTTTGCGGCTGGCGACGTTCAAGATAAGACTTATCGTCAAGCCGTCACCGCTGCAGGTTCCGGTTGCATGGCCGCCATGGATGCGGAGAAATTCCTGGAG
The DNA here is from genome assembly GCA_049678845.1 of Candidatus Acidiferrales bacterium. GTDB lineage: Bacteria > Acidobacteriota > Terriglobia > Acidiferrales > UBA7541 > DAHUXN01. The sequence continues at coordinate 222 of JBAUEX010000296.1, forward strand.
GCCCATTCGCACTGATTTCGTCCGCTGCCTCCATGTCTAAATCTCACTGCCTCTCCCAAAACTCGTCCTCAAGAGCGCGCCATCGGAGCCGCTGCTGATGCTGCGTTCGATTCTGCTCGAACTGTCGCGCAGTCCTCGCATGGCTCATTTCGTGATGCACAATGGCGCCAGCCGTCGCATGGCTCGCCGTTTCGTTCCGGGAGAAGCGCTCGACGACGCCGTCGTTGCCGTTCGCGAACTCAACGCGCGCGGCCGTCCGTGCAGCCTGGATTGCCTCGGCGAAAGCGTAACCAGCGAAGCCGAAGCGCGCCGCGCCGCCGATACGTATCTCGGAATATTTGATCGCATTGCAGCCGAGAATCTGGATTGCAACGTTTCCCTCAAACTCACCCAACTGGGCCTCGATATCAGCGAACCCCTTTGCGAGGATCTTTTCGCAACCATCGCCGCCCATGCCGCGGCACAAAAGAATTTCGTGCGCATCGACATGGAAGGTTCCGCCTACACGCAGCGCACCATCGACATTTGCAAACGCGCGCGGGCGAAAAACGATGCCGTCGGCACAGTTCTTCAGTCTTATTTGTTTCGTACTGAGCAGGACGCGAAGGACCTGATCGCTGCAGGCTGCCGCCTCCGTCTGGTGAAAGGCGCTTACAAAGAACCGCCCGAAGTCGCGTTCCCGAAAAAGGTGGACGTCGACGCAAACTACGTGAAAGTGATGAAATTGCTGCTTCCGAGCGGTATTTATCACGGCATCGCGACGCATGATCCGCAGATGCTCGAGGCCACCAAGAAATTTGCCTCTGAGCAGGGAATTCCCAACGATCAATATGAATTTCAGATGCTCTACGGAATTCGTACGGATTTGCAGGATCAGCTGATTGGTGAAGGCTACCGCTTGCGAGTTTACGTCCCGTATGGCTCAGACTGGTTCCCGTATTTCATGCGCCGCCTGGCCGAGCGCCCCGCCAACCTGAAATTCTTCCTCTCCAATCTATTTCGCCGCTCCTGACCGTTCTCTTCTTCGGATGGGGTTCGTCGGGAAGCCCCGAATGGTGCCCCCCTGAGGACACGGCCTGCGTTTCCGAATCGTCGTACTCTTGCGTTACGTATGGCTGCCGTATACAATCCTGCCATGCGCAAGTGTTTTTTCGTGGCTATCCTTTCGTTATCGATTTCCGTTCCGGGCTTTGCGGCGCAGAAACCTCTGAAGGCCGGCCAGGTGCTTGCCGCTGCCAAGTCACAAGCTGCCGGACAGAATAAGAGTGTTTTCGTGATTTTCCAGGCTTCTTGGTGTGAGGATTGCCATCGACTGGACGCGCTTCTCGCCGCGCCGGAAATCCAACCGATTTTCGCCAAGTATTATGTGATCGCCAGGATAAACGTGGGGGAAGAGAACGGCGGGAATCGAGCTTTGAACAATCCCGGTGGCCTGAATCTATTGATTAAGTTCGGCGGCGTCGGCCCGGGTGGGGTTGCAGACATTCCATTCATTTCGATTCTCAGCGACAAGGGCAAACTTATTGTCAACTCCAATCCTCCTGCTCACGGCAACATGCACCCTGAGGGAGTCGGCTATCCCGCAAAGCCTGCGGAAATCGACTGGTTTGTGACCATGTTGAAAAAGAGTTCTCCGGCGCTCACCGCCGAAGACGCCCAGGTGGTCAACAATTGGCTGGCGAAAAACGGAGACAACTAATCCGAATGCGTCGACGGGTCGCTTCGCTCACGCCTTTCGGCACACCGTTACGCCGTCGCGCAAGGGAATCAGTACTGGAAATAATTCCTTCGAGGAGTAAACAGCCTTATTGAATTCCTGTACTCCGCGTGTGTTCGCATCTTTTGCGCGACGCGTCACGCGTCCCGACCATAGCGTATTGTCGGTCAGCAGCAATCCGCCGGATTTCAATCGCGGCAGCGCCTTCCGCAGAGCAGCGGGATACTGGTGCTTGTCGACGTCAATGAAGATCAAGTCAAATTTACCCTTGGTTCTGTCGATCATCGCGAGTGCGTCCCCAGTCATCACGGAGATTCGCTTTTCTACACCCGCCCGTTCGAAGAATTCTTTCGCCCGCCGTGCATTCGAAGGGTCGCCATCGGTATAATAAATTTCCGCGCTTGGTCCTGCCGCTCGCGCCAGCCATATCGTCGAGTACCCAATGGCCGAACCCATTTCGAAAATCCGCTTTGCGCCAGAGATTTGTGCCAGCAAATAAATCATCCGGCCCACCGCCGGTCCGATAATCGGAATATCGCGCTGCCTTGCTAGCCGTTCCATATCTGCCAGCACGGCGTCACGCGCCGGCAAAATCTCGTAAATATACTTCTCAACATTTGCTTCCGTGATCTTGCCGGCCATCAATCCGCCTTTCTGTGTGACGCAAGTAAAAGTTGCGCGCCTTACCCGATGCTTTCACCCGGCTTTAACACATGAATCTCAAGCCCTGGAATATCCCGTGTCAGTTTCTTCAGTTCTTCTGGCGTGCCGGTAAGCGCCGGAAACGTTCCATAATGCATCGGCACGACGTGCTTCACATGGAGCAAACGGATTGCCATCGCCGCTTCGCGCGGGCCCATTGTGTAACAGTCGCCGATCGGCAACATCGCCACTTCGGGCTCGTACAATTCAGCGATCAACTTCATGTCACCAAAAATCGCCGTGTCCCCCGCGTGATAAATCCGCAGCCCGCCTGGCAGCCGAACGATATATCCGCATGGCTCGCCCCCGTAGATCATCTTCTTCCCGTCCTCAATCCCGTTGGAATGCAGCGCATTCACCATCGTCACTTCGATTTCGCCGGCTTTAATCGTCCCGCCTTTGCCCATTCCCGTGGTGTTCTTAACGCCCTTCGATGCCAGCCACAAGCTCGTCTCGTAAATTGAGATTATCTGCGGCTCGAACTTCTTCGCGATCGTCACCGCGTCGCCGATGTGGTCGCCGTGCCCGTGGGTAATCAGCACCGTGTCCACCCGTGTCAGTTTCTTGGCCGCTTTCGGGCACACTGGGTTTCCATCGACCCACGGGTCCACCACAATCACTTTCCCGCTTGGTGTCGTCATTTTGAACGTAGCATGGCCCAGCCAAGTCAGTTTGTTTCCGCGGCTATTCAGCACGATGCCTCCACATGTTCGCCTCCAAGGGTTGAGGTATGCATGAAGTCTTTACTCGCCTGACGTTCCAGATTTTGGCGCGAACGGATTTGCGGTTAAGCTTTGAATCTCCTTCTCGAACTCCGCGCGCGGTCTCGTTCCAAAAAATTGCGCGTCAAATTCTCCATTCGGCTTATAGAAAATTGTCGAGGGAATCGCTCCGTTCCACGCGGGATCAACTCCTTGATTGAATGCGTCGACGTCGATTCCGGGCTTCTGCCGGTAATTCGGAAAGTCGGGGCGGTACATCGCCAAAAAGTGACCTACGACGTTCAGATCCGCGTCCGCGTCGAAACTCACGCCAAGAAAAACCACACCCTGGGGCTCATATTTTTTCGCCAGCCCCACCAGCATCGGATACTCGGCTCTGCATGGCTCGCACCACGTCGCCCAGAAATTCACCACCAAGGGCTTGCCTTTGTATTTCGCCACCAGTTTCTGATAGCCTGCCAAATCGATCAACGGAAGCTCGTCAATTTTTGATGCCGCGGCGCGTTTCACATTCGCTGCAGGTCGCCGCGCAGCCTGACCCGCAGGTGATGCCGCCAGTGCCGATCCAAAACACGCGTATCCAAGACAAAAAATTACCGCCGCTGAACAAGCTTTTCGTTTCAGCGTTACCGTTTGATTCGCTGCCATGCTGTTTATTCTATCTGTGCGCCTCGCTCGCTTCAATGTCCTGTTTTGCTCACAAGACAGAATCCGCGGCCTTCGGCGTATTCTAGCTCCCAAACTCTACCCACGGCAGCCGAAGATTGATACAATGGAGGTCCACCCCTTCACCCGGCCATGATGTGACAAGCGGCTCCGATCCTGCCAGAAGCCACACGATGCTTATCGCGCCCAACACGAACCACATCGAAAGACCACAAGGAGAATTGTAGTCATGCGAAAAATTCTGGCTGTCACGCTCGCGCTTTCTCTGTCGTACATCCCGTTGTCCGCTTACGCAGCCAGTCCGGTGAGTGTGAATGCTCCGAAGGTCGTCCTCCCCCGGCAGGACCAGCAAGATCAGCAAAACCAGCAAGACCAGCAGGTTCAGGACGACTACACGCCCTACGTGCCATATTCCCCCGAGCAGCTCGACAATCTGCTGGCTCCCATCGCGCTGTACCCAGATCCCTTGCTCGCGCAGGTTTTGCCCGCCGCAACCTTCGTCGATCAAATTGACGACGCCGACCGCTGGGTGCGGGCCAATGGCCAGGAAGACATTGACGATCAACCGTGGGACGTCAGCGTCAAGGCCGTCGCGCACTATCCCGAAGTCCTCGACATGATGGACGAGAAGCTCGACTGGACCACCGCGGTCGGTCAGGCCTATGTCAACCAATCGACCGACGTGATGGAATCGGTCCAGCGCTTGCGCTCCATGGCTTACTCGCAGGGCAATCTTGTCAGCAATTCGCAGTGGCAGATTGTCGATCAGGACGGCGTCATTCAGATTTGGCCTGCCAGCCCCCAATACATCTACGTGCCAACGTACGATCCGACGATCATCTACGCTCGCCGCGCCTATTTTGGCGGCGCTTTCGGAGTGGGTATTGCCTTTGGCGCAGGCTTTGCAATCGGCGCATGGCTCGATCGTGATACCGATTGGCGCAATCATCGCGTCTACTACACAGGATGGCGGGGTGACAACGATTGGCAGCGCCGCTCGCGTCCCTACATTCAGCAGAACAACGTCTACATCAATAATCGCGAATCGAACATCACCATCAACCGCACTGTCGTCAATCGCAGGGTGAACGTCAACAATGTCAACAACTATACGAGTGTTCATCGCGACGTCAATTTCGACAACACCGCGCGCAACAGAAACGTTCCCTCTCAGAACAATCGCGGCAACCAGAACACCGGGAACCAGAACCGCCAAACTTATCAGAACAATCAAAACAATCGGCCGAACACCACCGGTCCCGGCTATCAGGCTCCGCCGGTCGATAATCGCGTCATCAATCGCAATATCGATACCAGCAATCCCCGGCTGAACCAGTTCCGCGGGCGCCAGACTCCGCAGCAACAAGCGATTCCGCAGCAGCAGGCACCGCCTCGAGAGGTTCGCGTGCCGGGGCAGCCACCACAACAGCAGCAGCAAAACCGGCAGACACAACAGGCAACGCCACCGCAACCCGTCCGGCCATTTCAGCAACCTGTCCGGACGACGCCGCCCCAAACGTATCGCCAAGTGCCACCGCAACAAGTACGGCCCGCGCCCACGCCGCCCCAAGGTCCGCACGCATTCGGTCGCAGTGAGGGTAATTTTACGCCACAAGCCGCGAGCCAGCGCGGACAGCAGAGCCGTCAGCAAATGAACAGGCCCGCGCCTCCGCGGCCCGAGCCCAGCCGCGCACAACCACCCAAGTCAAAGCCAAACCGTCCTGGGAGGCCTCAATGAACCGGACACAATTGCGAGCGAAAGGGCGGACTTTTATGCAAATTCGAGCGAAACAAATCTCAAGTCGAGCAATGATTCCTTCGGTCCTCGTTTTTTTGTTTGCCATGGCTGCAATCTTCTTCTTCGCTGATGTCGCGATTCTCCATGCCCAAGATGCGGCCCAGGAGACATTTTCTTCGCCTCAGCAGGCCATGCAGGCGCTTGTCCAAGCGGCCCAAGCAAAAGACCACGCCGCGTTGGACAAAATCTTTGGCCCCGCCGCTCAGCGATTGCTGTCCGGCGACCCGGTTGAGGACGCAAAGGATCTGGACGACTTCTCGACCGGTGTCCAGGCATCCGCCCAGCTCAAACAGGACAGCGATTCGAAGTACACCATTACAGTGGGAAACGATAATTGGCCGTTTCCCGTACCCATCGTGAAACAGGGCGATCAGTGGGTTTTCGACACGAAGGCGGGCTCGCAGGAAATTTTGGACCGCAGAATCGGAGAGAACGAGCTATCCGCAATCACCACCTGTCGGGCTTATGTCGTCGCGCAGTGGGAATATTTCACGCACGACGACTGGGGTCACGATGGCGTCGCCGCCTATGCACCCCGGTTCATCAGCACGCCGGGCCAGCACGACGGCTTGTACTGGGAAACGGCTCCCGAGGAAGCTCCAAGCCCGCTTGGGGCGCTCGTCGCCGAAGCTCGCGCGGAAGGCTACGGCTCCCAGAACGCGTCTGCCCAGAACGATGCCGGCGAGAATAATTCCAGCGGAGGCCATCGTCCCTACCACGGATACTACTTCAAAATACTCACGCGCCAGGGGCCGCACGCTCCCGGGGGAGAATATGATTACATCATCAACGGCAATATGATCGCGGGCCACGCCCTGATTGCTTATCCCGATAAGTGGGGCAATTCCGGCGTAATGACTTTCATCGTCAATCAGCAGGGCCGCGTTTACGAGAAGAACCTCGGTCCCAACACGAACACGCTGGCCCCAGCCATCACCGAGTACGATCCGGATGTGACCTGGAAGCTTGTCGACTCGAATCCGCAGTAAGTCTGTCTTCTCGCACGCAAGCGAGCGCGGTTAACCTCCGCGCTCGTGATTTTCTCTTGTCTGGGGCCTCTGCTTGAACATAAGAGCCTATCGCGCTCGACTCACCGCCGGGGACTTGTACGCTCTTTTTTTTGATGATATAAAATGCTTGTTTTTCTTCCCCGGACGCTTCAACATTGCAGCATTAATTGGGTGGCGCTATTTCGGGTGGTTTTCGGAGAGAACTAAATGGCCTATGTAATTGCGGAGCCCTGCATCGGAACCAAAGACTCGGCCTGCGTCGATGTCTGCCCGGTCGATTGCATTCATCCGCGCAAGGATGAAGCGGATTTTGAGGGCGAGAAACAGCTCTACATCAATCCCGAAGAATGTATAGATTGCGGCGCGTGCGTTCCCGTGTGCCCCGTGACGGCGATTTTCGCCCTCGAGGATTTGCCCGAGAAATGGTCTGGCTACACGGCGATTAACGCAGACTGGTTCAAGAAGAAAAAGGCCACGGCGTAGAGTTTCTTGGCCCGGGCGATCCAATATCCAGCGATTGAATGATGGGCGCGGCGAGCTTCCCAGCTCGCTGTTTCGTTTTTAGAAGCCCGTAACAAAATTGCTCCCGCCCGACCTGCCGTGGCAGTGATCCTGTGGCAGCATACTGACGACCGCTAATTGGCTTCCAGGCTCCGGAGAGTTTCAGCGCAAGAACGGACGGAGCACCCCAACACTCGACGGCGTCCGCACGGCTCAATGCTGTTCGTTGTCGGAATCGGACTTCGCCTTCCGAACGACACCATGGATCGCCTGCAGGCCGAAATGCGTAGTTGCAGGACCGCCGAACACCAGGGTCACGTTGGAAAACGCGACATCCGATCCTCCGTTGACGCAAACCTGTAGCGTGGATGATGGTGGGTTAGTCTCAAACGGTGCCGGGCCTCCGTTCCCTGTAACGATGACTTGGCCAGCCTGGCCGGTGACCATGAAACCTGGGTTGGTCGTAGCAGGACTGTTTTTAGGGCAGGTACTGGTGTCGTAGCTGATCACGGCATCGTTCATAGTGATGTGGTGAGTGTGCTGCGTTCGGGAGCCCGCGCCCGACGTAATGTCGATATTGGAAGCGTTTCGCGTGTAATCCGACAGTTCCATGGTCAGCGCCGCCGAAAAATTGGCTAAACCAGAGTGGCCTTTCAAGTCCAACGACCATGTCCCTCGCATCTCCCACGGACCGACAACCTTGCCCGATATAGTCGCGGGCGAATAATCATTGATCAACCCGCTAAAATGTACTGGTGTCGGCGCTTGGGCCGGCGTCCCGATGGCTACCGCCAACACGAGCATCCCAATATACGGTACCCATCGTAGAACTTTGCTTTTCATGGAAGACCTCCCGGTCTGAGTCGTTAATACTGCTTATCTTTATCGCGCAGCGTCTTCTGGCAGGCAATGCAGGTGATATAAAGAAGAGATAAAGTTCTGGTGAAGCCCTAAGCTGCTGGCCGTACTTGCATCTGGAGGCATCCTAGCGCATTATGTTGGCAACTCCCGTAATGGCCCAATGGGGAATTTACGGCTCAAGAATTCCTTTTCGGCGATTTCCGGCTCGACCACTCCCGCTATCGGCTCCAACGGGGTACGCGCCTCCTGCGTCTGGAAAAAATTCCGATGGAGTTGCTCATCCTGCTGGTCCAACGGCGTGGGGAACTAGTCTCTCGCGAGGAGATCGCCGAGCGTCTTTGGGGCAAGAACGTCTTCCTCGATGTCGATCACGGCATTAACACAGCCATCTGCAAGATCCGCACGACGCTGCGGGACGACCCGGACAATCCTCATTTTTTAGAAACCGTAGTGGGCAAGGGATACTGCTTCGCTGCTCCGGTGATCTGCAGCAACGGGGTTTCCAACCCTGAAGAAAAGTCGATCTCCTCACCATCCCTGGTAGCTTCGGCTACGGAAAAGACATTCGTTCCCGTGCGTGTCCGACGGTTGCTAGGCGGCATAGCCCTACTCGCGCTGTTCACGTTTGCGTTGGTGTTGTACCGTAGCGGAGGGGCTAAGGGCACCACGCAGCCAGCCATCAAGTCCTTGGCGGTGTTGCCTCTGAAAAACCTCTCTGGCGATCCCTCGCAGGAATATCTTGCCGATGGCATGACCGAAGCGCTCATCGGACGCCTCTCCGGAATTCACGATCTGCGCGTCACCTCCCACACGTCGGTGATGCGCTTCAAGAATCCGCAACTCTCGGTTCCAGAGATTGCCAAAATGCTAGGCGTGGATGCGATTGTCGAAGGCTCGGTCATGCGCGACGGCAACCGGGTTCGCGTTACTGCGCAGCTGATTCGCGGCGCGACCGACGACCACTTCTGGTCGGAAACCTATGATCGCCAACTGCAGGACGTGCTTACGCTGCAGAGCGAGTTGGCGCAGTCCATTGCGGAAAAGGTTGAGGTCACGGTCACCGGAGAGGAACACGAAAGACTTACTGTAACGCGTTCAGTCGCGCCTGAAGTCTACGAAAGCTATCTGAAAGGCCGGTTTGCTTTGAACAAGAGCAACAGCAAAGCCGGCATCGACGAAAGCATGGGTTATTTCCAGGACGCGATAAAGCGAGACGAGACGTTTGCGCCTGCTTACGTCGGCCTGGCAAAGGCCTCTAGCGAACTTGGCACGGTTTTTATCGGTGCTCCTCCCGGAGAGACGCGACCGGAAGTAATTAGCGCCGCGCGAAAAGCCCTCGATCTCGATCCGAACCTTGCTGAAGCGCACACCCTGCTGGCAAACGTGCAGCAGGAACAGTGGCAATGGGCCGGCGCCGAAGCTGAATACAGGCACGCCCTGGAATTGAGCCCGAACAACGCTGAGGCTCACGCGGGGCTTGCTTTGTGGCTATTATGCCAAGGACGCACGGACGAGGCTGTGGCTTGGGCCCAGCGTGGCCGTCAACTCGACCCGCTCGCCGTCTCCGGCACTGGCATCGCGTGGATTCTGTTTCAGAGTCGCCGCTACGACGAGGCTATACACGAGCTGCGCAGCGTACTGGCGATAAAACCGGACGACGCAAATGCCCTCTTGTACCTTGGATTCGTGCTGATCGCCAAGAATCAACCCGGCGAGGCAATTGCCGTGCTGGAGAAGGCGGTTTCTGTTTCCAACCGCAGCCCTGCTGTGATCGGCGTCTTGATTAGGGCGTATGCCCACGCCGGGCGGCGCAGCGACGCGCTTCGGCTCCTCTCGGAACTCGAAAGACGCAGAAAAGCTGGTTACGTTCCGGCCGGCGCGTTCGTGAACGCTTATTTGGGGCTCGGCGACAACGACCAGGCCTTCACTTGGCTCGAGCGAGGCTACAAGGAACAGTCAAACATTCTGCAATTCCTCAGAGTACATCCGTTTTTCGACCCAATCCGCGGCGACCCTCGCTTTGCGGACTTGCTCCGCCGCGTCGGCTTGGCCTGATAGTCTCGCCGCCTTCTTCTCGCGTTTCCCTGGAAGGAATTATCTCTAGCCATTTCCATGCCGAAATGACTAAACTTCGAACGCGACGTAATTTCCCTCGCGCGCGATGCCTGCAAGCGTGCGCTTGCGCAGTTCGTCAAACGTGGTCTCGAAAAGGATTTTCTCTACGGCCACCTGCACGTCTTGCCACAGTTGCTTCAAACCGCAGGAATTCTCTTCGGGGCAGGAATGGTGGCGCTGTAGGTCGACTTCCACGCAACTGGATCGCGAGAATTTCCCGTCGACTGCCCGTAGGACTTCGCCAATCGAAATCTTATCGGGACATCGTCCCAGGGTGTAACCGCCTCGAACGCCGCGATGGCTCTCGAGCACCCCGGCGCGTTTAAGAACCAGCAGGATTTGCTCCAGATACTTTAGCGGTATCTTATGGTTTTCGGCGATTTCGTGGATGGTGACTACCTTCGGATATTTTAAGCTCAGATACAGAACGGCTTTTGCCGCATACTCACCTTTCGCGCTGATTCGCATGTGGGGAATCCCGAAGACAGGATTCCACACGCTATCAACGCTGTCAACTTCCCGGCGCCCCGCACCCAGACGTGCGCCATGCTCGCCCCGTTCCTGCGGCCGTTTGCACGGGAAGACAGTCCGCACATTTTCACGCCACGATTTCGGCAGTTATGGCAACATGGGTTCGCTGCCAGCGGCACGCTTTTGCATTGTGTCAAATTTATCTTTATCGAAGGGGACGACCGTTGAAACTCTTCCGCGCCTTCCTGGTAATGCTCCTCGCAGTGTTCCTGTCAGTCGGCGCTTTTTCGCGTGAACAGCAGCCACCCCCGCAAAATCAAAACACCCAAGTCGTCGATATGACGGCGAAGAAATACCTGTTCACGCCGTCGCCGATTCATGTCAAGAAGGGAACCAAAGTCGAGCTGCGAATCACCGCGACGGATCGCAATCACGGCTTTAAAATCAACGTGTATCCCGACGGCGCGGCGGCCAATGGTGCGCCCGGCCTAGTCTTCACGTCGCCTCAGGATTGTTGGAAGCTGCCCAAGGGCCAGACGGTCACGATTGAATTCGTCGCGCAGACACCCGGCAGCTATCCTTTCAAGTGTTGCGTGTTTTGCGGACTCGGCCACATGGGAATGAAAGGCGAACTCATCGTCGACGAGTAGCCACGGAGTTTAAGCGGTCGAACCTTGCGGCGTTGTGTCATTTGACCACCGGGCCCGCGTGTTGCGGTCCGATGAGCAATCCTACCTCTTCGAGAGCTCGCTTTTAAAGTGCGTTTCAACCTCGTCTCGGCTCAACGGGTTTTTCTCTTTATTCAACACCACCGAGTACACCACTTCGTTGCCTTCGATCTGTGCGGTGATGAATGAGCCGTCCTCGGGTATTTTTTCGCTCGTGAATTTCACTCGTCTGCCGTCTTCGAGTGTTCTAATCCACTCATCGCTGGGCATGCTTGACTCTTGTCTGCGCAGTGGTGGTGTTCTTCGCAGGCTTCCGGCCAGGGCTCGCAACTTCGTCCGCGTGGCTGAACCTACCTGCAGGCTAGCATGTGCGGGGGCGACTTGTCGCGGGGGATTACGGCGAGTGACGTCTCCGCTTCGGTCGGTTTTGCCCGGACCTGTTTGTTGCGGTGCGGTGGGCGTTCTCGTTCCGCGCGGATTTCGCCACGCGTGGTGCGGCCATCTCTTTCTTCACGCGGGCAAGTGTTGCTTTACTCGATTCCTTTCTAGGCGTTTTCTTGCTCATGTACGCACGGTGCCACCAACCCCAAAACAATAATGTTCAATTGTGGACACTTCCGGTGGCCTGAATTCTATTCGCGAGGTCGCATAAACTCAACTTGTGGGAACTCGGCCACCGTTGCCCATCCACCTCTCGTCACGGCTTCTAACCAGCCATCAGCGGCTCCGCGCAAGGCGCTCAGATTCGCTCCGCGATATTCACTCGGCAATTCCCTTAGTTTGTCCAAACTCGCCTCGAGCAGCGACTTGGTTCCCTTCGGGTTGCCCCGCGTGTAATGATGGAATGCGGCAGCGAGCTGAATCATGCCCTGCAAGAATAACTTGTCAGTTTCCCGGGCAGTCAACCACAGCTCTTCCCAAACCTCATGAGCTTTGAAAAATTCCGCGGAATTGAAGAGAATGATTCCTTGTCGAAATTTCTCATACTCGAATTCGTGGCTTTTCGTGATGATTGCGCTCCGTCAAAATCATCCGTCGCGCCTTTCATCATAGCAGAGCGTTTTCGCGGGCCAGTTCATCATGAATATTGAAATCGAACTTCCCGGAGTGAGGCTGGCCGTCGTCGAAGCAGATGGCGTCGCCGTCACCCCGTCGGGCCCGCAACTTGTCCTTGACATGGAAACTTTGTGTGCGCGCCTGCGCCAACAGTTCACGCTCGATTTGCTTGCCGGGGCGGAATCCATAATTTCCGTGCGCGCCATGTTTCGCCATTGGGGCGTGGACCCATCCAAATACCGTCCCTCGTCGGAAGCGTTATTGCGCCGCGTGATTCAAGGCAAAGGCCTCTACCACATCTCCAATGTCGTTGATCTTACCAATTTAGGTTCGGTAGAGGCAGGCTGGCCCTACGGCGTCTACAACCGCTCGCAAATTTCAGCGCCGGTTGCGCTGCGCCTCGGCGGTCCCGGGGAGCGTTACGAAGGCATTGGCAGGCGCATTTGGCATCTCACGGACCGTCCCGTGCTGGCCGACGCGACCGGTCCCTTTGGCAGCCCCATCAGCGATTCAACCCGTACTCAGATCCTCGAGGGTGTCTCGGAGATCCTCACCGTCATCTATGCCCCCGCCTCGTCGCCCGACGCGGCCGTCGAGCAAGCGGCGCAACGTCAAGCCGCGCGGCTGTCAATCTTCGCCGGCGCTTCCCAGACGCGTACATCCTCGGCTTAACAAAGGAACGGCTCAATGCTTCTGCATCGCATGAACGATCATCCAATCTCTGTCGGCTTAGCTGGCAAGAATCTCCCGAGCCGGGTATCCTGAGATTTACACGCGGAGGCGTGGACGTGTCTCGTTTTAATCTTGTCCTCTTGGTTCACGCGCACCAGCCGGTCGGCAATTTCGACGGCGTAATCGAGCAGGCCTACCAAAAGTCCTATCTGCCTTTTGTTCAACTGCTTCTCCGCCATCCCTTTCTTCGCGTCGGCCTGCATTATTCTGGAGGCCTGCTCGAATGGCTTGAAAAAGCCCATCCGGACTATTTCAAGAGCCTGAGAACCCTCGTCGAGCGCGGACAGGTGGAACTCCTGGGCGGCGGTTTTTATGAGCCTATTTTGATTGCCATTCCCAGACAAGATGCGCGTGAGCAAATTGAGCGGCTCGCGGATTATATTGCGCTGCATTTTGGACAACGCCCGCGCGGCGCGTGGCTCGCCGAGCGCGTTTGGGAGCCTCAACTCCCTTCGATTCTCGCTCCCGCCGGTGTTGAATATACTCTCGTTGACGATAACCACTTCCTGAACGCCGGATTCGACCCCGGCCAACTCTTCGGAACCTTCGTTGCCGAGGATCAGGCCCAGGCCGTTCGTCTGATTCCCGGCCTCAAGGCTCTTCGTTATCTCATTCCCTTTCGTGGCTCCGACGAGGTCATCGAATTTCTTCGCGACTCCGCCCGCGAGCATCCTGGCGGCATTGCAGCCATGGGCGACGACATGGAGAAATTCGGCGTCTGGCCCGGCACCTACGATCATTGCTACGCCAACGGCTGGCTCGAGCGTTTCGTCGCGGCACTGGAAGCGAATCAGGATTGGGTTGCGACTCTCCCGCCCGGCGAGGTTGTTTCTTCGCAACCAGCGCATGGCCGCGCCGACCTCGCCACCTGCTCCTACGCTGAAATGATGGAGTGGTCCCTGCCGACTTCAGCGCGCGTCCGTTTCCAGGCCCTGGAAAAGGAATTCGCGTCGCGTGAAGACGTTCTTGCTTTCTTGCGCGGCGGCTTCTGGCGCAATTTCCTCACCAAGTATCCCGAATCTAATTTGATGCAGAAAAAATCCATGCTTGTGTCAAGAAAGCTCCGGCATTTGGAAGCGAAACTCACCCGCGACGCCGCCTCTCTCAAGCAACTTGACGAAGCGAAGACGGATCTTCTGTGTGGGCAATCCAACGACGCCTACTGGCACGGCGTTTTTGGAGGTCTTTACGCGCCCCATCTGCGCAGTGCCGTTTGGGGATCTCTCGTCCGCGCCGAAGCCGCCATTGATTCCGTTTCGCACCGGGGTGCCAGTTTCGCGGAACTCGATCGCTTCGACTTCGATTTTGACAGCCATGAGGAAATCTACGTCACGACGAATCGCGCCGCTGTTTTGCTCTCTCCAAAAGATGGTGGCACGATATCGGCAATCGATTTTCGCCCGGCTGGAGTTGCGCTCATCAATTCGCTTATGCGGCGGCCGGAGGCATATCACGCTCGCCTGGGCGAAACGAATGCCGGACCCGGGCAAGTTGCCTCGATTCACGATCAGTTGCGCGCCAAAGAGCCGGGACTCGAGAAGCTTCTCCGATACGACCGTTGGCCGCGCCATGCATTTCGGGTGCTCGTTTTTCCCCAACAAAAAATGCAGGAGGACTACGAGAAATTGCGTCTCGGCGAGAACGAGACCATCGCCGCAGGAGCTTTCCGTGTTCGCGAAGCGACTCCTGCAAAAGTCACCCTCACATCGGAGACGCCCGGTGAATGGAAAGTGGAAAAGGCATTTTCATTTTCCTCTCCGAAGGAAAGCTTTCGCATTGCGTGTGATTTAAAGCTCTCCTACGCCGGAAAAGTTGCTGCGAAAATGGATGTGGGCCTCGAGCTTGTCGTCAATTTCCTCGCGCCAGACGCGCCCGATCGTTATATCGAAGTGGCTGGCAAACGGAATCCCTTGCGCTGGTCCGGCGCCGCGCCTGCGTCTGAGCTGCGCCTCATCGATGAATGGCAAAAAGTCAGCGTAACCGTACAGGCCCCGGAGGCGCGTGATTATTGGGTCGCGCCCGTCGAAACCATCTCCGAATCCGAGGAAGGCTTCGAGCGCATCTATCAAGGCTCGCAGATTCTCGCTGTGTGGCCGGTCGAGTTTCAGCGCGGCCCTGTTTGGACCGGCCGCCTCACGTTCACCGTTTCCTCGATTCGCTAACCTCATTCATTGGACCAGACAACATGTTCGGTTGCCCCGCCCAATCGCCCTCTGCTAAAGTTACTCGTGGAGGTGCGGATGGCAGTTTCCCAGGATTTGCTCGACATTCTTGTATGCCCGGTTTGCAAGACGCCGGTCAAGCTGACTGGCGATAAGCAGGGCCTCAAGTGTTCCACGTGCTGCCGCGTTTATCCCGTTCGGGGGGACATTCCCGTGATGCTTGTGGACGAAGCTCGCGTTGATCCCTCCTGACCCATCGTCCCTCCTGCCGAGCTTGCCTCAGGGCGCGCCGGTCTTAATTGTCCGCCTTCGTTCGCTCGGAGACGTCGTTCTCTTGACCCCAGCCCTCTCCGCCCTCCATTCTTGGCGTCCCGATCTGCGTTTGTGCGTCCTCGTCGAGCCCTTCTGCGCGCCATTGCTTGAAGGCAATCCTGCTGTTTCCGAAATCTTGCTGGCGAAAACCTTTCTTGCCACCGTCGCCCAGCTGCGCCGCCGTCATTTTCCCATCGTCTATAATCAGCATGCCGGACCCACGAGCGCGCTGCTGGTCGCATCCATCGGAGTGCCGCAACGCGTCTGCTGGATGCATCGTCAATTCTCTTTTGTTTACAATGTGCTCGTTCCCGATCCCGGCAATCGCATACATACCGTCGCGCATCGTCTGGAGCAGTTTTACGCCACCGGGCTGCCGCGTGCTCCGATTCCGCCCGCGCGCGTCTGTCCGCGGCCCGATGCGCAGGCTTTGGTCTCCGAGCAACTCGCCGCGCGTGGCATGGCACCGGGTAAACCCTACGCCGTGCTCCACCCCGGCGCGAAATATTTCACCAAGCGTTGGGCCATCGACAAATTTATTACCCTTGCGCGGGAATTGCGCGACAAGCATGGAATCGAGCCCGTTTTCAATCTCGGACGCGGCGAATCCGAAATTGCCGCCGAAGTCCGCCGCCAATGCGCTCGCGATTTCGTCCTCCTCGACTCGCTCGACCTGCGCCAGCTAATCGCGCTCATCGCCGGCTGTCGCATTTTCATTGGCAACGACAGCGGTCCCACGCATATCGCCACGGCCCTCGCGCGCCCGGTCGTCGCAATTTTCGGCTCGAGCAGCTCCGTGCACTGGCGCCCCTGGCAAACAAAGAATCGCGTTGTCCAGAATGATTTTCCCTGCAATCCTTGCCGCGGTGATCGCTGCTACGCGTTTTCGGAGCCTCGCTGTATCTTGTCTGTTGCGCTCGATCAGGTTCGCGCCGCTTCCGAGTCTCTGCTCGCGGAAGCTTCCGACGCTCCAGACGTGTTCGGTTCCGCAGTCATTCATGCAAGAAAAGTGCGGTAGTTGCGTACTTCGGTTTGGACGGTGATGCGGAGGAAAGGGAACACTCGATGAGCAGTTTCGTTTCAAAGAGGCGCGGAACACAAATCCTTCAACGCATGCGCGGCCGCTGCCTCGCCGTCGTCGGCGATTGGATGCTCGATCGCTACATCTGGGGAAATGCAAATCGCATTTCGCCCGAAGCGGCCGTGCCCATAGTCGACTTCCTTAAGGAAAGCGAAACCTTGGGCGGCGCGGGAAACGTCGCGGCAAATCTCGCCGCGCTTGGCGCACGCGTTGCTGCCTTTGGTGTTGCCGGACGCGACGAAGCCGGGGCCGCACTGCGTCGCTGCCTGCGCGACTTGCATTTGCCGGAGAAGGGAATCGTCGATGCGCGCGACCGCCCCACCACTCTAAAGACACGCATCATTGCTCGCCAGCAACAGGTCGTTCGCGTCGACCGCGAAATTCGTAGGCATTTACCCGACCAAGTCGAAGCCCTGCTCGTGAAGAGCATTCTTGCCTCGCTCAAATCCCTCGACGCCCTGGTCATTTCCGACTACGACAAAGGCGTCGTCAGCGATTCTCTCGCCGAGCGCATTCTCGACTCCTGCGCGCGCCGGCGAATTCTATCGTTCGTCAAACCCAAGTGGTCGCGCCTTCCTGCGTATCGAGGAGCGTCCGTCGTCATTTGCAATCGCAAGGAGGCTGAATTCTTGGTGACGCGCCCGCTCGACACGCCCGCATCCGTCGCCGAAGCCGGCCGCGCCTTGCTCGATCATTTTGGCTGTTCAGCGGTCGTGATCACGCGGGGACCCGATGGTCTAAGCCTTTTCGAACGCGATGTGCTCGAAGCAGATTCGCACGGTTTTCACGTAGCGGCGCTCAATCAGGAAATGCCGATTGGCTTGATTGGCCGCGCGCCGAATCGTGGCGCGAAAAGCGGTCGTCAGGTATTCGATGTGACCGGAGCTGGCGACACGGTCCTCGCAACCATGGCGCTCGCAAGTGCCAGTGGTGCGTCTTTGCGCGAAGCAGCGGTGCTCGGCAACGCGGCGGCGGGCGTGGTCGTCGCTAAGCTGGGAACGGCGACGCTGACGCGCGATGAGTTGGCGGCGGTATCACGCGAATCAGCTGCGACATCGCGGGCGGCGGGAAACTGAGTGAGTGCGTGTTGCGGTCGACCCAGATGATCACTTCCTTGGTTTTGTTTTCTTGCGCCGGGTCGTTCTTCGGGAATGGTTGATACGGACTGATCAGCACGCGCACCGCAACGCTGCTGCTTTTCTTCGGTGCATACGCGGAATCAATCTGAAAGCTTTTCACCGGCCCGTAATAGCCGTTCGCTCCCCAATCCTGTTGAAAATCCTGGAACGAATAGCTCGGCATGGCTTTCCACAATTGATACGCCTCTTGCATATTGCCAGCCGTCAGCGCGCTGAAAAATGTCTCGACGCTTTTTTCTTCCGACTCATATCTCACCGCGCGCCACACGAATAGGCCGATCAACATCAGAACGAGCACACCGATGAACACGTAGCGCGGTGTCTTCGACGGCGGCGCTTGATTCGCTTCCAGTAAACTCAAGGTATCTTTCTCCAACAGTCTCGATCTTATATCTGCCTTTTGAACAGCGCAATGCTCCCGGTGATCATCAGCGCCGAGATTCCCATCAAAATTAACACGTCACGGTAGATGCCTTCAATACCGCTGCCCCGTAGCAGCAGATTCCTCAACGCATGCACTGTGTAGGTAAAGGGATCGACCACCGAAATCCATTTCAGCCAGATGGGGAATCCTTGCGTCGGATAAATCGCGCCCGACGGAAAAAACAGCAGCGTATTCAACACGCCAAATATCGCGCGCGGTACAAGCGGATCATCCACGCGCACCATCACCAGGAACATGAAACTGATCATTGTCAGCGAAGCGATCGCCACCACGATGACCAAATAAAACAGCCGCACCGGGTCCCACAATCGCGGAATCCCCGCAATCAAGCCGCCGATGAACGTCAGCACCAACCCCGCCATCAGCCCTTTCGCCGTGCCCGCCAGATTCAATCCCATCACCAGCTCCGATTTCTGAATCGGCGTCACCAGATAGCCTTCATGCAATCCTCGCGCTTTATCGTCGATAAACGTGATTCCGCCGCCGATCATCGCCACGATGAAAATTGCCATCGCGATCGTGCCGGGAAGCAGGTATTTGACGTATGGAATGTACGGATACACTTCTACAACGTCGAGAGCGACGTTGCCCGCGAGCCGTGGCGTAACCCTCGGCGCATTCATCTGATCGACGAAACTCTGCATTTCCGCCTGGAGCGAACTCGAGACGAACTGGTCCGTGTTGTCCACGATCAAACCGATCCGTGGGCGGTCGTTCGCATACGTGCGGCGTGAAAAATTCTCAGGGATCTCGATCACCGCGCCGACCACCCCGGCTTGCAGATCATTCAGCGCTTCGGGCATCGTGTTATAGGGAAGGGCGTGAAACATCTTCGGGCCGGTTGCCATGCCCGCAAAGCCTTCGCGGACGCGCCACGATTCGACCGTATGGTCCAGATCCACCACCCCCACGTTCACATTCGTGATTTTTCCTCCGAAGGCATAGCCCAGCACGATCAGCTGCACCAGCGGGAAAATCATCGAGGCCATCATCAACGCCGGGCTGCGGAAAAATTTCCGCAGGTCCCGTTCCACCAGCGCCCACATGCGATAAAATTTCATTGTCGAGATGCCATCCGTCTTTTAGCGATAAAGGTGGCTGATGTCATGCACCGCGCCTTCATTCGCCGCGTCTCTCAACGCGCTCCCCGTGTAGTGCAGGAACACGTCATCCAGAGTCGTCCCCTGCACGCTCACGCGTTTCACAGTCACTCCCGTCGCTCGCGCTAGGTCCATCAGCGCGGCCACCGTCGCCGGGCCGTCGTTTGACGCGATATGCACCGCGCCATCCTGCGCGATCACGCTCGCCGCATGCGACAGTTTTTGCAATTGCTCGATCCAATTCACGGGTTCATTCGCAAATTCCGCTTCCACCGTGTCCGTCCCCGGTACGCTGTCTTTCAGTCGCATCGGCGAATCCAACGCAACCAGCTTTCCGTGATCCACGATCGCGATGCGCTCGCACAGCTTGTCCGCCTCGTCCATGTAATGCGTCGTCAGCAGAATCGTCAGATGAGATTCATCGCGCAGCCGTCGGATCATTTCCCACACGTTTGTGCGCGAAACGGGATCCAATCCTGTCGTCGGCTCATCGAGAAACAAAATTTTTGGCGAATGCACCAGCCCGCGCGCAATTTCCAGCCGGCGCCGCATCCCGCCAGAGAAAGTCCGCACCAGTTTCGATTTGAATTTCGACAAATCCACGGTTTCCAGCAGCCGCTCAATCAGTGCCGCGCGTTGCCCCGACGGAACACCGTAGAGCTTCGCGTGAATCAGCATATTTTCTTCGGCCGTTAGCTCGGGATCGGAAGTAAACGCCTGCGGAATCACGCCCAGCGTGTGCCGTACGGCGTCCGCCTCGCGAACCACGTCATATCCTCCCACTCGCGCCGTCCCCGATGTCGGGGGCGTCAGTGTCGTGAGCATTCGGATCAGCGTGGTCTTGCCGGCGCCGTTCGGACCCAGCAATCCGAAGATTTCGCCGTCTTCGACCGTAAAACTCACGGCATCCACGGCAGTCAAATCGCCGAACCGCTTCGTTAACTTGTCCACCTCGATGGCATGCATTTGGATCCTTGGCTCTTCCTTTACAGCCTTTGCCACCAGTGTTTCGTTTCTGCTTCTGGCGCGAGCAATACTGTCGCCGTCATCCCCGTGAAAAATCTGTGTTGCGGATTTGGCAGCGAAACCTTGATCGCAAATGTCTTGATGTCGCGCTTTGTCCGGCTCACGTCGCGCTGTGTCGCGAAATCCCCTTCGACTCCCTTGAAAAACACTTTCCCGCTCACGAGTTCGCCTGACGGCAACTGGATCGGCAACGACTCTCCGAATTGAATCGAATGGATATAACTCTCTGGCACGTCGGCGCGCACCCACAGGTCGTCGACGTCCAGCACCACCACAATGGGACTTCCTTCCTGTACAACTTCTCCCTGCTTTGCCACGCGCACAGAGACGATGCCGTTGATCGGTGCGAACACTTCCGCGTACCCCAGTTGCGTCTCATATTGACTTTTCGTCGCGATGGCTTGTTTGCGCTGCGCTTCCGTCGACGCGATCTGGCTCCGCAGCACGTTTACTTGTTTGCGATTCGCCAACGCCACGCCGAGAGCCGCCTGCTGCGACTTCACTTGTGCGGCCAGTGAGTTCACGTTTGCCAGTGACGCCTTGTACGTCGCCACCGCCGCATCGCGGTCCTGCGCTGCCACGATTCCAGAGGAAAATAGGCTCACGCTTCGTCGCATGTTGACGGCATTGAGTTGCAGCGTTGCCTGTGCTTGCGCCAGTTGCGCTTCGCTCGACGCCTGGTTGGCTTGCGCGGCGCGAAGCGCGGCGGCGGTCTGGCTGTCCACCATTCCCAAATTCGCCTGCCCTTGTACTACCTGTGCGCGGAGACTCCCCACCGCGGCGGCTTGCGCCGCGACTTGGGCTTCGAGGGCTGCTGGGTCAAGCTCCGCGATCAAGTCGCCCTTCTTGACTTGCGAACCCTCGTCCACCGTCAGCTTCACGATTCGCCCTGTCGTCTGCGGGCTTACGATCACCTCGTTTCCGTCCACGACTCCGACCAGTGGATAGGCATTGCCCTTTGGCGTTGTTACCAGATAAATAGTGAGCACGATCAAAAACAGCGTGCCAAGCAAGCCGAAAAATCTACGTCCGTTCATCGTAGCCTCGCAGGTTTACGGAACAATCCACGCTCCAGCAGGTCGATCACCGCGCGCTTGTGCTCTTCCACCGCGCCTGCCTGCAACGCGTTCCGTCGCAACAGCACGCTGTTCACCGGGGCCCCCGAAAAATAAAAAACGATCATCGCGATGATATTGAGCATTGCGTGTTCGGCATTCAGCGGCTGAAATTCACCCTGCGCGCTCCCCGTCCTGATGGTTCGAGTCATCCGCCTGAATCCTTGCTCGAAATACTCGCGTGCCACCCAGCGGAATTGCTTCGGATCTTCCATCATCATGTGCTGCATCAGCCGCGCGTAATTCGGGTTTTCGATCCGGAATTTGAAATATCCTTCCACGAAGGCAAGAACCGCTTCGCGCGGCGACGCCTTGGCCGGCATCTCCGCCTGAATCATTTTTCCCGCCTGCCCGAAAAGATTCTCGAACACCGCGCGGTACAGCCGCTCTTTGCTCCCAAAGTAGTAATAGAGCATCGCTTTATTCACGTGCGCCGCGCGCGCAATTCCATCCGTGCGCGCCCCGGCCAGTCCGCGTGCCGCAAAGATTCGTTCCGCTGCAGCCAGAATTCGGCGCGCCGTTTCCGGATTCTCGATTTTCTTGCGTCCTCTTTGCATAATTCGTTTCTCAGTGATCCACTCGCGACATCGGCGCGTCGCTGTATCGTTGTCCAGACGTCACGCCTTGCGTGGCTGGCCTCGTTGAGTTGGCGCACGCTTTGTTTATTTAACTATCCGGTTAGTTTAATGTGAGAGTTGTGCAGATGTCAACGCCATCGAGGGACGAAGGTCGCTTGTGAGTTTCGGGGAGAGTACGGCTTTCCCTTAGAATCCCCCCGCGTTATTTCCTTTGTTTTGGCGGGCGTCGTACCGGGTCACTGCCGGCGGGATAGCAAGAACAATTCTACCCTTCGAGTGCGCCGCCCGCTCCGGCAGGCAGCTCAATCGAATATTTCGTGCGCGCCTTTTCTTTATGCTGCTCGAGGGCAAGTTCGATCAGCCGGCTGATCAGCTCGCTGTAGGAAATTCCACTCGCTTCCCACATTTTGGGGTACATGCTGATACTCGTGAAGCCAGGAATTGTATTCACTTCGTTCAAATATATTTTTCCCGTTCCGCGCTCCAAAAAGAAATCGACGCGCGCCATTCCCATGCATTCGATTGCGCGGAACGCCCGCACCGCGTATTCCTGGAATTGCGCCACCTGTTTTTTATTCAGCTTCGCTGGAATTTCCAACCGCGTTCCTGTTTCCAGGTATTTTGCCGCGTAATCGTAGAATTCCCGATGCGGAATAATTTCGCCGGGAATCGAAGCCTTCGGCTCGTCATTGCCCAAAACGGAAACCTCGATCTCGCGCCCGCGAATGGCCCGCTCCACCACAATCTTTTGCGCAAACTCCGCCGCAAGATCCATCGCCGCCGGCAATTCAGCGGCGTTGCTTACGCGCGTCATACCCACCGAAGATCCCAGCGTCGCCGGCTTGACGAACAAAGGAAAGCCGAATTTCTTTTTCACTGCCACCAGCACCGCGCCGCGTTTCGTTTCCCATTCATGTCGCGAAATGGCCAGCGCCGGAACCACTGGTATGCGCGCCTCCCGAAACAGCCGCTTCTGAAGGTCCTTATCCATGCCAACCGCGGAACCCAGAACGCCGGCGCCAACGTATGGCACTCCCGCCAGTTCAAGCAAGCCCTGCACCGTGCCGTCCTCGCCAAACGTCCCATGCAGCACCGGAAAAATCACATCAACCTTCACGCTCGGTTGCGCTGAACCGCCTCCCAGCGACACGAGCGCCGACGAACTTGGATCCGGCGGCAGCACCACGCGCTCGCCCGTTTTCAGCACTTCCGGCAACAATTTCTGCGCCGCGCCCGTTCCCACCAGCCAACGCCCGTCCTTTGTGATCCCAATCGGTACCGCCTCATATTTTTCCGTATCCAACGCGCGTATCACCGAGGCCGCCGAAGCTAATGAGACTTCATGCTCTCCCGAGCGTCCGCCAAACAGAATCCCAACTCGCAATCTCTTATTGTTAGCCATTGGTATTGGTCATAGCGTTCAGAATCACAAAATCTTCTTTCCCAGTCCCGACAGCACCAACTCCACACCGAGGATCGCCGTTTTATTGTGCAGATCGATCACCGGATTGATTTCCACCAGCTCAAACGATACCAGCGCGCGGCTGTCGGCAATCATTTCCAGCGCCAGATGCGCCTCCCGATATGTCACGCCCCCGCGCACCGGAGTGCCCACGCCCGGTGCCTCCGACGGATCCAGAAAATCCATATCCAAACTCACCGCCACGCCATTCGTGTCGTCGGTCGCGAAGCGCAAAGCCTCCGCCATCACGTCGCGCATCCCGCGCTCGTCAATTTCGC
Source organism: Candidatus Acidiferrales bacterium (assembly GCA_049678845.1). Lineage (GTDB taxonomy): Bacteria > Acidobacteriota > Terriglobia > Acidiferrales > UBA7541 > DAHUXN01. The sequence goes on from JBAUEX010000296.1 coordinate 23,939, forward strand.
GCATCGTGAAAACGTGTACGCCGGATTCTTTCACCAGCTTGCGTTCCTTCGCGTCCAACTCGCGAATTCCCACCATCGCAATGTTTCTGGGTTCAACTTTCGGCTTGAACCCGCAAATTTCCGTCAGCTCCGGCGCGCCATACCCCATGATCGACGCCAGCGGCATTCCATGCACGTTCCCCGAAGGGCTTGTGTCCGGCGTGTTCATGTCGCCATGTGCGTCCAGCCAGATGAACCCGATGCGTTTCGATTGTTTGCGAAAAAACGAAGACACGCCCGCCACCGATCCCGCCGCGATCGAATGATCGCCGCCCAGCACCATCGGCAGCATTTCATCGCCAAGAGTTTTCTCCACCGTTTCCGCCAGGCCCTGGCAAGTCTCCGCGATTTCCTTCAGATATTTCGCGCGTTTGTCGCCATAGTGCTGCTCTTCCGGCTGCTTCACCGCGATGTTGCCGATATCCTCCACCTGGTAGCCAAGTTGTTTCAGTCTTGCTTGCAGCCCTGCCACGCGCAGCGCCGACGGACCCATGTCCACACCCCGTCGGCTCGCGCCCAGGTCCATCGGCACACCGAGAATGCGAATTTTTTGCGCCATGCGATGCTTGTCCCCCTGAAGAAACAGGCAGGCGAAGCAGCCCTAAGGATATACACGATAAAGCATGCGGGGAAAGGGTATGACTTCGCGAATGTGCTCCGTTCCGCAAATCCACGCAACGGTGCGTTCCAGGCCCAATCCAAACCCGGCGTGCGGCACGCTGCCATAGCGCCGCAAATCGAGATACCACTGAAACGATTCCTCCGGCAGATTGTTCTGTCGCAGCCGCTCTACCACCGTTTCGTAACTCGACAAGCGTTCGCCGCCGCCGATAATTTCGCCATAGCCTTCCGGCGCGATCATGTCGAAGCTCAGCGATAATTCCGGCCGCGCCTCGTCGGTGGCCATATAAAAAGCCTTCATCGCCGCGGGATAGCGGTGAATGATCACCGGCTTGTCGAATTCCTTGGAAATAATGGTCTCTTCATCGCCTCCAAAATCGTCGCCCCACTTCGCAGGGTTCCCGTTTTTCTGCAGGACTTTTATCGCTTCGTCATACAGGATCCGCGGAAAGGGCGGCTTGATGTTTTCTAGCTTGCTCACGTCGCGCTTCAGCATCTCCAGTTCCCGCGCGCGATTCTTCACCACCGATTGCGCCACCGCGCTCACAAGCCCTTCGCCGAGGATCATCATGTCTTCCAGGTGCGCGTATGACGCTTCCGGCTCCAGCATCCAGAATTCTGTCAGGTGCCTTCGCGTCTTCGATTTTTCCGCGCGGAACGTTGGCCCAAAGCAATAAACCTTCCCCAGCGCCGCCGCCGTCGCCTCCACGTAAAGCTGCCCTGACTGCGTCAAATATGCTTTCTGGTCGTCGATGTAATCCACTTCGAAAAGCGTCGTCGTGCCCTCGCACGCGGCCGGCGTGAAAATCGGCGCGTCGGTCAGGGTGTAGTCCTGGCGGTCCATGAAGTTCCGTGCCGCGCGCTCCGCTTCCGCGCGAATTCGCAGGATCGCCGCCTGTCGTGGCGTCCGAATCCACAAATGCCGCTGGTCGAGCAAAAAATCGACGCCGTGCTCCTTGAGCTGAATTGGATACGGCATCGATTCCGGTACTCGCTGCACCACTTCCACGCCGCTCACGTGCAGTTCGAATCCTCCCGGTGCGCGCGCTTCTGCTCGCACCGTGCCCGTCACAATCACGCTCGATTCCTGCGTCAGCCCTTTCGCTGCGTTGAACGCGTCGGCATGCTCCTTTTGCGAAATCACGCCCTGAATAATTCCCGTGCCGTCGCGAAAAATCGGAAACAGCAGTTTCCCCGACTCGCGCAAATTATAAAGCCATCCGCGAATCGTCACTTCCGCGCCGACATGCTGCCCCACATGTTCGATACTCACCACCAGCATAAACGCTCGCCCTTTCTAATGTTTCACCAAGAAGTGTCTGATGTAACGCGTCTGCCCTCTATGTTGCTGACCACTCGCCAATCATCACCACCTCTATCCTTTGTGCGCAGCCGCCCGCTTCGCCGCCAACCCCTGTTCCAGCTTCTCAAATGCCGCGGTCGCATCGGCTAGCGACGGCGCGCTCGCTGATTGCTCGCGAAGTTCCAGCACCATCGGCAAGGGGCTCGGAGCGGCGGCTAAAATTCCCAACGCCGCGTCCCAATCAATCTTGCCGTTGTAGGGAATCAGATGCTCGTCCTTTTCGCCGTGATTGTCGTGAACGTGCGCCTCCACCACCAAATCCTGCATTGCCTCGAAGCTGATCGCGACCCCGTCTTCCATGTGCGCGTGCCCGACGTCGAAGCAGAATTTCAAATCCAGCCGC
>JBAUEX010000297.1:0-8392 GCA_049678845.1 Candidatus Acidiferrales bacterium
CGATAATTCCGCATCGCGCGTACGTGGATTTGCCCACGCACAGAGTCAGCACGTTGCGCGGAATGCGGAAATATTCCACCGAGCGCCCCAGCGCGAACGAATTCGGCGGAATGATGCACACCGGCCCTTTGAATTCCACAAACGAGCGCGCGTCGAAATTCTTCGGGTCGACAGTTGTCGAATTCACATTCGTAAAAATGCGGAAATCGTCCGCGACGCGAATGTCATACCCATACGAGGAGACGCCATAACTGATGACTCCTTCGCGTACCTGCCGGTCGGAAAAAGGCTCAATCATTTTATGCTCGCGCGCCATCTTCGTGATCCAGCGATCCGGCTTCACGCTCATCCCATCCTCCCAGTGCGTTCCATTTCGAAAAGGCGCGGCATCTTATTACACAGAGCGCGGCTTGACAACCCGCAACGCGCCATCTAGCATACGCTTCGAAGAGGAGACGCCCGCAATGATAAAACTCGATATCGTGAACGCCGTCGTTCAACGCACGAATATTCCGCGCACCAAAGCCGAGCAGGCTGTCGAAACGGTTTTCGAGGCGTTAAAGAACGCCCTCGGCCGCGGCGAGCGCATCGAACTTCGCCGCTTCGGCGTCTTCAACGTGAAGCCGCGCAAGACTGGCATCGGCCGCAATCCCCGCACGGGCCAGCAAGTGAACATCCAGCCCGGCAAAGCCGTGCGCTTCAAACCCGGAAAAGAGCTGCAAACGCTGTAGATATTTTCTACCTTTTTGCGAGCGGTACTTGTCTCTCCGGTGGCGAGCGCCGCTGCGTCCGTGTACTCTAGTAGCGTGGAGAGCGGAAATGGACACGGAAACGGGCATGCGCCGGTCGAGCTGCTTGACGACCGCTACCCGTTTTGGCTGCACGCGGCGAGGATTGCTCCGCAGGGAAAAAGAAAATTTGTCCTCGCGCTGGTTCTTTTTGTTCTCACGCTGATTTCGACGCTCGCGGTCGGCCGTGAATTCTCCGTGTCTTTCGCGGAGAACCGCGCACCTTTCTCCGGAATGGAGAATCCGTTTGCACCCACGTGGCAAGCTCTTATCCACCCGCGATTGCTGCTCGCCGGAATTCCCTTTGCGTTCACGCTGATCGGTATTTTGCTGGCGCACGAACTCGGACATTTCTTCGCGTGCCGCTATTACAAAATCGACGCGAGCTATCCGTATTTTATTCCGGCGCCGACGCTGATCGGAACGTTTGGCGCGTTCATTCGCATTCGCTCGCCGATTTTGAACCGCAAAGCTCTATTTGACGTGGGATTTTCCGGACCGCTTGTGGGATTTATTCTTGCTGTTCCGGTTCTCGCGACGGGCGTTTATCTTTCGAAAGTGGCGCCGGGGGTGCAATCAAGCGCGCTAGTCATCTTCGGAAGTCCGCCGCTGATGAGATTGTTTCTCGACATTTTTCATCCGGGCGTGCGGTTGAACGACATGCTGTTCAGTCCCATCGCGCTCGCCGCATGGGTAGGATTGTTCGCGACGGCGCTGAACCTTCTTCCCATCGGACAGCTCGACGGCGGCCACATCATTTACAGCGTTGCCAGCGACAGGCATCGCCGCATCTCGCTCGCCTTTGGCGCTGTGCTTATTATCCTGGGGACTTTTTTCTGGCATGGATGGATTTTCTTCGCGGCGCTTCTGGTGCTTCTCGGCTTTCGTCATCCGGCGCTGATGGATCGGTGGACTCCGCTCGATCGCACACGCCGCGCCTGGGCCATCGTCGCCTTTATTATTTTTCTGTTGTGCTTCACGCCGCTGCCGTTAAGCGTTCCGCATCCCTGACAGATTCTTAAAGATCAGAGCAGGCTCGTGGGGTCCACATCGACAACTACGGCGCTGTCGGGGATTTGCTTTTTGTCGCAAAATGACAAACAGCCTTCGAGAACTTGCGCGAGCAAGCGGCGATTCGGCGTTTTCAGCAAGATTTGAAACCTATATTCGCGGCGCAATTTCGAAAGCGCCGCCGCCGCCGGACCGAGGACCTTGAGCTCGCTGATTTTTAGCGCATCGAAATGCGCAGCGATGACGCGCGACCAGCGAATGGCATTTTCGATTTTGCGGTCCCGAATCAGCACGTTTGCGAGCGCAATGAACGGCGGATAATGCATCATGCGGCGAAAATGAATTTCGCGCTCGAAGAAGGCGGAATAATCCTGGTCGACCGCGTGCTGGATGGCGTAGTGCTCGGGATAATACGTCTCGATCAACACTTCACCCGGGAATCGGCCGCGTCCCGCGCGCCCCGCGACTTGGGTGAGCAGCTGAAACGTTCTCTCCGCGGCGCGAAAATCCGGACGCCCGAGCGCAATATCTGCTGAGATCACACCGACCAACGTGACGCGTTCGAAGTCGTGGCCTTTCGCAACCATCTGCGTCCCCACAAGCAAATCCAAATCGCCGCGCGCAAACGCCCCCAGAACTTTTTGATACTCGCGCTTCGTTCTGACGGTGTCGCGATCGAGCCGTGCGATAGGCGCCTTGGGAAACTGCTCGCGCAAATACTCTTCGACACGTTCCGCGCCATCGCCGACAAAATATAGATATTCCGATTTGCATTTCGGGCAAAGCTTCGGCACTGCGGTTGAATATCCGCAATAGTGGCATTCCAGGCGCGCGCTGCGTTTGTGGTACGAAAGCGCGATGCTGCAATTCTGGCACTCGATTCCCGCGCCGCAACTTCGGCACAAGACGTACCAGGAATACCCGCGGCGATTAATCAGGACCAATACCTGCGTGCCGGCGGAGAATCGCTCGCCGATTGCCTTGAGCAGCGACGACGAAACGGGCGCGGAGCGATGGCTCTGTGTGAATTCCTGGCGTAGGTCGACGAGCTTCACGGACGCAAGCGGGCGATCTTCGACACGCGAGGTGAGCTCGAGCAGGCGATATTTTCCCGTGCGCGCGTTTTGAAAACTTTCGAGCGACGGTGTCGCGGAGCCAAGCAGCGCGACGGCGCCCTCCAACCTGGCGCGAACAATGGCCACGTCGCGGCCATTGTAACGCGGCGTTTCTTCCTGTTTGTAACTCGACTCCTGTTCTTCGTCGACGATGATGAGACCGACATTTTCGAGCGGCGCGAATACGGCCGAGCGCGTTCCCACAACGACGCGCGCTTCGCCGCGGCGCACGCGCCACCATTCGCACGAGCGTTCACGGTCCGCGAGGCCGCTATGCAGCACCGCGACGATGCCGCCAAATCGTGCGCGCACCAGGCGGCTGAGCCAGAGAGTAAGAGCAATTTCCGGGACCAGCACAATCGCCGTGCGCTGTAGCGCCAGTGTGGCTTCGACCGCGCCAAGATAAATTTCCGTTTTGCCGCTTCCGGTCACGCCGTGCAGCAGGCTCGCTACAAACGTTTTTTCGGCGAGCCATTTGCCAACGGCCGCAAGCGCTGATTTTTGCTCCGCGTTCAGAACATTCGCGGGCGGAACGAAATCCGTTTCCCACGCGTCTTCTTCGGATTCCGCATCTGTATGTGCCGCGAGCGGCTCCTCCCAGGACGTGAGTTTGCCTTCTGTTTCGAGTCGTGCCACGACGGCGCGTGAAGCGCCTGCTTTCAGCAAAATCGGAACGGGCAACGGCCCGCGGGTCGCCGTCAAAATCCCGCGGACTTTCTCTTCGTTACCATTCGTGGCTTCCGCTGACGGATTCCACGCAACGATTTTTCGCGCTCGCTCACGTTTGTGGCGCATGCTTTCACGCGCGACAAGGGACCCGCGCCGCACCAAACGCTCCGCCGCAGCCTCGCCGCCTGCGATGCGTCGCACGCGCGTGGATCGAACAGGTTTGTCGCCAGCGTGCAAAAGCTCGAGAATCGCGAGATCAACCGACTCTCCGGGATCGACGGGACCACGCTCCTTCATTTCGGCAAGAAAATTACGTCCATGATCCGTGAGTTCGTATTCGCGTTCCGGGCGCAATTCGGCCAGCGGCGGCAGCATGGCGCGCAGCGTTTCTCCAATGGGCGCCACGTAATAGCGGCCGACCCAGGTCCCCAGTTCAATCAATTTTGGGGGCAGCGCGGGAACAGCGTCGAGCAACTCGGCAATTTCCTTGGTCTTTTTGCCTTCCGAAGGATTCGCGACAAGGGCGACGACAACTCCAACCATCGCGCGATGGCGAAACGGCACAACCACGCGGCTGCCAACGAGGTCAGCATTGATTAAACGTTGCGGAATCGCATACGTGAACGTGGAGCGCAGCGGAACGGGAAGAGCAATTTCACAATACCGCGGAGTCATGTTGGCAATCCAGTGTAGCAGCAAGGCGCGAATTGCAGGAATCAGCGCGCTTCGTTTTCAAATGCACAGGGCGATGACCTTTCCTCGCGATTTGCTGTCGCTCTGGTTGCAGCGGCTACACGCTGACCAAAGCAATTCCCAGGAATATCAGGACGATGCCGGCCCATTGCGTGCGTTCGAGTTTGTCGCGCAGAAAAATCGCGGCGAGCACGACCGTCACGGCACCGTATAACGAAGACAGTACGCTCGCGACCGCGACTTGTTCATTTTTCAGCGCGAGGTTATTGGCGACGAACGCGGCTGTGTCCATGACGCCGACGGCGGCGACCAGCCAGAGCATCGACCCGCTGGGAGGTTTCGCGCTCTGGCGCAGCGGGACGGCAAGCAGCGCGAGCATGGTGAACGTGGTGATGCGGACCATCCACACGGACGCGGCGCCGCTGAAGACGGGCATCACATGAAATCCGAGAACCCAAAAAAGCAACCCGAATCCCACAGCAGCCGCCAGCGCCCACGGAACTCCGCGGAAAACGTGGCGTCGATGATCTTCAGCGGAGGATTCCGGCGGCGGAGAAGAAAACGACACCGCAGCCAGCATCACGCCGAGGATCGCGGCGACGACGCCAACCGCGTGCGGCAAAGTGAGGCGCTCGCCGCTCCAGAGCGAAAGCAGAACCGTTAGGACGGGATAACTAGCGGCGATCGGGGCGACCAAAGCGAGGACTCCCATTTCAAACGAGCGATACAACGAGAACGCGCTGCCTACGTTGAGCACGCCGGCGCAAATCGCCCAAGCCCAAGCGTGATGTTCCGCGCGGTTGGGAAAAAAGTTCGTCCAGCGGCCAGTGGCGGCCATACCGGCTGATAGCGCCAGAAAGCCGGTGAGTTGCATGTACATAAGCGTTCGGTACGCGCCCGCACGGCGCGTGGCGAAGCGCGCCAGGAAGTCCGCGACGCCCCAACCGAGGGCCGCTGCAAGTCCGAGAGAAATTCCCGATCTAAACAAATTGCCCAATTGCTATCCCCACAAAATTCCGATGTCGCCATACACGACAGAAGCAAAACGCCGCACCGCAAATCACTGTCACGCAACTCCGCAGCGCGACCGCGCAGCGCGCAATAGTGTAACAGGAGCTTTCCTTTCATCGGCAGGTGGAAACGCGGGTGACAAGCACGCTTATCGTTTGTGGCAGAGAGTTTCAGCGTTTCGTTGGCAGCTTCAGGCCGAGATGCGCCATTACTTTTTTCAAATCTTCCCAAACGTCGCCCTTCGCGTTGGGATTGCGGAGGAGGTAAGCCGGATGATACGTGGCCAGCAGCGGCATGCCGCGAAATTCGAGCCACTGGCCGCGGATGCGCGACATCGACGGCTTCGTTCCGGTGAGCGATTGAAAAGCAATCGCGCCGAGGCACACAACGGCTTTCGGCCGAATCACGGCGAGCTGACGGTAAAGAAACGGCGAGCAAGTCTCGATTTCGTCCGCCTCAGGCGCGCGATTCTGCGGAGGCCGGCATTTCACGACGTTGGCGATGTAAACGTCGTCGCGGCGCAAACCCATCGCCTCGATCATCTGCGTCAAAAGTTTTCCGGCGCGGCCGACGAAGGGCAAGCCTTGCATATCTTCGTCGTGCCCAGGGCCTTCGCCCACGAATACAAGTTCGGCTTTCGGATGGCCGGCGCCGAAGACAATTTTATTTCGCTGCTGGCAGAGTTTGCAGCGACGGCAATTCTCGCCGATGTCTTCGCGAATTCGCTCGAGAGTGTCGCCTTCGACGCGTTCGTTGGCGGCGAAAAGAGACGCACTTTTCATCACGGGCAGCACCGGGACGACATGTGTTGGATTTGGATTTACAGGCGCCACGCGAACGGGACGAGGGAGCGGCGCCGAAACCGCGGCGCTCGATTCAATCGAAGCGCTTGAGGCTTCGACTGTGGATGCGGCGCGATCGAGGCAGAAATCCGAAATTCCCAGGTCGTTGAAATACTCGAGCCACGCTTCCACGCGAGCGCGACCTTCGCGATTCATCGGCATCCTGCCGGGCGGGGCGTCACCTCACGCCTTTGCCGAGCTGCGCGATCCGCAATTGGGCAACACGATCGAGTATGCGGTTTGCGACATCGAACTTGGACATTTTCGGCAGCGCGATTTCGCGGCCGTCGCGCAAAAAGAGCGTCACGATATTGGTGTCTGTGTCGAAGCCCGCACCTTGCTGCATGACGTCGTTGGCGACGATGATGTCCGCGCCCTTTGCGGCGAGTTTGTGGCGCGCATTCTCCGCGAGGTGCTCCGTTTCGGCAGCAAAGCCGACAAGAATTTTGGATCCTTTGTTGCACCCCAATTCAGCGAGGATATCGGCGGTGGGTTCGAGTTCGAGCATCATTTTTCCCGCGCCGCGCTTGATTTTTTTTGGCTCAGGCGACGCTGGCCGGTAATCCGCCACAGCGGCGGCCATGATGACGACGTCCGCCGCGCTCGCACGTTCGCGCACGGCGCGGTGCATCTCTTCGGTGGAACGCACGGGCAACCAATCGGCTGCAGCGGGCGCGTGCAATTCCGTTGGACCGCTGATCAAAATCACGTGAGCGCCGCGCCGCGCCGCCGCGTCCGCCAATGCGTATCCCATTTTCCCTGATGAGCGATTGGTGAGCACGCGTACCGGATCCACGTCTTCGACCGTGGGCCCTGCAGTCACTACCACGGTCAAACCTTCGAGATCGTGACGCAAGCCAAGCGTTTCGCAGACCGCGCCGACAATCGCTTCGATTCCGGCGAGGCGGCCGGGTCCCACCATTCCGCACGCCAAATAGCCTTCGTCGGGCTGGACCACACGCCCGCCGCGCGCGCGCAGCGTCTCGATATTTTTCTGCGTGGCGGGATGCTCCCACATATTCACGTTCATGGCGGGCGCGAGGATCACAGGAGCTTTCGTCGCGAGGTAGAGGGTGGTTAGAAAATCGTCCGCGATTCCATTCGCGAGCTTGGCGAGAATGTCGGCGGTCGCCGGAGCGATGACGAGCAGATCGATTCGCTGCGCCACAGCGATGTGCTCGATGGCGCTTTCGACATTGGCCGGCGATTCTTTCTCGCCAAAAAGACCGGTAATGACTCTGTTGCCTGTGAGCGCGGCGAACGTCAGCGGAGTGACAAATTCCTGAGCGCTGCGCGTCATTACCACCTGCACATCGAGCTTCTCCTGCTGCAGCCGGCGCACGAGTTCCGCGGCCTTATAAGCTGCAACTCCTCCCGAAACTCCCAAGGCAATGCGCATCAATCCTCGCGGCGGATGCTACGACTTCTTTTTCTTGCCGTCTTTATCTTCCGTGCCGTCGAAGGCTTCGGAAAGCTCGTATTCGAGCATTCCTCTCTGCAATTCTTCTTCGGCGACGCGTGTGTACTTGTTGTTCTTCGGATTATCGATCAACGGCCGGCCTCCGGCCATAAGCTGCCGGGCACGACGCGCTACCAGCACGACGTACGAAAATCTGCTGTCTGGTGGTTGGTTGGAAACCGCCATGAATAGATTATCCTCCAAAGGATTTCAAAATTCTCTGAACGCGTTCGCGGTTCTGTCGAGTCCGGCAACGTGCACCCAGCGCAATGGCACGCACGTCCCTGGCAGCCTGCACGAGGTCCTCATTGATGACCACGTAATCGTAATCCACGTAGTGCTCCATTTCCAAGCGGGCGCGGTCGAGGCGGCGGGCGATTTCCTCGTTGTTGTCCTGGCCGCGCGCGCGGATGCGTTTTTCCAGTTCTTCGCGCGACGGCGGCACGATGAAAATGGCCACGGATTCATGGACTTTTTTTCGCACCTGCTCGGCGCCTTGCACGTCGATTTCAAGGACCAGATCTTTTTTTTGCGCACGCGCTTCGTCGAGCCATTTCTTCGGCGTGCCGTAACTGTGCTTGCCGAAGACACAGGCATGTTCAAGGAACTCGCCGCGCTCAACCATTTTCCGGAATTCTTCTTCCTCCACGAAATGATACCACTTGCCGTCCTTTTCGCTGGCACGCGGAGGACGCGTGGTGGCTGAAATCGAAAGCATGGTGCCGGGCAATTCGAGCAATTTTTTCACCAGCGTCGATTTGCCCGCGCCGGAAGGTCCAGAAACAATCAAGATCAGCGGTTCAT
>JBAUEX010000298.1:0-20629 GCA_049678845.1 Candidatus Acidiferrales bacterium
GACGATTCCCATCAACGGGCATCCGTTCGAAATTATCGGCGTTTCGGCGGCCGGGTTTTTCGGGGCCGAAGTGGGGCGTGCTTTTGACGTCGCCGCACCGATCTGTTCGGAAACGATTGTCGAAGGGAAGAACTCGTCGCTCGACCGGCGCTCGGCCTGGTGGTTGCACGTGATTGCCCGGCGAGAGCCGGGAATCAACAATGAGCAGATTTCGGCGCGCCTCAACGTCCTTTCGCCGCAGATTTTTGCGGAGACCGTGCCAACCAACTGGACGCCGAGAGACCAGAAAAGGTTCCTGGGATGGATGCTGACGGCGCTGCCGGCGGGCACGGGAATTTCATACTTGCGCAGCCAGTATGATCTGCCGCTCAAGGCGCTGATGGCGATCGCAGGATTTGTGTTGCTCCTGGCATGCACGAACATCGCCAGCCTGATGCTGGCGCGCGCCGCTGCCCGGTCGAAAGAAATCGGCGTGCGTCTGGCGCTGGGAGCATCGCGCACGCGACTGGTGCGGCAATTGCTCACCGAGAGCGTGCTGCTGTCATGTTCCGGCGCGCTGCTGGGGGTATTGTTCGCGAAGTGGGCCAGCCGGCTGGTGGTGGATTACATTTCGACAGGCAGGGACAAGATTTCGCTCAACCTGACGCTGGACAGCCGAGTTTTGATCTTCACCGCCGCCGCTGCGATCCTTACGGGCTTGTTGTTCGGCGTACTGCCGGCATTTCGAGCCACGCGCGTATCATTGGCCGATGCGATGAAGGGTGCGTCGTCGACGAAAACACAGGGGGACACGAGATTTCGCGCGGGGCGATGGATGGTGGCGGCGCAGTTGGCGATTTCGCTCGTGCTGGTGGCGACGACGGGACTTTTTGTGCGGAGCTTTGCGAACCTGGTTAATCTCGATGTGGGATTTGACCGCGGCAACGTATTGCTTGCCGACGTGGACTTGCACAACGCAGGCCAGGCTGGTGCGCAACTGGCGACTATGCGGGAAGAGATGCTGCGGCGAGTGCGGGCACTGCCAGGCGTGATTTCTGCGAGCGAGTCTTTGGTGACGCCGGTCAGCGGCCAACAGCGGGACGACTTCATCGTCGTGGACGGCCCGAACGCGCCGAAGGGCGACGACCGAGACGTGTACCTGAATTATGTCACTCCCGATTATTTCGCTACGCTGCGTTCGCGACTGATTCAAGGGCGCGATTTTGACGAGCAGGACAACGCCAGCGCGCCGCTAGTGGCGATCGTGAACCAAGCCTTGGCGCGGAAATTTTATCCGGGAATGGATCCGGCGGGGAAAACGTTTCGGCTCTATGAGACGGCCACCACACTGGGCAAGCCGTTCCTGATCGTAGGACTGACAGGCGACGCAAAGTATGACACGCTGCGCGAAGATGCTCCACCGACGGCCTATTTCCCGCTCGCGCAGATCGAGGGCGCCCTCGAGCGCGCCAGTATCGAGATCCACACGGCAACGCGGCCGTGGCAACTCGCAAAGCCGGTTTCGGAAAGCATCCTTCGCGTGAACAAATCCGCCGCGATTCAGTTCACCACGCTCGCGCAGCAAGTGGACGATTCGCTGACGCAGGAGCAGCTGCTGGCGACACTTTCCGGATTCTTCGGTGCGCTGGCGCTGCTGCTGGCGATGATCGGTCTTTACGGCGTGCTCGCTTATCTGCTTCTGCAGCGGCGGAAGGAGATCGGCATCCGCCTAGCGCTGGGTGCGCAGCGCGGCGCGATTCTGCGCCTGGTGATGCGCGACGTAGCCATGCTTCTGCTCGCGGGAGTTGCGGCGGGATCGGCAATCACGTGGGCGACCACCCGATTCGTGCAAAGCTTGCTGTTCGATCTCCCTGCCCGTGACGCCGCGACCTTTGCGCTCAGTGTGGCGCTGCTCGCCGCGGTTGCGCTAGTGGCGTGCTGGATTCCTGCGCGCCGCGCCATGCGCGTCGATCCCCTGGTCGCGCTTCGTTACGAATAGGATAGGGCGATGAAACGACTCGACTCCGTGCGTTCTGTACCAAACAAAGGTAGAGACGTTTTTATTCTCGCTGTTCCTGTCGCGCGCTTCATCCGCGCGAAGTTCCTCCCTTTGCCGAGATCCCTCTGCTATCCAAATTTTGGAGGCGAAGTATGAAGCTTCTTAGCTCGTGTCGCGCCCTTTATTCCGCGCTCTTTCATCGCTCGCGCGTTGACTGCGAGATGGAAGAGGAACTTCGCTCGCACATCCAGGACCGCGCCGACGATCTCGCTCGCTCCGGCCTATCCCGCGCCGAAGCCGAACGCCGCGCGCGCATCGAATTTGGCGGCTACCAGAAATACAAGGAAGAAATCCGCGAATCCCTCGGCGCTCATTTCATCGAGACACTTCTTCAAGATATTCGCTTTGCGTTTCGCATGCTGCGCAAATCCCTCAGCTTCACACTCGTCGCCGTCCTAACTCTCGCCGTCGGCATCGGCGCGAACGTCGTCGTCTTCGGAGTGGTGGATTCTGTCCTGCTGCGCCCGTTGGATGTGGGCGACCCGCAGAACTTGTATCAGCTTCGCCTCAAGCCGTGGGCGAGCGGACGGCTGCTGACTACGTCGTATCCCGCGTTTGAGGATTTTCGGCAGCGAAACACGACTTTCAGCGGGATGGCCGCGATTTATGCATATTCCGATGCGGAACTGAGATGGCAAGGCGCGGTGATGAATCTCTCCGGCTCTGAGGTCACCGGCAATTATTTCGATCTGTTGGGCGTGCAGCCGGAAGTGGGACGCTTCTTCCACGCGGCGGACGAGCATGGTCCCGGTTCAGCGCCGTATCTGGTCTTGAGCGATCAGCTGTGGCGAAGCGCTTTTCACGCCGATCGCGGCGTAGTCGGCGCGACGGTGGAGTTCAACAAGCGTCCGTTTACGGTCGTCGGCGTGGCGCCTGCGCGGTTCCACGGCACAGAGCGGTTCGTGTGGAAGGACTACTGGATCCCCATGGTTGAGGCGGGAGATCAGCGGTATAGCCGGACGTCTCTTGTGACGGTGATTGGCCGACTCGAGCCGCGTGTGACGCCACAGCAGGCGACGGAAAATCTGAATGCGATTGCGGCCGATCTGGCGAAGGAGTATCCGAAAACCGACAAGGAAGTGTCGTTCCGACTGATCCATCCGGGACTGTTCGGCGACGACGGCGAAGTCATTCGCGGATTCCTTTACAGTGTAACCTTGCTGGCGCTGCTGGTGCTGGCGGCGGCGTGCGCGAACCTCGCAACTCTCTTTGCGGCGCGCGTGGCGGATCGCAGCCGGGAACTGGCGCTGCGCGTGGCCTTGGGCTCGAGCCGGTGGCGGCTGGTGCGGCAACTGCTGACCGAGGCTGTGATCGTATCGCTGATCGGCGGAGCGGCCGCCATGGTGGCCGCGGACTTGCTGCTGGGCGCCCTGAACCGAGGAGTCTTCGGCGGGCATGTGGTGGCAAGCGCGGATACGCGTGTCTACGTGGCGGGCTTGGCATTCACATGGGGAAGCGCGCTGCTGTTTGGAATTGTGCCGGCGCGGCAGGCGTGGCAGAGCAGTCCGTTGCAAATGATCAAGGGCGAACCGGTTGGTTCAACGCACATGCGGCGGTTTGCCGCGCGCGACCTCTTGCTCGGCGCACAAATCGCGATCTGCACGCTGTTGATAACGGCCGCGCTGGTGGCCGTGCGCGGCATGGTCCGCGAGTTGCACGGTCGGCTGGGCTTCCAGCCGCAGGGCGTGATGCTGGCCGACATGGACCTGAGCGAAGTGGGACAGGAAGGCGATGTGGCGCTCCAGAAAGAGAAAGCGATGATTGAGGCCCTGCGGCGCATCCCCGGTGTGACGGCGGCCGGTGAGGTGGGTCCCGCGCCGATGACCAGCTGGAGACGCGATATTCCAATTTACCGCCCGCGAACGGTCGAGCTCAGGATGGACAATTATGCACTCGTGACGTTCGTGTATGTGATGTCGCCGGGATACTTGCAGGCTGCCGGCACTCAGCTGCTGGCTGGGCGGGACGTCTCATGGCAGGATAGCGCAAACAATCCGAGTGTGGCCGTCGTGAACGAAACCTTCGCGCGGACGATGTGGGGCAAGACGCCGCCGATCGGACAGCGCTTCATTCTGTGGAACAAGCTGACGGAAGTGGTCGGCGTGGTCGAGGACGGCAAGTACCACGACCTCGCGGAGTCGCCGCAGTCTGCTGTGTTTCTGCCATTGTCGCAGCACGAGGATAGCGGAGTGACCTTCGCGGTGCGGTCGCGGCTTGCGCCGAACGAGATTGCTGCGGCCCTGCAGCGCACGCTGAGCGGCATCGATCCGAATCTGTCAATATCGCTGCAGAGCTGGTCCGACGCGTTGGGAGATGTGCTGTTCCCGGCGCGCGCTGCGACAGTCTCGCTCGGAGTCATGGGCCTCCTGGCTGGCATGCTGGCGGTCACGGGCATTTTTGGCATGGCGGCCTACGGCGTGAGCCGGCGCATGAAGGAGCTGGGCATCCGCGTGGCGCTGGGCGCGCAAAGAACGCAGGTGATGAGCACGGCGGTGGGGCGGCCCATGGTGCTGCTCGGAGTGGGCTCGGCGGTGGGGCTGCTATCGGGCGTCTTTGCCAGCCGTTTGCTCGGGCACATTGTGTATCAAGCCAATCCGCGCGATCCCACGGTACTGGGCGGCGCGGTGCTGGCGATGGCGTTGCTGGGTCTGCTGGCTACGTGGATTCCCGCGCGACGCGCCCTGTCGGTTGATCCTGCGACCCTCCTCCGCGAGGAGTGAATTAGCCGTATTGAAAGCGTTTCAGCGCATTCGCACGCTACGGCCTTACTTGCTCTTCAGCGAAGCGTTCAGCGACCCTGTGCGATAACCTTCCAAATCCAGCGTCACGTACGTGAACCCAAGCTGCTTCAACTCCGCCGCCATTCGTCGCATCGTCTCCGCATCCAACGCGTGCGGCAATTCCTCCGGCGCAATCTCGACGCGCGCCAGTTCTCCATGCGCGCGCAACCGAAATTGCCGGAAGCCTAGCCCGCGAATGAAATCCTCGCCGCGATCGATGCGCGCCAATAGTTCCGGAGTCACCGCCGTCCCGTACGCGACTCGCGAGGAAAGACACGCCGCCGCGGGACGGTCCCACGTCGCCAATCCCTCCTCGCGCGACAGCGCGCGAATCTCATTTTTTCGCAATCCCGCGGTCAGCAATGGCGCGAGCACTTTATGCTCCGCAGCCGCGCGATGCCCGGGACGAAATTCATGCGTGTCGTCCGCGTTAATTCCGTAAGCGATCGCCGCGAATCCCCGTTCGCTCGCCAGCGCTTCCATCTTGTCGAAAAGTTCATCCTTGCAGTGGTAGCAACGGTCCGCCTCATTCGCCACATACAATGGATTCGCGAATTCTTCCGTGCGAATGCATTCGTGACGAATGCCTGTCGCCGCCGCGAAACGCTGCGCCTCCTCGCGATCGTGTTCCGAAAAACTCGCCGACAACGCCGTCACGGCCAGCGCCCGGTTGCCCAGCGCCTGATGCGCCGCCCACGCGAGATACGCCGAATCCGCTCCGCCGGAAAAAGCAATCAGCAACGAATCGATTTTGCGCAGCTCCGCAATCATCCGCTCCTGCTTGCGTCGCAATTCTTCAATCCCGGCAAGCTCCGCGCAACCGTCATTCGATTGCGTCATTTTTCCCGGCACTTGAATTTCTTTCAGTGTTGTATTTTGCCTGAGGTCGCGCATGCGCGAAACAGTATAGCGCGAATTGGCCTATTGAAAATCGAGCATCACGTCCACCGTCGCCGGCTGGGGATTTTTCTGCAGAAAGTTCGACACTTTATCTTGCGCCGCCGGCAGTCCTCTCAATGCGTCGCCAATGCCTTTCGCCAGAAAATAATCGTAGAAGGTGTTGTCAAACACTTGTCCTGCGGGAATGCGCCAGGCCGCGCGGAGTTTCCGCTCAGCATCGACGGAAAGCCCCGTCAGCACCAGCTTGCCCATTTTGTATTGCTGGCCTTCGGAAATATCCACGCGATACAAAGCGCGATGCGTCGCGTCGTCGAAAGTTTCCTTGGGCACGACACTTGCGTCCAGGTAACCGCGATGCCCGTAAGCGTCTTGCACACTTTGCAGCAACGCCACGATTTTCATCCCGTCCGCGGATTGTCCCACCGTCAGACCGCTCTGCGTCACCAGCGCGTCCAAATCGTTGTTCGTATACGCGTGATTCCCGTTCCAGGTGATTCCTCCCCACGAATACGTCGGGCCCGTTGTGATGGGCACGATAACCACCACGCTTTTCGGCAGCGGCCCGCGCGGATCCGCCTCAAATCGCGCCTCGGGACGCCCGAACGTCGCACGCAGGTACCCCCGGCTGAAATAGGTTGGTCGAACATGCTCGAAATCGAAGCGCTCGACCTCTTCCCGCGAAAATGGTTTCCCGACCAGATTCTGCGATTCATCCCGAACGCCGCGATCATTCGTCGCCAGCGGGTCGGTGAACTGAATCGCGCTAATCATTAAATCAGCTCCCTCCACGCTGAACCGCAAAGTTTTTTGATTCGTTCCGGGGACGACGCTCATTTCATGTTTGACTGTGGCGTGCACGCCGCGCGTCGCCAGCGTCTTTTCGAGTGTCTGCGCCATTGTGTCGAGCACCGTGCCCGTCGCCGGAGCCGTGCCGTGGAAGGGAAGTCCCGCCTGATTCAGAGCGGCCGTCAGCTCATCGTCCGTAAACCACGGAAAATTGTCGAACGACACGGGAAAAGTCGGCGCGTCCTGCAACTCAAACGTCACGCGCAAGCCGCCCACCTCACCCGAGTAGCGGTAGCGCACGCTCAAAAACAATCCCGTATGCGCCAGCCGGTCCGCTGCGGCCTGGATCGTGTCGCGATTCACGGTCGCCGTATTCTGCAATCCGCTCAGCGCCGTCACTTGTTCGGTCGAATACGCCTGCGAGCCCACCTGCGTCACCGAAAGCAGCTTCGCATCGGCGGTTGACGACGCCTCCTGAGATAAAGCGGAAGGGCAAAAATTTGCAAACTGGGCCAGAGCGGCGCAAACCGCCAGCCATCGCCACAAGCGTGGCAAACCGCGCCCCAACATACGCGCCGATAATGGACCCCGGAGCATCCCTGCAATTCTAAAGCACGGTCGGCAGAATGGAAACCACCTGTTTGTCTATTCCACCGTCACCGATTTCGCCAGATTCCTCGGTTGATCCACATCGCAACCGCGCCTCACGGCAATGTGATACGCCAGCAGTTGCAACGGTAAGATTTCCAGAATGGGCGTCAAAATCTCCGGCGCTGCGGGAATCTCTATCACGTGGTCCGCGGCCTCGCGCGCCAAATGATCTCCTTCGGTCACAATCGCAATCACAATTCCGTCGCGCGCCTTCACTTCCTTGATGTTTGACACTGTTTTTTCGTAGCGCGTCATCGACGCCGCGTCGTTCTCATCCCGCGTCGCAATAATCACCACGGGCAAATTCTCGTCAATCAACGCATTCGGCCCGTGCTTCATTTCGCCCGCCGGATAGCCTTCCGCGTGAATGTATGAAATTTCCTTCAGTTTCAACGCGCCTTCGAGCGCAATCGGGTAGTGTATTCCGCGCCCCAGATACAAGAAGTCCGAATGCCGGAAGAATTGCCGCCCGAGCGCCTCATATTCCTCGTCGCGTTGCAGCACCGCCTCCATCTTGTGCGGCAAGCGCGACATTTCCTGCACCATTTCCTTTCCCGAATCGGGAGACGTTTTGCAACGCAACTCGCCGATGTGCAGCGCCAAGATCGCCAGCGCCGCCAGTTGCCCCGTGAAAGCCTTCGTCGACGCCACGCCAATTTCCGGTCCCGCGTGCGTCAGAATCGTCCCGTTCGCCTCGCGCGTAATCATTGACCCCACCACGTTGCAAATCGCCAACGTCTTCGCGCCCTTTTGACGCGCCTCGCGTTGTGCCGCCAGCGTGTCCGCGGTCTCGCCCGACTGGCTGATCACCACCACCAGACTATTCGCGTCAACAATCGGATCGCGATACCGAAATTCGCTTCCGTAATCGACTTCCACCGGAATCTGCGCCAGCTTCTCCATCATGAATTTCCCGGCCAACCCCGCGTGCCAACTCGTTCCGCACGCCACAATTTTTATATCCTGGAATTCGCGGAACTCTTTTTCCGCAATGTCCATCTCGTCCAGAAACACTTTTCCGGAATCGAGCGACACCCGCCCCACCAGCGTGTCCCGCACCGCGCGAGGCTGCTCGAAGATTTCCTTCTGCATGAAATGTTTGAAGCCGCCCTTTTCCGCCATAATCGGGTCCCACGTGATGTGTTGCACCGAACGCTCGATCGCCCCACCCTCGAAATCCGTCAGCCGCACGCCATCGGGAGTGATTACCGCGATGTCGCCATCCGCCAGAAACACCACATCGCGCGTGTGATGCAGCACAGCAGGAATATCGCTCGCCACGAAGTATTCGTTTTGGCCCAGGCCAATCACCGCGGGAGGTCCCAGGCGCGCCGCCACGATTTTTTGCGGATCGCGCGTCGAGATCACCGCCAGCGCATACACGCCGGTCAGTTGCTTCACCGTTTTTTGCACCGAGCCTTCGAGCGAGCCATTGAAGTTCTGTTCAATCAGATGCGCGATCACTTCCGTATCCGTCTCGGTCAAGAACCTGTGCCCTTTTTGAATCAGCTGCTGCTTCAATTGCAGATAATTCTCGATAATCCCGTTGTGCACGACTACGAGTTCGCCTTTGCAGTCGCGGTGCGGATGCGCATTCTCCTCCGTCGGACGCCCGTGCGTGGCCCAGCGCGTGTGCCCGATTCCGTAGAGTCCGTCGAGTGGGCACAGACGTATCGCCTCTTCCAGATTCCGTAATTTCCCCGATGCCCGCCGGATATCCAGCTTGCCGTCCTTCGTGACCACGGCGATTCCTGCCGAGTCATATCCGCGATATTCCAGCCGTTTCAGGCCATCCAAAATCAGCGGCACCACTTTTTTCGGCCCGATGTAGCCTACGATTCCGCACATAAAGTTCCGTCGCTCGCTTTCTTTCGTGCTGCGCGTCCGCACCCAAGCCGGTGCGCGCCATTCATTCAGGTTAGCATATTCCGCGCTGCCCGTAAGACTGGGAAGGCCGGTTCCACGCCGATCAGTGAACGCTACCGAAGGGATGCGAGGGGTGAATGAATGGCGCCTTGCAAAGACCGTGTAGGATCCTTTTGGGACGGCATCGTCGGGGCACGCCTTTAGCCGTGCCAAAAGGTCCGAGAAATTAGCGGTCTTAACCCCTAAGGTGGGAATGATGCTGGGCCAAAGCGTTTATGAGAGTCCGTGTGGGAGCAAACCTTGCGGACGTTACAATTTCACGCCACAATTTCGTAGCGGAATTCCTCGATCACCGGATTGGTCAACACTTCGCGCGCGATTTTCTCCACCTGCGCCTTCGCTTCCTCCGCGCTCACTCCATCGAGGTCGAGCACGAAAAATTTCCCCTGCCGCACGCGCTGCACTTTGGAGTACCCCAGCGAAGTCAACGCATGATGAATCGTTTGACCTTGCGGATCGAGCACCGTCGTTTTCGGCATCACCCACACATGAGCTTTCATGCGCGGCATTATAGCAGGCCCAGACGCGCCGCCTGCGCGTGAAAATCCGTAATCATTCTAGATTTCTCGTCGTCGCGCAAAAATGCATAGCGAAAACTCGCCTCCGCCAAATCCACCGCCTCCGCCGCGCTCAACCCCATTTTTTCCACCGCCGCTCGATAGCTTTCATCGAGGCTCGTATGAAACATGGCCGGATCGTCCGTCGACAGCGTCACCGGAACGCCTCGCGCAATAAAGTCCCGCAGAGGATGCTCTTCCATCCGCGCCTCCGCAACGCCAAGCAATCTCGCGAGCGCTCCTGTGCGCACATTGCTCTGCGGGCAAATCTCCAGAGGAATTTCCCGCTCGGCGAGCATCTCCATCAATTTATCGTCGCGTATGCTGGCGATTCCGTGCCCAATGCGCTCCGCACCAAGAATCTCAATCGCATCGCGCACCGCCTCTGGCCCGCCCATTTCACCGGCATGCGCTAAACGATGCAGCCCTTCGCCCGCCGCATACTCGTACGCTCGACGGAAATCCGCCGCGGGCAGCGATTCTTCGTCGCCGCCCATTCCAAACGCCGCCACGCCCTCGGATTTCATTTCCGCTGCAATTCGTGCCACATCCATCGCCTTTTCTGCCCCGAATTGACGCACCGCATCAAAAATCCATTGGACGCGCAAACCGCGCCCCGCCGCAACCGTCGCCCGCGCGACGCCTGCCCGAATCGCCGCAAAATTCCTCTCCACATTTTGCTTTCGCAGCAACATGACGCCCACAGACAGCGTCATCTCCGCATAAACGCAATTCTCCTCGCTCATGCGCCGAGTTGTAATCTCCGTCAGCCGCGCATAATCTTCCGGCTCGCGCAAATACGAAGTCGCCCACTTAAATAAATCCAGAAATTCCGCGAAAGTTCGTGTCTGGTATCGTTCTTCGACAGTTCGCAGTTCAATTTTCTCGCCGTGCTTTTGTGCCAACTCCACCAGCAGCGCCGGCGTCATGCACCCTTCCAGGTGCACGTGAAGCTCGGCCTTGGGCAGTTGAAGTATTGCGGCGGGAATTCCAGCGGAGGATTGCATCAGCGCATTACAACCGTCTATTGCGAGGGCAGCGGCGGCCGTCCGGCGTTGTCCCACGCGGTCAGCCAATACGAACCCACGTCCGTCGTCGCGTCCGAAATCTGCCGCACCAGCATGGCGCCCGCCTGGCTGTAAAAGCGATCGTAGTATTCGTCATTGTAATCTTGCAGCCCTTCGTGCGAACGCCGGTCCGCCAGCAAGATGCTTTCGAGCACCGAATGCGCCGTCAGGCAAATCTCAAACGCGCGATCCGTCGGGTCCGTCACAAACGACGCCGGATTCGGGTGCAAATAAAAAAACAGCGCGTACCGATTCACCAGCTTTTTCCCGAAGCGATCGTTCACTCCCGACTGGCCCGAAAGGTGCCCGTCGTCATTGATCGTCGTGTTGAAAGGGTCGTGCGCGCTCGAAACATAATGCGCCAGCAGCGCCGCATCCAGCTTCGCCCCCGCTAAATTGCGCGAATGGAAATCGTCCGTGAGCTTCGCGCTGTACAGGCCAACTTCCCACGGCAATAATCCGTTGGCGTCCAGCGACCGCTTGCTGAATTTCCGCGCCGCATCCTTGTAAACGCGTGGCAGCGCATCGAACGGATACTGCCCGTAATGGTCCAGCCGGATATATTCGTTGTGAAGTTCCCGCGGATTTTTCGCCGCCGCTTCCATCGGATCGGTGACGTGTAGCAGTAAGTATTGCCGGTTCGCTTCAAAAAATGGTCGCATCTCCTGCGGCAAAGTCGCCACCGCGTTGTTCACCACTAACCGGTCCGCATTCTCGCCCCAGCCGAACACAATCCCCGGCCATAACGCGAGCGGCACAGCCATGAAAATCAACGCAACGCCGAATATCCGTGCCAGCCTCATTATTTCGGCGCCCGCACGGCAGCCGTCCGCGCCTGCGGTCCTGCCAGTCCGCTGTGCTTTCGTCCGTACAGGAAGTAAAACGCGAGTCCAATCACCAGCCACACGAAAAATCGCACCCAATTCTCCACCGTCAGGCTCGCCATCAGCACGAAGCAGAAAATCACCGACGCAATCGGTATCCACGGCGACCATGGCACGCGAAACGCCCGCGGACGTTCCGGCTGCCGCTTCCGCAAAATCAGCACCGCCAGCGACACCAGAATGAATGCGAACAGCGTCCCGATATTCGTCAGGTTTGCCAGCGTCCCGATGTCGAATATTCCCGCGAAGACGCCGACGAAAAGGCCCGCCACCCATGTCGCAATATCCGGCGTGCGGAATTTCGGATGCACCCGCGAAAACGCTTTCGGCAGCAATCCGTCGCGAGACATCGCGAACCACACGCGCGCTTGCCCAATCTGAAAAACCAGGATGGACGAAATCATTCCCATCAGCGCGCCCGCCGTCACCCAGCGGTCCGTGATTCTCAATCCAATCGCCTCCAGCGCATTGGCCACCGGCGCCGCATTGTTCAACGTGTCCCAATGCTGGATGCCCGTCAGAACCACCGCGACCGCGATGTAAAAAAACGCACACACGAAGAGCGAAGCCAAGATTCCCAGGGGCAAATCGCGCTTCGGATTCTTGCATTCCTCCGCCGCCGTAGACACCGAATCGAATCCGATGTACGTGAAAAACACAATCGCCCCGCCCGTCAACACGCCCTGGAATCCATTCGGCAGGAAGGGGTGGTAATTCGAGGGATGAATGTATTTGCTCGCCGCGACGCAGAAGACCACGATCGCCACCAGCTTGATCCCCACCATGATGTTGTTCACGCCCGCCGACTCGCGAATTCCGCGCACCAGCAGCACCGTCAGCAGCATCACAATCAAAAATCCCAACACGTTGAAGTGCCACGCCCATCCGACCATCGGATCATACGCGGGCGAAGCCAGCGACGCCGGCAGGTGCAGCCCAAAAGTCTCCAGCAAATTATTTACGTACGCCGAAAAACCCACCGCCACCGCCATGTTCGAAACGGCGTACTCCAAAATCAAATCCCAGCCTATAATCCACGCGATGAATTCACCCATCGTCGCGTACGTATACGTGTACGCGCTTCCCGCGATCGGAATCATGGACGCCAGTTCCGCGTAGCAAAGTCCGGCCAGCGCGCATACAAACGCCACAATAAAAAACGACAGCGCAATCCCTGGTCCCGCGCCCGGCCTCCCATTCACGCCGATCGCGTGCCGCCCGTACATGATCACGCTCAGCAGCGGCGCTTGCAGGATCGAAGGGAAGCGGTCCACTTCGCCCGCCGCCGCCGTCCCCGTCAGAACAAAAATCCCGCTGCCGATGATCGCGCCAATCCCCAGCGCCGTCAGGCTCAACCATCCGAGCGTCCTCTTCAGCCTCCGTTCAGGCTGGTCCGCGTCGGAAATCAGTTGATCGATGCTTTTGGTTCGGAAGAGTTGTGGATCCACCCGCCACCGTCCCTTCGTCTCGCGCGCCAAACTCTACCTTGACCTGCCCGCACTCGCAATGCCAGATCTCATCCGCGTCTCATTGTTGCCAAGCCTTTGTAGTGTTTGCTCCTACATCGCCTCCAAATGCGCATAACGCTCGATCAATTTCTTCATCCCATGATCAACGAAGCTCACCGTAATCCTCCGGTCATCCCCATCATCCTCCACCTTGAGTATCGTCCCCACGCCATACGTGGGATGCCGCACCCGCGTCCCGATCAGCGGATTCATCGTCCGCTTCGCGCGCGCCGCGCTCGCGCCATATTTTCCGCCGCCGGCGCTCGCGTATTTTCCCCGCCTCCGGTACTCCGCATCGTAAAAATCCGGATCCGGCTCATATCGGCGCGTCTCCCCCGGCTCGCTGAACGATCCTTCTGCCGCCTCGACCATCTCACCCGGAATCTCCGCCAAAAATCGTGACGGCGCCGCCGGAGTCAACTCCGCATTTCCCCACGACCGCCGGTAGATCGCGCGCGAAATCGTCAGCCTCTGTTTCGCGCGCGTCATGCCCACGTAGCAGAGCCTGCGCTCTTCCTCGACGTCTTCGTCGCTCCCCATCGAGCGCCCGTGCGGCAGTACTCCCTCTTCCAGCCCCGCGAGAAACACGTGATCGAATTCCAGTCCCTTCGCGCTGTGCAGGGTCATCAGCGATACGGGCACCGCTTCATCGTATTCATCCGCGTCGCTCACCAGCGCCGCTCTGTCCAGAATATCTTCGAGCGACTGTCCCGTCTCGATTGCCTCCGCGAGCGCATTCGAGAGTTCGCGCAAATTATCGGCGCGCGTCGAATGGTCCAATTTATCCTGCTGCTCCACCCACTCGAAATACTCCGTGCGCTCGAGAACGACTTCGAGCAGCTCGCCCGCACTTCGCGACTGGCATTCCTCCGTCAAACGCAAAATCATTTCGCGAAACGCTCCAAGAGAAGCCCCGCCTCGCGCTTTGCCCGCCCCCGTCATCCGCGGAATTGCTTCCCACAGCGATTCATGGAATTCGCGCGCCACTTCCCGCAGCGCATCCACGGTAACTTTCCCGATGCCTCGCGGCGGCACGTTCAGCACGCGCATCAGTGCCACATCGTCCTCCGGGTGCATCACCATCCGCACATACGCCAGCGCATCCCTGATTTCCGCGCGCTGATAAAAACTGAAGCCGCCCACCACGCGATACCGAATCCCCAATCGCCTCAGCGATTCCTCGAACGAGCGCGACTGCGCCGAAGTCCGGTAGAGCACCGCCACCGTCGCGCTCGAATCTTCGCGCAAAATCCCCGTGATCTCGCCGCAAACGTATTCCGCCTCGTCCCCAGCGTCGCGAGCCTCGTAGAATTTCAACAACTCGCCAGCGCCCAGCGCCGCTTTCAAATTCTTCCCCAGCCGGCTCCGGTTATTGCTCACCACTGCGCCGGCCGCGTCCAGTATCGTTTGCGTCGAGCGGTAATTTTCTTCCAGCCGAATCGTGCGCGCGCCCGGAAAATCCTCCAGAAACCGCCGGAAGTTCCCGCTCACCGCGCCGCGCCAGCTATAAATCGACTGATCCTCGTCCCCGACCACGCAAACGTTCCGCTCTTTCCCCGCCAGCAGCCGCACCAATTCTTCCTGCGACGCATTTGTGTCTTGAAATTCGTCCACCTGCACAGAACGCAGCCGCTCAGACCAACGCGTGCGAACCTCAGTGTTTTCCCGCAGCAGCTTCACGGCGCGCAGCAGCAAATCGTCGAAATCGAGCGCGCTCGCTTTGCGCAAAATCTCCTCGTACTCGCGATAAATCGCCGCCACTTTCTTTCCAAAGGGATCGTAGGCCTCCGCTTCCATTTCGCTCGGCGAAGTATTGTGGTTTTTTGCGGAGCTGATGCGGTCGCGAACGGGCCGCGGTGGAAATTCCTTCTCGATCAGTTTCAGGTTCTGCACAGCAAGTTTCACCGCCCGCGCCTGGTCGTCATCGTCATAAATCGCGAAATCGCGTGGAAGTCCAACGTGCGTGGCTTCGCGACGCAGCAGTCGCGCACAGAAGGAATGGAAGGTGGAGATCGAGATATCCGACGCATCGTGTCCGCTCGCGCGCACCAGCTCCTCGATGCGCCGCCGCATCTGCTCCGCAGCTTTGTTGGTGAACGTTACGGCGAGAATATTTCGGCCCGGGACGCCCTGCTCGATCAAATGCGCCACGCGATACGTGATTACGCGCGTCTTGCCCGTTCCCGCGCCGGCAATCACCAGCACGGGGCCTTCGGTCGCCAACACTGCTTCGCGTTGCTGTGAATTTAATTCGTCGAGAAGCGCCATGAGCCTCGAGCTGTGGAAGGAAAGAAAAGCGAACCTAGATTCTAGCGGAGTGTCACAAAATCAGCAAACTGCCTCGCGAGCAAGCAACGTAGTCCATCGACGGTCCCGGTATCCACAATGGGGGAGCCGCTCGGTAGGAAAGCCATGAACCGCAGGTTTGTCGCTTTGATTTTTGCTGGTGCGCTCCTGGTGACGACTGGCTGTAGCAAAAAATTGAGCACAAGTCTGCCCGCCGTGCGAGGACCGCTGTCTAGCAATTACATGGTGATGTCTGCGCTCGCGGCATCACCGCAGCGTTTCGTCGCCGAAAGCCACGAACTCGAGGTCATCACCTCAGAGTCACAACTTCAAAAATCCTGGGAGTCGGCAATCGCATTCTGCGGCACGATCCAGTGCGAAGTTCTATCTTCCAGCATCACGACAAGAATGACCGACTCGGAGCCAACGGGCACTATGTCGCTAAGGGTCGCGCCGGCAGATTTGAAAAAGCTGCTCGCGCAAGTCGGAACTCTCGGCCAGGTTGTCCAGCATACGGCGGAACGAGAAGATAAAACGGCCGACGTCGTAGACGCTGACGCCAAAATCAAGAATCTCACGAGCTTTAGAGACAATTTAAGAGCGATGCTCTCGAAGCCTTCCGCGACCGTCAAAGATCTGGTTGAGATTCAGCAACAGTTAACCGATACCCAAGCTCAGTTGGATAGCGAGTCTAGGCTGTGGAAGATCTTGGCCAATGAAACCGAGAAGATTACGGTTGTGATCTCCTTCCGTGTGGAGAGGCCTAGCGTCAATACTGGCGGCTTCGCCGAGATCTGGACAGCTTTGCGTGAGTCAGGTTCGGTTGTGGCAGACAGCACAGCTTCTCGAATCACTGTAATCGTCACGGTGATTCCGTGGCTAATCTTGATCGTTCCTGGGGTCTGGTTTTTATTCAAGGGTTGGCGCAGGCAGCGTCGCAATCGGTCGGGCGCCATACCACCGCCCCCGGCGACACCCTAGAGTCGTGGGCAACCCGAAACTAGTTTCCGTGCTTTACCCCTAGCGCCACTTCAAAATAGATCAGTCCCGTATCCGCCGCCACCGATTTCACATCCGGCACGTACAGCGTCGCATGCGGCACCAAATCGAAGTGGTGGCTCATATCGAAAAAAACGCAGCCATGAATCGTCCGCCCCGGCGGCACAATATCCGATTGCAACGTGAACGGTTTGAGTTTGTCCATCACTCCTTGCTGCTTACTGTCGCCGCTCGGAAACGGAATCGGCAATCGCCGCGCGCTCGGCGCTGACGGCCCTTTGGGATGCGCAATGTCGCTGGCCGCCTGCGCCAGGCTCAACGCCTCCAAATGAAATTTCTGCCCGTTCGGGTCGTTCACGTCCAGCCGAATCGTGCTCAGATCCACGTGCACCGGAAACTTCATGTCGTTGCGAAAATATACATCAACGGCCAGCAGCCCCGCCTCGTACGGATCCGCTCCTTTGCCGAATTTCTCTTTCGAACGCGCCGCATCTCCATACGATTCCGCCGCCACCACAAAGTCCTGATGCATGTCCTTCGCCGCCCACTTCGAAATATCCGGCTCCTGGATCTGCGGAACGGCCACCATCACGCCCAGCGTTGCGATCAGCAATAGGCTTCGCATCATTTTCACCCGTCATTCACTTCTTGCGCATAGATGCACCCGCGCCCGGAAACGTTGTGGGTTTCAAACGCGCCTTGCCACTATAATGCTTCTCTTGCGCCCGGCACTTTTTTTCGACCGGCGCCTCGCTCCCCACATGTATTTTTTTTACAGCGTGTTGATGGTCATCGTCATGGTGCTGCTCGCGCCGTATTTCGCCTTGCAGGGATTCCGCCGCGGCAAATATCTTGCCAGCTTCCGCCAGCGCATGGGGCATTTGCCTTCGACGCTTTCTCGCACAAATTCCGCTCCATCCTCCATCTGGGTTCACGCTGTCTCCGTCGGCGAAGTTCTCGCCGCCAAGCCTCTCCTCGACGGTCTCAAGCAGCGTTTCCCCGGTCGTCAAATTTTCCTCTCGACCACCACCGCCACGGGCCAGCGCGTCGCCCGGGAACGCATCGCTTCGGCCGACGGTATTTTTTATTTTCCGTTTGACTGGCCCGACACCGTCCGCCGCGATCTCAATCAACTCCGTCCCGCCCTTGTCGTAATCCTCGAAACCGAAATCTGGCCGAACTTCATGCGTGAAGCCGATCGCGCCGATATTCCCGTGGTTTTCGTCAACAGCCGGATCTCCGAAAAGTCGTTTCGCCGCTTCGGCCATTTCAAACCGTTCATCGGTAAATTCTTCGAACGCGTTTTGCACAACGCCGATCTTTTCCTCGCGCAATCGGCCGAAGACGCGCGTCGCTTGAAAGAAATGGGTGCGCCCGCCGCCCGCATCGAAGTCAGCGGCAACATGAAATACGATCACGAGCCGCCTCCGCGCGCCGCTTTTGGCGACTGGCTCGCCCGACAAATTCGCGAGCAGGAGCGCTGGCCGCTGCTCGTCGCCGGCAGCGTCGTTGCCGGAGAAGAGGAAATCGTTCTGGCCGCCTACGATATTGTCCAGCGCCAGTGGCGTCACGCGCTTTTTGTTCTCGCGCCGCGCAAGCCCGAACGTTTCGACGCCGCCGTGCGCGCCGTCGAAGAACGCGGCTGGAAAGCCATTCGTCGCAGTTCGCTCGATCTGAACGCGCCTCTCGACGAAACTTCCGACGTCCTCATCCTCGATTCCATCGGCGAACTCGCCGGTCTCTATTCTCTTGCCGACGCTGTTTTCGTCGGCGGCTCGCTCGTGCCTTCCGGCGGGCATAATATTCTTGAGCCGGCGTGGTTTTCCAAGCCGCCCGTCTTTGGCCCTTCGATGGAAAATTTCCGCGATATGGCTGCGCGATTTTCGAGCGCCGGCGCGGGCGTTCAGGTTTCGAGCGCCGCACAGCTCGGAAAAGTGTGGGTCGACTTGATTCAAGATCCTTCACGCAGCGCGGAAATGGGACGCAAAGCCCGCGCTCTCGTCGAAGCGAATCGCGGAGCCACGGCGCGCACCCTCGCGCGCATCTCCGAACTTCTTGAAAGTTTGTCGCAATCTCCGCGAGGCGGCGCGTGACTCTCGCCAGCTCATCACTGTGGCCCTTTTCGGTTCTTTACGGCGCAGCAGCGCGTTTGCGCGCGTGGACATACCGCGCTGGGATCTGTCAGCAGCGCCGTTTGCGTGGCGTCGTCATCAGTGTCGGAAATCTCACCGTCGGCGGCACGGGCAAGACACCCATGACCATCTGGCTCGCGCAACGTTTCGCGGCAAGCGGAAAACAAACGGCCATACTGTCCCGCGGCTATCACCCTTTGCCGCAGGGCCGCCGTTCCGTCGATAATCAACCAATTCCCGAGGGCTGGAACGACGAGGCCGCTCTCCTTGATGAACGCTTGGATGGCACGGTCAGCATTGGCGTTGGCGCCAATCGTTTCGCAAAAGGCAGGGAACTGGAAAGTCGCGGCGCCGAATGCTTCATTCTCGACGACGGTTTTCAGCATCTTCAACTCGCGCGCGATGTCGACATTCTCTTGCTCGACGCCACGAATCCATTCGGCGGAGGCCATCTTCTTCCTGCTGGACGTCTTCGCGAACCAATTTCCGCGTTGCGCCGCGCCGGTATTGTCATCATCACGCGCGGCGGACACGCTCCCGCCACCGAAGCGATCATTCAGCGCCACACGTCCGCGCCCATCTTTTACGCGCGCACCGAATTACTCGGTATGGAAATATACAAGCCACCCTCCACTGCAAACCATAATCAGCCACTCGGCAATCAGAAGTGTTTTGCGTTCTGCGGCATCGGCAATCCGTCCGCTTTTTTCGACGACCTCACAAAATGGGGAATCCAACTTGCAGGACACGCAATCTTCCGCGACCATCATCTCTATACCGAAGCGGATCTTTCCGAATTGGAATCTCGCGCCCTCTCCGCGGGAGCTGATGCTCTTCTATGCACGGAAAAAGATATTCAGGATTTGACGCCGCTTCGCACCAATCGCCTTCCCATATTGTTTTGCAAAATCGCTTTGCGTTTCAATGACGAAGCCGCGCTTTGGCAAACCATTCTCCTCAAAGTCGCGGGCGCGGAAGCGCAAACAAAATCGGGGTCGCCGCGATGAAGCTTCTCATCCGCGCCACAAATTGGGTCGGCGACGCCGTCATGTGCGTTCCCGCGCTCGAAACCGCTCGCGCGCACTGGCCCGACGCCGAAATCTCGATTCTCGCGCGTCCCTGGGTCGCCGATCTCTATCGCGGCCAACCATTCGCGAATAAGGTGATTTCCCTCGACGCATCTGTGCGCAGTCCCTTCGCCCTGGAAAAAATCGCCGGCGAACTTCGCCACGAAGATTTCGATTGTGCCTTGCTTTTGCAAAACGCCTTCTCCGCCGCGTGGCTCGCCTGGCGTTCCAAAATCCCGGAACGCATCGGCTACGCGCGCGACGGTCGCCGTCTTCTGCTGACTCGCGCTGTTCGCGTTCCCGGCGCTGGCGAAATCCCTGCGCACGAATCCTATTATTATCTCGAGTTGCTTCGGCGCATCGGCTGGATCGATAAATTGCCAACCATTACAAATATTGTCTTGCAACTCGCTCCCGGTGCTTCGGAAGCCGCAGAATCTCGCCTGCAAGAAGTCGGCGTTCATTTCAACTCGCCGCGCATCGCGCTTGCGCCCGGCGCCGCCTACGGCGCTGCGAAATGCTGGTTGCCCGAGCGTTTTGCCGCCGTCGCCGACAGCCTCGTTGATGAGTTCAATGCCGATGTGATACTTTTCGGGACGCTCTCGGAAGTCGAGGTCTCGCGGCAAATCGCTGCACGAATGCGCCATCAACCCATCAGCCTAGTTGGTCAAACACCCATCGGGGAGCTCCCCGCGCTCTTTTCACGCTGTCAACTTTTCATCGGCAACGATTCCGGCGCCATGCACGTAGCCGCCGCTGTGGGCGTTTCCGTCGTTGGACTGTTCGGTTCCACCGATCCGCACGGCACGGCGCCCGTCACGCCGCGACGGACGCTCGTGCAGCGCAAAGTTGCCTGCAGTCCCTGTTTTTTGCGCGAATGTCCCATCGATCATCGCTGCATGACGCGCGTCACTGTTGCCGACGTTCACGCCGCCGCCTTGAAATGGCTGGAGCAGCCGCCCCGTGCCTGACTCACCAACGAAACCGAAACGCCGCGCCGTTTTTCTCGATCGCGATGGCACCATCTCTGAGGAAATGGGCTACGTCA
>JBAUEX010000299.1:0-13056 GCA_049678845.1 Candidatus Acidiferrales bacterium
TCGGCGAACTGGAAGAAATTGACGCAAGCCTTCGCGGAGCGGTCGAGATCGGCGGGATTTAGCCCGTGAGTTTCAGATTCGCTTGATGACGATGCCTCCTGGCGCGATACGGCGCCGTCGCCAGCTGCGCTGCGAATGAGGCAGTAGGGCGCGGACGGAGCCGCTGGATGGCTCGACGTTTGGGCGAAAAGAGATAGCGGCAAAAGCAAGAACATTGCGGCACAACTCATATTACGCAGCATGTGCATAAGACATCCCACCCCCAAGTTGATCGACTTATGTTGAACCGATCTACGCGCGAGAGCATATTCCGACGCTATGGTCAAGTCAAACAGGCTGTGCGATAGGACGCCATGAGCGCTCCGGGAGTTTCGCCACGATTTGTTAAAGGCGAAGCGCGTGCCGCGGAGTCAGGAGGTTTGCGCTTCAAACGGGGGAGAAGGAGAATCCTCAAAACGTGTGGATCCGACAAACCTTAGCGCAAGCGCCGTACCACGAGGGAGCGGTTTCATATAAAATGGCTAGATTGCGCTCGCGGGTGCGTTGATACCGTGTGGCCTGTTGAGGGAGTTCATGATCCTGGACACAAACGAGATTCAGAAGATTCTGCCGCACCGCTATCCGTTCCTGATGGTGGACGCAATCATTGAGATGGAGCGGCTGAAGCGCATCGTGGGAATCAAGAACGTCACGATCAATGAGCATTTTTTCGCGGGTCATTTTCCCGGGCAACCAGTGATGCCGGGCGTGTTGATCGTGGAATCGATGGCACAGACGGGAGGATTTTTACTGCTCCAGGAAATACCGGAGCGCGAAGGCAAGTTGCTCTATTTTGTGGCCATCGACGAGGCCCGTTTCCGGCGGCCGGTAGTGCCCGGGGACCAATTGCGCATCGAAGTGGACGTGGTTTCGTGGCGCACGACTTTCTGCAAATTGGCGGGCAAAGCGTTTGTGGGCGACGAGCTGGCCGCCGAGGCCACGCTGATGTGCAAGACGGTGAACCGCAATCCATGAGCGAGATTGACGCGCGCGCAAACGTTTCCTTCAGCGCCAGAATCGGCGACGGGTCGCGCATCGGTCCGTTTGCCGTGATTGGCGACGAGGTTGAATTGGGCGCGGGCTGCGTGGTTGAAGCGCATGGCGTGATTCATGGGCCGGCCCGCATTGGACGCGAGAATCGCTTCGATTCCTTCACCGCGATTGGCGGCGATCCCCAGGATTTGACCTATGCAGGAGAGCGCGTGGCGCTGGAAGTCGGCGACAAGAATTTGTTTCGCGAATTCGTCACCGTCAGCCGGGGCACGAAAAAGGGTGGTGGGACCACGCATATCGGCAGCCACAACATGTTCATGGCCTATGCGCACGTGGCGCATGATTGTCACGTGGGAGACCACACGATTTTCGTGAACGGCGCGACGCTGGCCGGGCACGTGACGATTGAGGATCATGCGACGGTGGGCGCGTTTTGCACGGTGCATCAATTTTGTCGCGTGGGCCGGTACGCTTATGTTGCGGCGCTGACGGCGATCACGCAGGATGCGCCGCCGTTTTCGAAAGTGGTGCAGGCGCGCGATGTGCGTTGCTTCGCGGTGAATTCGATTGGCCTGGAGCGTCAGGGTTTCAGCCGCGAGCGCATCCAGGTGATCGAGCGCGCATATAGGTTGCTGCTGCGTTCGAAGCTGAACACCACGCAGGCTGTCGAACGCATGCGCGAGACGCTCAACGGCTCGGAAGACGTTTCTGAGTTGATTCGCTTCATCGAAGCGGCCGAGCGCGGGCTGATTAAGTAGACGAGCGATGGCGCCGCAAAACGAAATTCCCTCAATGGCTGGCTGGGGACTGATCGCCGGCAACGGAAAATTTCCATTCTTGGTCCTGGAAGGCGCGCGCAGTCGCGGCATTGAGATGGCCGTGATTGCGATACGCGAAGAAGCGTCGCCGGAACTGGAGCGCGTTGCGCCGCGATTGCATTGGGTGAGCCTCGGCGAATTGAGCCGCACGATTCAGTTGCTTCACAAGGACGGCGTGAAGCAAGCGGTGATGGCCGGGCAGGTGAAACACAACAAAATCTTCAGCGCCATACGGCCCGACTGGAAACTGGCGAAGCTGCTGCTGTCGCTGCCAAGAAAAAATACGGATTCGCTGATCGGCGCGGTGGCGGCATTGCTCGAAGAGGAAGGCATTCACTTGGTGGACTCGACGGTGTTCCTAGCGCCATTGTTGCCCGAACCAGGAGTACTGACGCGTCGCCGCCCCGACGAAGCAGAATCGGCTGACATTGCCTACGGCCGCGAAGTGGCGCAGCGGCTGGCGGAAATTGATCTGGGGCAAACCGTGGTGATTTGCGACCGCGCGTGTGTGGCCGTGGAAGCAATGGAGGGCACCGACGAAACCATCGAACGGGCGGCGCGTCTCACAAAAGGGAAGCGTTTGGTGGTGGTAAAGGTCAGCAAACCCGGACAAGACATGCGCTTCGATGTGCCTGTGGTTGGCCTGCGGACGATTGACGTGATGAAGCGTTCGAAGGCAACGGCGCTGGCGGTGGACGCGGGACGGACGCTTTTGTTTGACCGCGAGAAATTGATGGCCGCGGCCGATGAGGCCGGCATCGCGATTGAGGCGCTTACACCCCTCGGCGTGAAACAGGCATCCGATAGGGTTGCGGCGGAGAAAGGGAAGCGGTGAGCGACAAGAAGATACGTGTGGGCGTGGTCGGTGTCGGTGATTTTGGACGCAATCACGTGCGCGTGTTTCACGAACTTCCTGGCGCGGAACTTGTGGGAATTCATGACGCTGACCCGGAGCGCGCGCGGCAAATCGCGGCGGAATTTGGCACGCAGGCGTTTTCGGAGATCGGCCAATTGGCCGAACAGATTGACGCGGCGAGCGTTGCGGTGCCCACCGTTCTTCATGCGCGAATCAGTTCGGACCTTTTGCAGCGCGGCGTCGATGTACTGGTGGAGAAACCGATTGCGTCTTCGCGCGCAGAAGCCGACGAACTGATCGAGACCGCAAAAAATGCGGGGCGCATTCTGCAAGTGGGGCATCTGGAACGATTTAATCCCGCCGTGGTGGCGGTGCAGAAAATCGTGACGCGGCCGCTGTTTTTCGAGGTGCATCGTTTGGGCGTTTTTTCGCCGCGCAGCCTGGATGTGGACGTGGTGTTCGACGTGATGATTCACGATCTGGATATTTTGCTTTGGCTCGTCGACTCGCCCGCGCGCGACATTCATTCCGTGGGTATTCCGGTGCTGACGGACAAAGTGGACATCGCGCATGCACGCATTGAATTTGAGTCGGGCGCGGTGGCGAATCTGACCGCGAGCCGCGTTTCCACCGAACGCGTGCGCAAGCTGCGCTTTTTCCAGACGCGCGAATATGTTTCCGTCGATTACACGCGCCAGGATGTGACGCGCGTCCGCGTGACGGGTGAGGGTTCGGAGCCCGCGATTGATTTCGAAAAATTGCCGACGCAGCCCGAAGAGCCGCTGAAGGCGGAATTGCGCGCGTTTCTCTCCGCGGTGCGCGAACGCACGACACCGCTGGTGGATGGCGAGGCCGGACGGCGAGCACTCGACTTAGCTAACCGCGTAATGGCGGGGATTCTGGAACATGCACGTCGGGTGAAACCGGAGCTAGCAACAGCCCCGCAGACAAGATGATCCCCCGGACCCTGGTTCCGCTGAAAATTTCTCGCGTCGATCCCAACGCACCACCTGAAAACGGCGCGCGACGCACCTCGCAGCTTGATTCGCGCATTGTGGTACCGTCGGGGCCTTCTACAGCGCCGCTCGACACGCGCACGTCAATTCCGTTGCACCTACCGCTAGATGTTCTTTCGAGCCGCATTCTGATTCCGCGGGACATGCCAGTGAAACAGATGGAATCTTCCGCCACATCGATCCCTTCGCATGTGCCCATGGCGGTGCTCGAAACGCGCGTGGTCGTGCCTCAGGAGGCGGTGCTCGAGGAGTCGTTTCGCCCGGCGGCTCCGGCGCCATTGCCGGAGGGAGTTTTCGACGACATCATCGAGCGGGATCTTTTTAACACCGGCGAAGTCAATTTGCTGGCATCTCCCGAGGATCCAAGAAAGCGGGATTGGAGCTGGGTAGCGCGGTCTTTTTCGTTGCTCGTACACGTAGGAGTCATCCTGCTGATCTTGTTCGCGCCGAAGCTTTTCACTTCGAATGTTCCGGCGCAACAAGTGGAGATGGCTCGGGAGCAATTGTCGCATGTGTTTCTTCCGCCGTCGGTGAAGAATGTGCCGAGGGAGCGACCGCCAGCGGAGCGGCCGAGCGCGCGTATGCGGCTGGATCCCCGCTTATTGGAAAAGCTGACTCCGCCACATCCACCCGCTCCTGAGCCGATGGCTGGACCAAAGACCGACGCGCCTCCTCAGCCGGAGCCCTCACGCGCGGCCCAACCGCAGCCACCAGCGCCGCAACCTCCAAAGCCCCAGCCTGCCTTCAAGCCGCTGACGCAATTGGAGACTCCGCCGAAGCCGAATCAGAAACTCAATCTTGATCTTCCGCGTCTGTCGCCGGGACGGGCGCTGCAGGAGAATGCCCAACAAGCCTTGCAGAATCGGAGCAGTTCGACCTCCGCAGCGGTCCAGCAGGCGATACCTCTCGGTCCAGGGGCTCCGCTCCCGAGTGGCAGCGGAGGCCAGGGGCTGCTCGGCAGCAGCGTCCAAATCCTGACTCCCACCGAAGGGGTGGATTTCTCGAATTACCTGGCGAGGTTGCTCGCGCGCGTTAAGCAGAACTGGATTTCCGCGTGGCCGATTTCTGCACAAATGGGCGACAAGGGTGTTGTCATCATGCAGTTCCATATCATGCGCAATGGCGACATGCCGAATACCGAGCCGGCGTTGGTGCGCACGTCAGGCAAGGAGCCTCTCGACCGTGCGGCCGGCACCGCGCTAACGGAATCGAATCCGTTCGAACCGCTTCCACCGGCATTCACTGGGCCCTATATCGAACTCCGAATCGCCTTTCTTTACAACCTGCCTCTGGACTATAACTTCGGACAGTGAGACTGAACCGCACTCAAATTCTGGGCGCACGGCTGCTGGCGTTGGTCGTGTTGATTTATTTGCTTCTGCGCGACCGAGTGTTTCACCGATGAATACGCACCGCCGCCTGGTCGTGATTCTCGGCCCGACGGCTTCCGGCAAATCGGCTCTGGCGATGGCGTTGGCGGAGCGGTTAAACGGGGAAGTGGCGGCTTGCGATTCCACGCAGGTCTACCGCTATTTTGATATTGGCACAGGCAAAGTCCCGGCAGCAGAACGGCGCGGAATTCCGCACCACTTGATTGATTTGATCGAGTCTAAGGAAGTTTTCACAGCGGGTGAGTACCGACGGCGGGCGACGGAAGTCCTGGATGCGATTAGCGCGCGGGGGAGGCTGCCGATTTTGACGGCAGGGACCGGACTCTATCTGAGGGCGCTGCTAGAAGGCTTGGCCGATGCTCCGGCGCGTTCTGAAGGGCTTCGCGAGCGACTGCGGCAGCGAGCGACGGGACGCGGACCAGAGCACTTGCACAGGATTTTGGAGCGGCTGGATAGGGAATCGGCGTCACGGATTGCTCCGGGCGACACGCAGAAGGTAATCCGCGCGATCGAGATCCGTTTGTTGTCGGGTGAGCCGGCCAGCGCGCTCCACCAACGGGGAAGGACAGGCCTGGAAGGCTACAGGACGTTCAAAATTGGGCTGATGCCTCCGCGAGCGGCGCTCTACCAGCGCATTGAATCGCGGGTAGCTGCGATGTTGAAATCAGGTTGGCTAAGTGAAGTTAAATCATTGTTGGACAATGGAATAGCCCCAACAGCGAAGCCGTTTGAATTTATCGGTTACTCGCAGCTTCAGAACGTTCTGGCTGGCACGATGGCCTTTGACGAAGCCCTTATCCGAATTAAGCAGGCAACTCGCCAGTACGCCAAGCGGCAAATAACCTGGTTCCGCAAAGAGATGGACGTACATTGGATTGAAGGGTTTGGCGATGAGCCAACGACTGTGGGAGATACCTTCCGGTTCATTGAGACAGTCGAGGAATCATCAAGGGATACGCATGGGTATTGACCGCGGAACTCTTGTGGGTTACTCTCGCACCGACCATACGATAACGTATGGATACATGGGGCGCTGGATGCCAGTCCGTAGAGAACCCGCCATTCACTTGGAACGCTCCGATTGGATTCGCTGCGCGATGGGAGTCCTTTCGAGCGAAGGCAGAGAAGCGGTACGCGTTGAGAATCTTGCAAAAAAGCTGCGAATCAGCAAGGGAAGCTTTTATTGGCATTTTCGGGATAGAGAGGATTTGCTCGCGGCCATGCTGGATGCCTGGGAATCCGGACACGTGGACTGGAATGTCGATGAGCGCGAGGTTCACCGTGACCCGGCCGGGCGGTGGGCGGCCCTGGTGGAACTGCTGTCGAGCGTGACGAAGAGCAGTTTGGACGTGGCGATTTTTTCGTGGGCGCGCGAGGACGAAAGAGTGGGCCAACGTGTCAGCGAGATCGA
The DNA here is from genome assembly GCA_049678845.1 of Candidatus Acidiferrales bacterium. GTDB lineage: Bacteria > Acidobacteriota > Terriglobia > Acidiferrales > UBA7541 > DAHUXN01. The sequence goes on from JBAUEX010000299.1 coordinate 6,525, forward strand.
AAAGCGGCGCTCTTCACATCTCGAGCAGGTTTTTCGCGAAATAGGCTTCACCTCCGCGCAGGCAGAGGAATGGTCTCAGTCGGCGATGTTGGTTTATCTGGGGTGGGCGGATCGAGCGACGCGCGATGCCACATTTCGAAAATTCGGTCCTTCGCTGGCGGATGTACTTTCGCGTTTCGTTCTAGCGGCGTCCTGTTTTGCCAGTCAAGAAGTGCTCCGGCCGTAGAGATTGAAGGGTATAATCATGAACGAATGAAGAGGCTCAACGAATTCCCGCCGGAATTTTCCCAATGCTCATGAAAGCCGCCTCTCCCCGGGACAATTCGGAACGCGTATTGCTGGTGGGCGTCGCGCTGAAGCGTGCGCCGCGAGCGGGTAGGATCTCAAGCGGCGCGGCAGGACGCGAAGCGCTGATTGAACTCGAAGAATTGGTACATAGCGCAGGAGCGAAAGTTGTGGGCAGCCGTCAGCAGATGCGCGACACGCTGGACTCAGCCACGTTGGTCGGCAGTGGAATGCTGGTGGAATTGAAGCAGGAGGCCGAACGTCTGGACGCGGGCCTGATTATCCTGGACCGCAATCTTTCCCCGGTCCAGCACCGCAATATCGAGCGCGGCACCGATTGCCGCGTCATTGACCGCACGCAATTGATTCTCGATATTTTTGCGCGGCACGCGCACAGCCGTGAAGGACAGCTTCAGGTCGAACTTGCGCAACTTAATTATTTGTTGCCGCGGCTCGCCGGGAGCAAGCGCGAACTTTCGCGACTGGGCGGCGGGATCGGTACGCGCGGACCCGGCGAACAAAAACTCGAAACCGACCGGCGGAGAATTCGCGAGCGCGTCGGGAAAATTGAACGTTCCATCGAAACGGTGCGTAGGCAACGGGCGCTGCGACGCCGGGCGCGGCAAGCGGTTCCTCTGGGTACGGTGGCGCTGGTGGGATACACAAATGCGGGGAAGTCGACGCTGTTCAATGCGCTGACGCATGCCGACGTGCTCGTCTCGTCGAAAATGTTCGCGACCCTGGATCCTACGATTCGCTCCGTGCGCCTGCCCTCGCGGCGGCGCGTTCTGCTATCCGACACCGTCGGATTCATCCGTGACCTGCCGGCCGATTTGATTGCGGCATTTCGCGCCACACTTGAGGAGGCACAGGAATCTGCGGTGATTGTGCATGTGACCGATATTTCGAACCCGTCGCACGCCGAGCAGGATGCGGAAGTGGAGAAGGTGATCGAGTATTTGGGAGTCGCGGATCGCCCGCGACTGCGCGTGTTCAACAAAGTGGACCGTCTTGCGCCAGAGCAATTTGAGGCGCTCCGGAAATCTCACGAACGCAATTTCCTGCACGCAAGCGAGTCAGTCAACGATCACGATCCCAGTGTTTTTGTGTCCGCGCATACGGGACAAGGGCTCGATGAGCTGCGCCGACGCATCGATGAAGCCATGCCCGTAGATCCGATCGTTGCGCGCCGGTTGAATGTGCCCTTGGCGAACGGGCGTGAACTTGCGATGATCTATGCGTGCGGGCGCGTGCTGCGTTCAGAGGTGCAAGACGGACACATTTGTCTGGACGCGGAACTGCCCGAATCGCTCGCCGCGCGACTGGAGAGTTTTGGCGATTCTTCTGAAAGCGAGAGGCCCGGCATTTGAGCATTTGTGCACACAAGTCCCCTTCGATAAGCTGATTACTCTGTGGTTAATTGATGTGACGGGAAAATTGACGTGTTTCGGTGTTGAGGATGCTGTGGAAATCATTGTGGAAATTGCGGTTAGGGAAACCGGGATACGGATTCCGTTGCATCCACGGGGTAGCGACGCACTCTTTCGAGTTCTCCCTGTAACTGTAGCTACTTCAGTCATTTAGGCATAGGATGTCGGTATTTGTGAGGGGAAATGAGGCAATTCCACTCGTGCCCGTGCTGTTTGTTCAATTTGCACAAGTTGGACGCGCGAAAAAACCAAAAGGTAAATACATCATTTCTTGATGTTCTTCTCCGGTGCTTGTTGAAAAGGCCATAAAAACACGCCGTTGCCGGGCGCGTCCATCGGAAGGCTGATCCCAAATCAAGAAGGCCGATGCGGACAGTTCACGTAGGTGTCGTGGGTTCAACGTAGTCAACGTAGACCTATCGTTGACTCCAACGCCATGCCGCACTATAGTGGCCACATCACCTGCGACCAATGTAACTGGCTGCGGGGCTGCATGGGCCGAGGCCGAAATGAATCTCCCCAACAGCCTAACCATTCTCCGAATTTTCTTTGTGCCGCTGCTCGTGGTGGTGCTGCTGACGCGAGAGCCCAACCTGGAACTCTGGGGATTGCCATTCCACTTCGAGATTTGGGGCGTTTTGATTTTGGCCGTGGCGGCCACCACCGACGCTTTCGACGGATATTTTGCGCGCAAGCGGGGCGAAATCACCACGCTGGGGATCCTCCTCGATCCTATCGCGGATAAACTTCTGATTTCCGCAGCCTTCATTTCACTCGTCGCGATGGGACTGGTTCCCGCCTGGATGGTGGTGATTATCATCGGGCGCGAGTTCATCGTGATGGGCCTGCGCAATATCGCGTCGGCAGAAGGGCTAATTATTCCTGCAACGCCTCTGGGCAAAACAAAGTTGGTGCTGCAGGTGCTGGCCGGTTGCATTGTGATTTTTTCGGCGACGCATCCTTCGTTCCACCTGCTCGCGGTGGTGTTGCTGTGGCTGGTGGTGATCAGCGCGGTCGTATCCGCCGTGCATTATTTCTTGATGTTCTGGAACCAGGTCGACGACCGCATCAAGCAGCGGCGGAGCATCGAGATCGTTCTCGAACGGAAGAAAAATCCGCAAGATGTGCCCACTCGGTAGCGCACTCCGCAGCGAAGAAAAGAAAGCCCTACTGGATATTGCCCGAAAAGCAATCGCGCTGATTATCACCGAGGGACGGCAGCTGGAAGTTGTCGCGCCGCAGGGAGCATTGGCGACTCCCGGCGGAGCATTCGTGACGCTTCGCCGGGGAAGGCGACTTTGCGGATGCATGGGCCGATTGTCACCGCTGGAATCGCTTGCGAATGTGGTGGCGGATTGCGCCGCGGCGGCGGCGACAGAGGATCCGCGGTTTTCGCGGTTGCTCAGCGATGAACTCACGGAACTCGAAATTGAAATCTCTGTTCTCTCGGGAGTTCAGAGAGCACAGCCCGAGGATGTGGAAGCGGGCTTGCACGGGCTGGTGGTATCGCGCGATGGACGCCGAGGCGTGCTGTTGCCGCAGGTGGCACGCGAACATCGGTGGCCGGTTGAGCGTTTCCTGGAAGAGACGTGCCGCAAGGCCGGGCTCGACGCAAATGCATGGAAGGATCCCGAGACCCAAGTCGAAGTCTTCACGGCAGAAACATTTTCAGAAGAGGACTTCCCCGCGGCTCGCTCAGAAAATGCGGGCACAGCGGAGAATTGAAGCGGCTATTCGAGTTCGCAGTAATCGCCGCCGTAGATCTGCTTCAAACTGTAGGTGACCAGCACGGTTGAAGAATTGGGAGAAGTACGCAGCACAACCCCCTCGCCAAGGATTTCGCGCGGCAAGTCCTTCACCGGGTAGTGAGCCGGCGCTGATCCGAATCCTTCCACCGACGTACCCATATCCGGCGTCTGATAGACAAAGGAACTTCCGTTGTCTTCGTGGCGGTAAATGCGGAAATAGTCGCCGACTTTGACGCCCTGATTGGCGCCCAAATTCACGTAGACGATGCTGTTTGTGCCAGCTTGTATACTGAAGCCCTTGCCGGCAACAATCATGGCCTTCTTCTTGCCGCTGGGCGGCGCAAAGCGGTCGAAATTGGCCTCTGACTTAAGTTGCGGCACCGGGCGTTCCTCGTAGGGCACCAGCACATCGCCGCGTTGCAGATAGCTGCAGGAATCGAACACCTGTGCGATGGAGACGTTCTTGTGTGCGACCACCACCTTTACGCGCCCCTCATCCTCCCACGGCTGTCCCATGGCGTGCAGAAGGCGATCCTGCCAGGTAAAAAATTGAACATATGTTTCATTGGCAATCGGCCGCATCACCAGAAACACATCCCCGGCTTTCACGCCCTTGTCAGAACCCTTGTTTATGTAAACGTAATCGCCATCGGAGAAGGTGAGGACGTAATTGGCTTCTTCGCCGGAGATCAGTTGCGTGTCACGCGACACATGATCCGTCGTGATCATTCCAGAGCAATAGACGTCTTGCTGGGTTGGCGGCGGTATGGTTGGGCGATCCCGTAGACCGTTTTCTTGCGCCAGCGCACCCGAAGAGAAGAATGCAAGCGACAAACCAAGTATCAGGATATTTCTGCGCATTTCTTTTGCTCCTTGCCTCGCGATTGCCGGTAGGCCAGCGCCTCCGTCCGATGAATCGACCGTAACAAACACCCCAGAGAGCGTCAAGGCAATGTCCCATTGCGTTTTACACATTGGGTAACGCATCCTACTGTCGCTCCTGACCTGTACCAAGGAACAGCATGGCGACCCGGTGGTTGTTTGGAGAGGATCGAATCTGCGGAGTGGTCGCGGCTACGACTGCGCGCGAAATGTGGCAGCAACTTCGCGAGGCGGCGCGCCATACGCAGACCGTCGAGTTGCGGCTGGACTGGCTGGGGAGCGAGCGGGAGTTGCAGGTCTTTCTGGTCCGGTTGAGGCGCACGAGATTGAGTCGAGGGGTGAGGTTGATCGCCACCTGCCGTTGCATAGGGGCGGGAGGGCGTTTTTCCAAGAGTGTAACGGGCCAACTTGCCGTTTTGCGGCGTGCGATTGGAGCCGGCTGCCATTGGGTCGACCTGGAAATCGAAAGCGTGCGGGCCAGCGCAAGGTTCACGCGCGACCTTTGCACCGCGGGGGCGCCGCGAATTCTTTCGTTTCACGATTTTGCAAAGACGCCGAAGAAATCAGAATTAGGCCGATTACCACGTAAGCTTGAGCGAACTGCGCAAGCCGCCGGTTTCGATGCCGTGAAAATTGCAGCGCGATGCGATTCGCTTGCGGAGAGTTTGCGCATCCTGGCGCTTGCGCAGGGCAAGCGAAATGTGATTGCCGTACCGATGGGCGAAATCGCGGCGCCAACGCGCATTTTGGCGTTGCGAGAAGGCAGCGCTCTCGCTTACGCGCCGGTAGAACTGGCTACGGCGCCAGGCCAAGTGCCGCTTGCCAAAATGACGGAACTATATCGAGCGGGTAAGCTCGACGGTCAGACACGCGTGTATGGAGTGATCGGAGATCCCATTGAGCACTCGCTTTCGCCGGCTCTGCATAACACGGGATTCGCTGCGCGGCGGGTGAACGCGGTCTATCTTCCGTTTCTTGTGCGCAACTTGGGCGATTTTTTGGCGGCGATTGAGCCGCTGGGTCTCCAGGGTTTCAGTATTACGATTCCGCACAAGGAGCGGATCCTTCGACACCTCGACGATTGCGACGCGTTGGCCGCGCAGATTGGCGCGGTGAATACGGTGGTGGTGCGCGGAGGAGCGAAGCTGTTCGGCTACAATACAGATTACCTAGGAGCGCTGCGGGCGCTGGAACGGCGAATGCCGATTGCGGGTAGCCGCGTGCTGATTTTTGGGGCGGGTGGGGTGGCGCGCGCGGTGGCATTTGCGCTGGCGCGTGGCGGCGCAGCAGTTGCGCTCTGTGCGCGGCGAATGGAGCGGGCGCGGAAGCTGGCTCGCGCGATTCACGGGGCAGCTATCCCGCGCAAGGCTCTGCGGCGCGAGTTTTTCGACGCCATCGTGAATGCAACGCCGGTGGGAATGCATCCGCGTACGAGCGATTCTCCGTTGGAGGCGCGCGAACTGAATTGCCGGCTGGTGTTCGACACGATTTACCGCCCGCGGAAGACCAGGCTTTTGCAATTGGCGGCGGCGTGCGGAATCGAAACGGTTTCCGGACTCGAGATGTTTCTAGCGCAGGGGATCGCGCAGTGGGAAATCTGGATGGGCGAACGCGCGCCGGAAGCGGCGATGCGACGAGCGGTGGTGGCAGCGCTGAGGCGCGAGGAAGAGGGACGCGAGAAGAAATGATCCAGCCCGACTACAAAACGTTTCGCAAACTGGTGCGAACAGGGAATTTCGTTCCGGTGTACGAGACGATCACGGCGGACTTGCTGACGCCCGTCGCCGCGTATCTGAAACTGGCGCGCGATGCCCAATATTCGTGCTTGCTCGAAAGCGTCGAGGGAGGCGAGAACATCGCGCGATACACGTTTCTCGGCGTGGACCCGACGGAGGTGTTCCGGTCACGCGGGCGTTCGTGCAGGATCGAGATCGGCAATCGCGTCGAAAGGATCGACGCAGATCCTATCGAAGTGTTGCGCAGCCGCGTGAGCCGCTACCGTCCGGTGAAGGTCAGCGGGTTGCCGCCCCTTGTGGGTGGTGCGATTGGGTATTTCGCATACGACATGGTCAGGCTGATCGAACGAATCCCTGCGACGAGCGAAGACGAGTTGAAGCTGGACGATGCGGTGCTGATGATTTTTCACGGGCTGGTGGTGTTTGACCATGTGCAGCATCGCGTGTGGAT
>JBAUEX010000300.1:0-2353 GCA_049678845.1 Candidatus Acidiferrales bacterium
ACCGAATACGATCTGCCGCGCGCCTTCGTTATTAATTGGATGGACCGCGAACTCGCCAGCTTTGAGCGCGCCCTTGAATCGATTCAGCAGGTTTTCGGGCGCGGCGCCGTGCCGATTCAACTTCCCATCGGTACGGAAAGGAACTTCAGAGGCGTGATCGACCTTGTGGCCATGAAGGCTCTCATCTATACGCCCGATGGTGATGGCAAAGCCAAAGTCGAAGACATTCCCGCCGACATGGCCGAAGCCGCAAAAGCCGCGCACGAAGCGCTGGTCGAAATGGTCGCCGAAATTGATGATGAGCTGATGCAGGAATTTTTCGACAAAGGCACGTTGCCGGTTGAAGATTTGAAGAAAGGTTTGCACGAAGCTGTGTTCGAAAAGCGCATTTATCCCGTGCTGGTCAGTTCGGCGTTGCGAAACATCGGCAGCGACGCGATCCTCGATTTCATCGCCGAAACATTTCCGTCCGCCGCGGATCGTGGCAAGGCGCCTGCCTACAAAGAGCCCGCGCGCCAGGGCGAAAGCATTGAGCGCAAAATCGACGACAAGGAGCCGCTCTCCCTTTTCGTTTTCAAGACGATTGCGGACACTTTTGCCGGCCGCATCAGCTACTTCAAAGTTTTGAGTGGCGTGTTGCACAACGACGCTAACGTCGCGAATTTCAACCGCAACACGCTCGAGCGCTTCCAGCATCTCGAAATCCGGCAAGGGAAGACAGCCACCGCCATCAATGAGCTGCACGCGGGAGATATTGGCACCATTGCAAAACTGAAAGACACGACTACGGGCGACACGCTCGGTGATAAATCCGCGGCGCTTTATTATCCTCCCGCGCATCTCCCCGAACCTTCCATCACGTTTGCGATCGAACCGAAAACGCGCGCCGACGAAGACCGCATCGGCGTGGCCATTCACCGCATTCTCGAAGAAGATCCCGCTCTGCGTTTCAGCCGCGACCCGCAGACGAAGGAGTTTTTGCTCGCGGGCGCGGGACAGCAGCACATCGAAGTGGTCGTCGCAAAATTGCGCAAGCGCTACCACGTAGACCTCGCGCTTCATCCGCCGAAAGTCGCCTATCGCGAAACCATTCGCGCCAAGGCCGATGCGGAAGGCAAACACAAGAAACAAACCGGCGGCCACGGCCAGTTTGGCCTCTGCCGCATCAAGATGGAGCCGCTCCCGCGCGGTAGTGGCTTCGAATTTGTTGATGATGTTTTCGGTGGCGCGATTCCGAAGAATTGGATTCCTTCGGTCGAGAAGGGAATTCGCGACGCGTCCGAACGCGGTTTTCTCGCTGGCTTTCCGGTCGTCGATTTTCGCGCCAGCCTGTACGACGGCAAATATCACGATGTCGATTCTTCGGACATGGCATTCAAAATCGCCGGCGCTCTGGCCTTCAAGGAAGCGATGAAGCAGGCCAAGCCCGCGCTCCTCGAACCCATCATGAAAGTGGAAGTTTATGCGCCCGATCAGTATTCCGGTGACATCATGGGCAATATCAGTTCGCGCCGCGGGCACATCAGCGGCAGCGAAACACGCGGACAGAATGTGGTTGTGCGCGCGCAGGTTCCGTTCGCGGAAATGCTTAGCTACGCCAACGATTTGACGTCCATGACGCAGGGCCGTGCCAGCTACTCGATGGAATTCTCGCACTACGATTTCGTCCCCGCCGAAATCGCCCAGAAGATCATCGCCGCCCACAAACCCCACGCCGCCGAGGACGAAGAAGCCGCCAGCGCCTCCAACGGCCACTGAAGTATCGGGCACCGGCTTTGGTCCGCTGTTTGTGGAAAGGAGCTGCGGTCGGGAAGCGTTCCTCAGTGGCTCCTACTCTTAGTCTGCTGGCGTTCACGTTCTCGGATGGTATTTCTGGAGCAAAAACTATCGAGTACAGGCTTCAGCCTGTGCGCGGCTATCGAACCAAAATGGCACTTGCGCATACCGCCGTAAAGTTGCAATCTGCCCCGCATGAAATCTCGCACAAAAACTAGAACAGCCAAGTCAACGCAGCCCTGGGCCGACGCCACCATCGCGATCCAGCACGGTGAATCGAAGCACGGACGTGGCGGACCGGTGGCGCCGGAAATCGTTCGCAGCTCCACGTTCACATTTTCCTCGACCGCCGAAATGAAGCGCTGGGCCGAGGGCAAAAGCTCCGCCTACATCTACACGCGTTACGGCAATCCGACGCTGACCATCGCCGAGGAAAAAATCGCCGCCCTCGAAGGGGCGGAAGCAGCGATCGTGGCCGCGTCCGGCATGGCTGCGATTTCAAGCGCGCTGCTCGCCGTGCTCAGCTCCGGCGACGAAGTCATCTCGACCGCGCAGCTCTACGGCGGCACGTACCGCC